>JBBROQ010000109.1:0-10376 GCA_038229115.1 Planctomycetota bacterium | reverse complement strand
GATGCGGCCGGCGGTGGCGGTTTTTGCCGCGGGTTTCGCTACGGCCTTGCCCTGCGCTTCGTCGAGTAAACGCGGAATATCCGCGCGGCAGGTGCCACAGCCAGAACCCGCCCCAGTGGCGGCGACCACTGCGTCGACATCGGTAAGTTTCATCACCGCGATCGACTGGCGCACGGTGTCTTCGCTGATGCCCAAACACCGGCACAGCAGCGCATCGGCGCGATCGTCGTCGGCCGGCAGATCTTCGGCGCGGAACATTGCCACCGCCGCGCGGAGTCCGGCCAGGCCCCACGGCTGCGGCGGCAGCGCGGTGTAGTCCAGACCCTGCAGGTGCGCGCACACGTCGAGCGCGGTCAGCGCGAGTGCCTCATCGAGTGTTTTACCAACCGCGATTTCAGTCACCGCCGAGGCCGCAGCCAACTGATCGGCGGCGTTAAAGACCTGGAATTTCGCGGCGGTAATGCGCTCGTCCGTGACCTGAATGTAAAAACGCAGAGCGTCGCCGACCACGATCGAACCGACATCGCCAACCGCCGCCGCATTCAGCAGCTTGCCCAAATTGCGGGGGCGTGCGGCGTGATCGGCATAGAGCTCGGCGGGCGTCGGGGCAACAGTCATGGGCCGGAGCGTGCGCGAGGCGCAGTCCGGGCAACGGCGCAAAGTTGACGTGGATCGTGATCGCGGTGGGTCGGCCTTGGCAGAACTGGCACCGGTCTACGGTGCTGCGCCTATTCACCCGTTCTCTCGCAGGCTGCCCATGACTTTACCGAACCATGACATTGTTCCCGGCGACCAGTTCATTCCCGGCGCAGTGTGGCTTGATACCGACAGTCAGCCGATCCAAGCGCACGGCGGCGGCGTGCTGCATCACGAGGGCGTCTATTACTGGTACGGCGAAAACAAAAACGCGCCGAATGAGCCCTATGTGAAAGGACTGCAACGCGTGCCGGTGATCGGGATCTCGTGCTATTCCTCACGCGATCTGCTGCACTGGCGGCACGAAGGCGTGGTGCTGCCGGCGGTGCCCAACGATGAAACCCACGATCTGCATCCCAGCCGCGTGGCCGAGCGCCCCAAAGTGGTCTTCAATCCACATACCAAAAAGTTCGTGCTGTGGCTGCATGTGGACAATTGCTCTTACGACCTGGCCAGCGCCGGCGTCGCGGTAGCCGACCGCCCCACCGGCCCGTTCATCTACCAAGGTTCGCTGCAGCCATGCGGCGTCGACAGCCGCGACCTGACGCTGTTTCAGGACGACGACGGTGCCGCGTATTTGGTCACCGGCGTGCTGTGGCACAGCGCGATTCAGATAGTCCGCCTCAGCGACGATTACCTGACGCTCACTGACGACTTCGTGCGCGTGCTGCAACGGCCGGGGCCGCCAAGCGGGCGCGAATCGCCGGCGATGTTCAAGCGTGCCGGCCGCTATTATCTAGTCTCCTCGGGCACCACTGGCTGGGACCCGAACCATGCCGAATACGCGGTCGCCGACCGCATTATGGGTGAGTGGGAAACGATCGGCGATCCCTGCACTGGGCCCGACGCGCAGCAGACGTTCTTCGCGCAAAACACGCACATCCTGCCGGTGGCTGGTCGACGCGACGCTTTCATCGTGATGTTCGATCGTTGGCAGAAAGACAACCTGCGCGACTCGCGTTATGTGTGGTTGCCAGCGGTGTTCGGGGCCAACGGCGAGCTCAGCATTCCATGGCGTGAGCGTTGGGATTTGAGCGTATTCGACTGAGCGGTGAGGGCTGAACCGGTATGCGCCGGTGACGCGGGCCGAATGCACTACGGCCCCATTCGCGGCTCGATTGCCGCTGCACAGTGCGCAGGCGCTGTGATGCTGCGAGCATGCGCTGGCTCGCGCCCCTTTTCCTGACGCTGCTCTTGGTCGGCATTCATGCCGCCGAGCGCTCGACGATGGCCGAACCGTTGCCAACCCACGGCGCGATGGTCGCGACCGTCACCGCGGCGCTGATGGCGGTTAGCCGCGGCGACACCGCGGCCTTGGCGGCGTTGCCAGCGACGGCGTTCCGCACGCCGGTGGCGTTGGCCAATGAACGCACGCCGGATGTCAGCCGACGCTGGACTTTAGCCCTGCCGGAAGCGTGCGCGCGGTTGGACGACGCCGCGCGCGCGCAGGTGGCGACGGTGCTTGATCGGCGCTATGCGCTGGCGGTTGCTGACGGCGCTGATGCGACCGCCGTCGCGCTCGATCACCTGCCGTCGCCAAGCGCGCTGCGGGCATTGACCGCGGCCGGCGACATGGCGTTCGATTACGGGCGCTTCGAAACGTTCCTCGCCTGCGCTGCGTTCGTGCCGCTGGCCGAGTCTGATCAGCGCCGGGCGCTCGCACGCGCGCTGCTGGCGCGCAGCGCGGCACCAGACGCGACGGTGGCGCTGACCGAATTCGGACTGCCAGAACTGCTGCCGCAACCGGCGCCCGTCGCGGTGCACGCTGGTGAAGAAGCCGGGCTGGCGGTGCGTTGGCAGACGCGGCCGGGGTGGGTACTGGCGTGCGATCCGTGGGATCGCGTGTTGTGGCAATATGCGGTGGAATTGGGCGCGCAGACGCACGCCGGCGCGGGCGCGACGGTCGTGCGCGATCGCGCCGGACTGCGCGCAATTGACGAAAGCGGCAGCGTCACCGCGTTGCCGCCGCTGCCGGACGACATCGCGCTGGTCGCAGTTGCCGGCGGGGCAGCGTGGTTTTTGCGCACGGGCTTTATGGGCGATGCGGTGGGCTGGCGCTTGGGCTTGGACGATCAACGCGTCAGCGCGTTCGCGTTTACTGAGGCGCCCATCGCGCCGCCGTTGGTGCGCGGCGCGCGCAGCCTGTGGCTGACCATGCGCGGGCTGTTGCTGTACGACGGCGAACGTTTGGTGCAGCGCTTGGAGCACGGCCTGGATGTCGACGCGGACTGGCGACTAGCGAGTGCACACACGCCAGACGCGGCGGTGCTGCTGCTGACGCCGGATGGCCGCGCTTGGCGGCTGCCGCCGTTCGCGGTGCAGTTTGCCGCCGGCACAGCCGTGGCGCGCGGCGAGTTATTGGTCGCCAGCGGGCGTTGGAACGAGGCGTTGACCTTATTGGAGAACGACGCCAGCGACGCGGCAAAATCAGTGCGTTTGCACGCATACCTCGGCATGGGGCCGGAAACCGTAAACGAACTCGGCGTGCAGGTTCTCGGCTGCGTGACGACCGCGGCTGAGCGCGCATTGGTGTGGCAGGCGATGTGCATGGTCCCCGGTAATCACGACGACAACGGATTTTTCGATGATCTGTCGCCGTTGCTGACCGTACCGATGGACGCTGACGATCTGCTACGGCCGGCGGCGCGTTGGCGACATACGGTGTCGGTCGCCGCGCTGCACGCGTCATGGCCGTTGGACCATCGCGCAGAGATCGCGCCGCCGCTGGCGGCACCGGTGCTGACGCGCACCACCGACGCGCCGCCACTGCCCACGCCGCAGCGCGCCGCCGACGGCAGCATCACCGTGCTCGACCAACGCTTCACGCTCAGCTTCGGCCCGACCTGGACGCAGATCGAAGCGACTGATCGCCACGGCGCGCTGCGTTGGCGACACCGTTGGGCCGCGCCGCCGCCGCTGTCCGCACCCAGCCGCAATCTGGCGTACACCGGCGGTTTCCTGGTGGTCGCGGCCGGTGCTAGCCATCTCGACGTGCTTGATCCGACGCTGGGCCGCGTGCTCGCTCGGCATGCGCTGCGCGACACCGATGCGCAGCCAGCTCAGGTGCGGGTGCTGGACGCCGCGGCGACGCACATCGCGGTGCTATGGCCGATCGGCGTCAACGATCGCGTCACCTTCCACGACGCCGGTATCGAGCGCACCGTCCCCCTACCGGCGCCGGCGCAGTGGGCGGTGCCGATCCCGGGGCAGAACGCGCTGTTGGTGCGGCTGGCTGACGGCCGGGCAATGCGCGTGGCTGGCGCTGACAACAAGGCCCTGCAACTGGTGACGCTGCCGCCTGAGCTGAACTCGCCGGTCGACGCGTGGACGCTGGCCGGCGTGTGGCGCGACCACTCGTACTTTGCCTGGCGTTGACGCGCTGACCTAAATCCAACGGCTCGCTTGAGGCGATCGGAATAGGGAATCCTGACCATTTATTGTTATTGATAGTCATTCTCATTGACATCAAGGCGATCTCTCCATCGTCCGCGCCATGTCCATCGCCGCTGCGCATGTCGTTGCTCCCCCCACGTCCAACGCCGCCATTGCCCGTCACGAATCGTTCCTGCATGACTGCGGATCATCGTCACTACGCGCTGCGGCTGCGCCTAATGGCGCCGCATCATGATCTTTCCGAACCCAAACTTCCTGCCCCCGCATGCTCGCTGCTACCAGCACGAGGCCGCCCGAAACCTCACCGATGCAGTGGTGTTGCTGCATCGCTGCAAGCGCACTCAGGCCGAAAACAGCGCGTTGCTGCGCGCCGCCCACGCGGTCTGGGAGTGCGCAGGGCTCAGCGACCTACCGTCGGCGCGCATCGCTGCCGGTCTGTTGCTGACCCAGGTCTATCTCGCCCTTGAAAGGTATCAGGAAGCCACGGTGACCGCGCAGCGGGTGCAAAAACTGGCTGGTAGCGCGGCGTCAGCGATTCCTGTCACGGTGCGCGCGATGTTATTCGGCGCACAAGCATCGAACGGTCTTGGCCGGGAAGATCACGCTGAGCATCTGCTGGGCCTTGCCCGCGCCCTGGCCGCCACTTGCCATGACCCTAACGAACGCGCCCGTTTGGCTGAATTCATCGCAGCCGCAACGGTGATCGATCCCACTGCGCCCGCGACGCAGGCAGAACAAACATTTAGCGGCGATGTCGGACCATGGTGAGTATCGAAATACCATGCCTCACCGACGCAGGTGTCGAATCGCGAACCTCGAACATGATCACCTCAAACATATCCAAGCTGATTTCTCGCCGCAAGTAACCATGAGCCATAAAACACTATTTCCCGCTTACATTTTCTTTGCCACCGCGGGGGCACTGAGCCTCGCATTCCTGTTACAAAGCTGTGCCGGTAGCCCCGCCCTGGCCATGCCAGTAAACACCGATCCCGACCGGCTCCTGAGTCGCCGTGAACGGCTTGGCGATCGCATCTTTCACGACGTGCGCTTGTCGGAACCACAGGGCACTTCGTGTGCAAGCTGTCATAATCCCGAGCGCGCCTTCAGCGGCAACAATGGTTCAACCTTTGGCGTCCCGCGCGGCGCGACCGGCGCCCTGGGGCTCAGGAATACGCCGACCGTTATGTATGGCAGCTTCACGCCAGCCTTTGCCGTCATCCATGCCGATGATGGCGATACGCCCACCGGCGGGCAATTTCTGGATGGACGGGTCGATACTCTGGCTGAGCAGGCGAAACTGCCGCTGTTATCGCCAATCGAGATGAACAATCCTGACAAAGCCACGGTGGTCGCAAAGATCCGCAGCGGAAGCTATGCGGCTGACTTCCAGGCCGAGTTTGGTTCTGATATCTTTGATAACATTGATAGCGCCTTCGATGCCATCGCCGCCACCCTGGGCGCGTATCAGAGCACGCCGGAGTTCCATCCTTTTGCATCGCGATTTGACGATTATCTGCGTGGCAGGGATACGTTCACGACCGCCGAGCGACGTGGCATGTCGCTGTTTTTCAATCCGCAGAAATCGAACTGCGTGGGCTGTCATGCGGCTAATCCTACCGACCCGAATCCGCGCAACTCGCTGTTCACCGATTTTACCTACGACAATCTGGGCGTGCCCCGCAATCAGGGAATACCGAACAATGCCGATCCGGCATTCTTTGATCTGGGTCTGGGTGGTCCGAAACGGACCTTGCCCAACAATGATCCTGCATTCGCAGGTCCATTCAAAGTCCCCACCCTGCGCAATGCGGCAGTGAAAGAAGCTTTCTTCCACAATGGTCGTTTCACGACCTTGGAAGAGCTGGTTGCCTTCTATGTCACCCGCGACACCGATCCCGCGCGTTGGTATCCAGCAGGAACGAAGTTCGATGATTTGCCCAGCGCGTTGCAGGGCAACGTCAACACCACCGAAGTCCCTTACGATCGTCGTCCTGGCGAAGCACCCCGACTCTCGGTCTCCGAACAGGCTGATGTGATTGCTTTCCTGCGCACGCTGACCGATCAGCAGTTCGAACCGCTGCTGCCGCTGCCCCACGTCAGCAACTGAACCCATTCATTTCGTAAAACTATCACTCTTTCAAGGATGCTCCGATGCTTTCGCATTTTCATGTATACGTCCCTGCCATTCCGCGGCGGCGCCTGGCCGCAACATTCCTGAGTTTACTCGTCAGCGGTGGCTTCGCTGCCGCTGCTGAGCACCCTGACGATCCGACCACACTTCAGCAGCAGATCGATGCCCTGAATCTGCGCCTGCAGGCGGTTGAACAAACCAAACCAACCGTGAGCGGCGGCAACATACAAAGCGGTCTATCATTCGGTGCTTATGGTGAATTGAAATTCGGGCTTCAGCAGAATGCCGATGACAATGGCCATTGGCAAAATGGCTTTGACGCGGCGCGAGTAGTGCTAATGCCGAGTTACCAAATCGATGATCGCTGGCTGTTCAAAGCCGAGATCGAAGTCGAACATGGCGGCATTGCTTTCGATGACGATGACAAATCCGGCGGCGCCGTCGAGGTTGAACAGGCTTATCTCGATTGGACTATCAATGAACATCTGCACTGGCGTCTGCCAGGAATCGATGAAGTGGCATTCGGATACACCAATCTCAACCATGAACCGGTATTCTTTTACAGCGTTCAACGTCCCGAATTGGCCCAAGGCCTCATTCCGACCACCTGGTACACCGGTGCCACTAGCGTGCATGGAATCCTCACGGGCCCGATCAATTACCAGTTCCAGATTTCATCCAGCATCATCGACAACGGCGGCAATGTTCGCGATACCACCGCGGCGAATGGACCAGCCGCACTGGGATATCCTGCCGGCGTGTCTGGTAACGAGGCCCTGCAACTGGCCCGGCCAACGAATGGCGATTTCAAGCAGCAGAACAACACCATCGCCTACGCTTTTCGCCTAGATTACAGGGTTCCGGCCATTTCCGGTTTAGCCGGAAGCACCAGCATTTATCACTCGCCGAACATTGTGCCGCGTGGTGCCTACGCCAGCGACAGCAACGGCGTGACCATCGATTCACTTGGTCACTGCGCTCTGACCATGATTGATACGGAATTGCGCTATCGACCGCAGACTGAGGGTTTGGAACTGCGGGCCGAAGCCGTTGGCATGTCGTTCTCCAACGCTGCCAATTTGCGCGCCAACAATGACGGTGATCCGGAAAATAATGTCGGCCGCACGATGTGGGGCGCCTCTGGCGAAGTGGCTTGGCATTTTCGTCTGCCAGGGTCGCGGTGGGAACTGGTGCCATTCTATCGCTACACCCACGCGGTGTTCCAGACCCAAGGCTTTGCCGTACGAGATGATAACCTGCCTACCGGCGCTGGGCGTTTGGACTTCCAAACCTTCGGTCTGGCGGCATTTCCGAACGCCTCGGTGGTGCTCAAGATTGACTATCAACATGTCCGCACCGGTTCTAACCAAAAGCCCAATGCCGATCATCTTTTGGGTGGCGTCGGATTCTTCTTTTGATGGCCAGGACCATGCATAAAAACTTCTACTTCTTGCGCACCAATTCGATGCCTGCGAGCGCCATACTGGCCATCGGTTGCTGCATTCTGTCGGCATGCGCCGGGTCTCTGCCACGTGTCACCCCTGCATTCGTGGCGGTGGCAAAAGGGCTTAATGTCAACACCACCGCCGCAAGCCTGGAGGCAGGTCGCACGCTGTTTGTCACCCGGTGTGGATCCTGCCATAATCTTCCAGATCCAGCCGCATATCGCGATCCCGAATGGCAAACGTGGGTTCGTCGCATGGCACCGAAAGCGCGCATCGACCGACAGCAGGAATCACTCATCGTCGACTACGTACTGACCGCACGCGCAACGCTCCAATCTCCACCAAGCCAGACCGCACCATAAAGAATCGATAGCAGCATTGATATCGACGAGAAATAAAGAATAGCGCTGAAGGCTCACCAGAATCATCAGTCGCAACCCTGGTTCATAGACAAACTTGCCAGACGCCATTGAGATGGTGTACCAATCTATCAATCGGCGTCTGGCGTAACCATCCTTCTATTGCGGGCAGGGGCACTCTGGAGAAAAAGCGCAACTCGGCAGCGGCGTTAGGGCCGGTCGAGGGAATGATTTGCGCATGTCGACGCTGTCGATCTTCGGTGAGCGATAGTGCTGACAGGGACCATCCGAGCGGACGCAGCCAACCACACCGACAGCCAAGACCAACAGAACTGCTGAAAGACAGAAACGATGTGCAGTACGATGGATCATGGGCGCAGCGGGAGGTGCAATCCGGCCGACGGTAAGGTGGAAAATGGTGGTGTGCATGCGTGCTCCTTGGTGAAAGAAAATATTCATGGAAGAGAAACAATGTTTATGGCCGCCACGATCACGGCGTGGTTGGTGGAGCGGTCGAAAGATGTTCGACGTCCTCGTCAGCTGGGTCAAAGCGGTCTTCGCGGCGATGCCACAGGCGATACAGAGCGGGCAGCACCACTAAGGTCAGCAGGGTTGAAGAAACGATTCCGCCAATGACCACGATCGCGAGCGGCTTCTGCACTTCGGCGCCTTTGCCGGTGGCCAGGGCCATCGGCAAATAGCCCAACGCGCCGACCAGCGCGGTCATCAGGATCGCGCGCAGCTTCGCGCTGCTGCCGACGCGGATCGCGGTCTCTAATGCGACGCCGGTTTTGCGCAGATGATTGATATGGCTGACCACCACCAATCCGTTGAGCACCGCGACCCCGGACAGCGCGATGAAACCGACCGCGGCCGAAACCGAAAACGGCATGCCGCACAACCACAGCGAGACGATGCCACCGGTGAGCGCCAATGGCACGCCTGAAAAAACCATCAGCGCATATTTCACCGAATTGAAGCTGCTGAATAACAGAAAGAAGATCAACGCCAGACAGGCCGGCACGATCACCATCAGCCGCGCTCTGGCGGCCTCGAGATTTTCGTACTGCCCGCCCCAGGTCAGCCAACAACCGGCAGGAACGCGCACTTCTGCGTCCACCTTCTGCCGCGCTTCGGCGACGAACGAGCCCAGGTCGCGGCCGCTAACATTGGCCTGCACCACGATGCGGCGTTTGCCGATATCGCGGCTGATCTGGTTAATGCCTTCGGCAAAGGTCAGCTCGGCCACATCGCCCAGCGGCACATACCTGGGCTGCGGCAGGCCGGTGTGTTCCTTTGCTGTAAGCTGGTCGCTGCCGCTGTCGTTCGCATTCGCCGGCAGCGAAATCGGCAGTTGCCGCAGCGCGGCAACGTCCGCACGCAGGTTCTCTGGTAGGCGCACCAGAATGTCGAACCGACGGTCGCCCTCGAACATCACGCCGGCCTCGCGACCGCCGATGGCGGTGGCAATCGCGTTCTGCACGTCGGACACGTTCAGGCCCAACCGGCTGATCGCGGACCGGCGCAGACTAATCGACAGCGCCGGCAGGCCTTCGACTTGTTCAACTTTCACGCCTTCGGCGCCGCGCACCGTGGCCAGCACCGCGGCGATCTTTTCCGCAGTCGGCCCCATGTCTTCGAAACGGTCCCCGAATACCTTGACCGCGACATCCGAGCGCACGCCCGAGATCAATTCATTGAAGCGCATCTGGATGGGCTGGGTGAACTCATAATTATTGCCGGGCACCGCCGTCACCTTGGCGGTGATGTCATCAATCAACGTGCTTTTGCTTTTGTGCGGGTCAGGCCATTCGTGTACTGGTTTCAACATTATGAAGGTGTCAGAAGCATTCGGCGGCATGGGATCCGAGGCCAATTCCGCGGTCCCAGTTTTAGAAAACACCACCCGCACTTCGGGCACCTGCTTCACAGCATTTTCAACCGCCAACTGCATTGCCGTAGATTGGGTGATGCCAACCGACGGAATCCGCAGCGCATTCAATGCGATATCGCCTTCATCCAGGGTCGGCACGAATTCCGAACCTAACCTGGTGAACAGCCATGCTCCGGCTGCGAACAGCACGACCGCCAGCGCCTTCACCACCCAGCGCAGCCACAGCGCCCATCCCAAAACCGGCGCATATCCGCGCTGCGCCAGCCGCATCGCTGCATTTTCGTGCTCGGCGACTTTGCCGCGAATGAGCAGTGCGACCATCGCCGGCACGAAGGTGAAGCACAGGATCAACGCGCCGACCAGTGCGAAAATCACCGTCGCGCCCATCGGTCCGAACATTTTGCCCTCGATGCCCGACAGCAGCAGCACCGGCACGAACACCGTGATGATGATCG
>JBBROQ010000108.1:0-10387 GCA_038229115.1 Planctomycetota bacterium | reverse complement strand
CATCCCGAAACGTGGCGCGAAACGGTTTCTCTGCCGTGGCTGTTTGCCGAAGCGCGCGTGCTGTGCGCCCGCATCAGCGCGGGGGCCGGCAGCGCCTATGAAACCTGGCAGACTATGGGCCGGCCACAGAATATTTCGCCGAACGAAGAAGCCGCTTTGCGCGCCCTGTCAGAGCCGGCGTGGAGCATCACGCGTCAGACCGCTGTCGAGGGTCGGGTGACGCTGAGCATCGATTTGCTGCCCGGCGAGGTGTTGTATATGGAAGTGCGCGAATTGGGCGAAACGGCGCTGCCGCGCTCTGCTTCGCCGCACGACCTTGCCGCCTGGAATACCGGCATGGGCGAAAAATCTCGCTGAATTGATATCGAATCCATTCATCACCATCACCATCATTTTCATTTCGGATCCATTATGACCTCGCCTTTCACTCCCGCCGTTGTCGCCCGTGCGGAAGCCATCCTGAAGCAATTGACGTTGGCCGAGCAAGTGTCGCTCTGCCATTCTGGATCGAAGTTTGCCGTCGGCGCGATTCCTCGGTTAAACATTCCAGAATGGACCATGTCCGACGGCCCGCATGGCGTACGCCGCGAGATCCGTCGCGATAGTTGGGAATGGCAGGAAGGCGTCGACGACGAAGCTACTTATCTGCCCACCGGCAGTGCCTTGGCCGCGACCTGGAATCCCGAGATGGCGCGGTTGCATGGGCACGTTCTGGGCGCGGAAGCGCGCGAGCGCGGCAAGGACATCATCCTGGGGCCTGGCATTAATATCGTGCGTACGCCGCTGTGCGGGCGTAACTTCGAATATTACAGCGAAGACCCGTGGCTGATTGCTGAATTGGTGGTGCCGGCAATTCAGGGCATCCAAAGTCAGGGCGTTGCCGCCTGCGTGAAACATTTCGCCTGCAATAATCAAGAGCTTGACCGCAATGGTGTCGATGCCCGCATCGATGAGCGCACGCTGCGCGAGATTTACCTGCCTGGTTTTGAAGCGGCGGTGAAACGTGCCGGCGTGTTGACGATCATGGGCGCGTATAACCTGGTGCGCGGACAGCACGCCTGCCATCACGAACATCTCAACAATCGTATTCTCAAGGGAGAATGGGGTTTTCAGGGCGTGGTAATCAGCGATTGGGGCGGCACCTATTCCACCTATCAGGCGGCGCGATTCGGTCTGGATGTGGAAATGGGCACCGGTGAAAACTGGCAGCAGTATCATCTGGCGCAGCCTTTCCTGAAAGCGATCCAGGACGGACATCTGCCCGCGGCTTTGGCCGAGGATAAAGCTCGGCGCGTTTTGAGCGTCATGGCCGCTACCGGCGTGTTTGATCCGGCCACGCGTCCCAAAGGCGCGCGCAATACGCCTGAACATTCCGCGATCGCGCGGCGGATTGCGCAGGAAGCGATGGTGCTGCTGAAGAATGATGCCGGCATGTTGCCGCTGAAGAATGTGCGGCGACTGTTGGTGGTCGGTGATAATGCCACGGTCGTGCATCATGCCGGCGGCTTCAGTTCAGCCGTACTGGCCAAGTCTGAAGTAACGCCGCTGGAAGGTTTGCGTGCGGCACTGGGCGATACGGTCACGATCACGCATCTGCCTGGGTATCCCGACACCACCGGCGGTGGGGATTTCGATCTTAAGCATCTGGGCTTGGCCGATGCCAACGCCGGCACGCGCGGATGGACGGTCAACTATTTCGATAGCGTCGTACCAAACGGAGCGCCGAAGGTGGTCGAATATGCCGAGAGGGTCGATCTGGATTGGCGTCAAGGGCGTCCGCATGCATTTCTCAAAGAACGCAATTGCGCGGTGCATTTCCGCACCGTGTACACTCCACCTTTATCGGGGACCTATCGATTTGTCGTACACGGCGCCAATCGTGGAAGTTTGGGTATGAATGATCAATTGATGACAGTGTGTTGGGAAGCTGGCGGTCCCGACGTGGTCACTGCCGATGCCGAACTGCAAGCTGGCGTGCCAGTATCGTTATATCTGGGCTTCCGTCCGCAGGCCGATGACACGGTAAATACATTGCGCCTGGGCGTCATGTTGCCGGGGGCGTCTACCGTTAGCGGCAGCCGCGACGCGGTGCTGGCCGCAGCGCGTGACGCCGATGCGGTCATTTTTGTCGGAGGCCTGACCCATCAGGACGACACCGAAGGCAGCGATCGCCGCGACCTGGGCCTGCCGCATGGTCAGGACGAACTCATTACCGCCATCGCTGCGGCCAATCCGCGCTTGGCTGTGGTTTTGGTCGGTGGCTCGCCGATGGCGATGCCGTGGATCGATCAGGTGCCGGCAGTGTTGTTGACGTGGTATGCCGGCTGCGAAGGCGGCAATGCGCTGGCGGATATCCTGACCGGAAAGATCAATCCCAGCGGCAAACTTCCTTTTACCATGCCCAAGCGTTTGCAGGACTCGCCCGCACATGCCCTGGATGATTACCGCGCCGCGGTGTGCGAATATCGTGAAGGTATTTTCACCGGCTATCGCTGGTATGACGCGCGTGGCATCGAACCGCTGTTTTGTTTCGGTCACGGCCAATCGTACACAACCTTCGCCTATGCCGATTCCCGCATCGAAACTCATGGTGATCTTGTTCACGTCAGTTGCACCATCACCAATACCGGCACCGTCGCCGGGGCCGAGGTCGCGCAATGTTATGTCAGCGACGATGAAGCCTCGGTGCCGCGGCCACGGAACGAACTGAAAGGGTTCGCCAAAGTCCACTTGGCACCTGGCGAACGTACAACGGTCAACTTCGTTCTAGATACGCGGGCGTTTTCATTCTGGGATGAAAGGCGGAATGATTGGCGGTCGGAAGCGGGTGCGTTCACGATCGCGATTGGCGCTTCGTCGCGGGATCTGCGTCTGCGCGTCAGTTGTCAGCGGTGATGTGCGTCTTTATCGTGCTGAATTGATCCGCCCTATCGGTCATCCTGGTCGTCAAACTTCATCCCAATATCGGAGGCAGATATGTTCAAGATCGTTTTACTCCTCGTCTCGTTCGTTGTGTTTTCAGCTGCGGCCGAAGGCAAAATAGCAGAGATGACGACGGATGAATTGAGCGCCATGACTGGCATCTATTTGGGCAAATGGGTGTTTCCTGCCGGTTCATTCACTACGGCGAGTGTGGTCGTGCAGGAACGGGCGGGCGTTGCGTGGAAGGATCTCAGCAATAATGGCGTTAAGATTGACGGAACGAAAAAGGACATCGTGCTATTGCTGTCGGTGCAAGTCGATGCCGGTATCATTCGGGTAAGGGCCAATGACGTCGGCTCTACCTCTAAGAACCTACATTTTACGAATCTTGGTGGATACACCAAGCCGGGAACTTTATCGGTTGGTGAGAATGTTCTGATGTGGGATCAGGGTATGGGGCCTGACGATGCAACAATACGGAATCGATTGGTGCTCATCTTAGAATAGGCCGGTAACCCTCACAGAATCGTAAGGCCAACTCCTTCGTTCCAGACGTCATGGAATTGGCGCAGAAACTTCTGAGTAAATCCGGCGAGGTATTCGCCGAAAGTCTCAACTCGCCGCCGACGCCACCGCCAAATCTTGTTCCAACCCACTGCTCGGCAGCGCGACCGCAGCCATAAGTTTATCGATGATTGCGTCGGGGCTTAGGCCCATGGCTTCGGCTTCGTAGCCGGGTTGCAGGCGGTGGCGTAGGACGGGTTTGGCGACGGCGCGCAGGTCTTCCAAGGCGACGAAAGCACGGCCGCGTAGCGTCGCGCGGGCTTTGGCGGCGAGGACCATCGCTTGGCCGGCGCGTGGGCCGGCGCCCCAGCGCAGCAGCGCGGCAATGTCTTTCAGGCCGCCTTCGGCGACCGGGCGGGTGGCGCGTACCAGGGCGACGACATAGCGCGCGACGCCATCGGCGATCGGGGTTTCGCGCACTAAGTGCTGAATATTGAGCAGCGATTCGGCGTCGAGGATCGGTTCGACCTGCGCGGCGCCAATGCCGGTGGTGCGGCGGATGATTTCCAATTCGTCGGCTTCGCTGGGATAACCGACGGTGATTTTCAGCAGAAAGCGATCGAGCTGCGCTTCAGGCAGGGGGTACGTGCCTTCTTGTTCGATCGGGTTTTGCGTCGCCAGAACAAAGAATGGCGCCGGCAATTTGCGCCGTTGGCCGCCGGCGGAAACCTGACGTTCCTGCATCGCTTCCAATAATGCGGCCTGAGTTTTCGGCGGGGTGCGATTGATTTCATCGGCGAGCACGACTGAGGCGAAAATCGGGCCGGGTAGAAAGACAAACTCGCGCGCGCCGGTGGCTTTGTCTTCGCGGATGACTTCGGTGCCGGTGATGTCGGACGGCATTAAATCGGGCGTGAATTGCACACGGCTGAAACTGAGTTTGGTCGCGCTGGCCAGAGTGCTGATCAGCAGCGTTTTCGCGAGGCCAGGCACGCCTTCGAGCAGCGCATGGCCACCAGCGGCGAGCGCGATCAGGGTTTGCTCGACCACTTCGTTCTGACCGACGATGATCTTGCCTAATTCACGGCTGAGGGTTGCGGCGGCTTCGGCGGCTTCGGCGCGGTTGGTGATCGACATGCGTGCTCCCGTTGCGAGGCGACGATGGGTTCGGCCTGCGCAGGCGCAAGACCGGCAAGCGTGTGCGCGCCGAGTTCATGAATGTGCCGGCTTTCCGATTGGTGGCGCGGTCCCGCGATCTAGTTTTCGACCATGGATTCCCACGCATTTCTAGCGGCACTGCGGGCACGGTTACGGCGCGTGATCGTGCTTGATGGCGCGGCGCGCAGCATCAGTTGGGCGGTGCTGATCGCGGTCGCGATTATCGCGCTCGATTATCATTGGCGCCTGCCTGGCGCGGTACGGTTGCTGGGGCTGTTGGCGCTGATCGGAGCGGTCGTGGTGTTGGTGCGGCGGCGATTGGTGAAGCCTTTAACTCAGCCGATGGATGACCACGCGTTGGCGCAGTTTGTCGAACGGCGGTTGCCGCAGTTGGATGGCCGGCTGTTGACCGCGGTGGAAGGCATCGGTTTGGGCGATGACGAGGCGCAATTGCGCGCGACGTTGGCGCCACAGGCCACGGCCACGTTGTTGCCGGCGACGCGGTTGCCGCGGCATCTGGCGTTGGCGGTGTCGGTGTTGTTGGCGTTGGGCGCGGTGGCGGCGCTGGCGCCACAATTTTTCGGCGAGGCTGCGGCGCGATTGTTTTTGCCGTTGGGTGGCAGCGATTGGACGCGCACCGCGGTATTGGACGGCAAGCTGGAAAAGTCGGTGGTCGCGGCCGATGAAAAATTGGTTTTGACCGTCAATCGCGTGCGTGGCGCCGATGCCGCCTTGCGCTTGTCGTGGTTGGATCCCATTTCGCGGGCGCAGGAAGACCGGCAATTACCGGGGCTGACCGGACCATGGCGGCAGGCGTTGGCGTTGCCGCCGGGTGAACATGAGCTGATGGTACGTTCGGGCGATGCGCGCGAATTGGTGCTGCGTGGTCGCGTGGTGACGCGGCCGACGTTGGCGAAGGTCACGGCGACGTTGACGCCGCCGAAATATCTCGGTGCGGAATCAGCGCCGCAAATCCTGGACACGTTGACCTGTTCGGCGCTGCCCGGCAGCGTGATTGAGCTCAGTGCGACCATCGCGGCCGAGTCGGACCGCACGTTGGTTGCGGCGACGATTTCTGCGCCGGGCGCGCATGGCACCGAGCCACTGACGGTGACGCGCGATGTCCGCACGTTGCATGCGTCGTTCACCGTGCGCAGCAGCGGCCCGATCATCATCACCGCCGAAGATCAGGATGGTATCGCGATGCAGCCGGTGCCGCAGTTCGCGATGACCGTTACCGAAGATCGTGCGCCAGTGGTCAGCCTCAGCGGCCCCGGCCGCAACGAAGCGGTGACGTTGGCGGCGCAGGTCGCGATCGCGATTGAGGCCAGCGACGATCATGCGTTGGCGACCTTGACCTTGAATGAAACCATCACTGGGGCGAAAGCGGCTGACGGCGCCGAAACGAAAGAAAGTCCTGTGAAAACCGTCGAATTGATGACGTTCAAGGAAGTGCAGGGCGCCGCCGCTACCAGTCGCTCGGCGCTGCTGAACATTGCCGATCATGCTGCCTTGGGCGCGACGTTGGCGATTATCGGCACCGCCACCGACGCCAATGACGTGACCGGCCCGGGCGTCGGAAACAGCGAACCATTAAGCCTGCGCGTGGTCACGCCGGAGGAATTGCGCGCCGAATTGGATCGGTTGTTAAGTGAAGCCAAAGACCGCGTGGTGCAGGCGCGCGACGAAATCGGCAATGGCCTGGCTAAGCCCGAGCGCTTGGCGGTGGCGGTGCAGTCGGCGTCGCGAACGGCGGTGAAGGGCAGTCAGGTGGTGGCGCAGGTGCTGCGGCGGTGGAGCGAAAATCGGTTTCCGGCCGAACAAATTCAACCGGCGGCGGAAGCGCGGCGGCTGATCGACGACGAGGCCGAGCCGAAATTGAACGAAGCCGGCGACTTGCCGGCGCGCGCTGCCGACGCGGCCTTGGCGAAGGCCGAGAAGCTGTTGGCGTCGCTGCTGCAAGACGGCGATCTCACCCGTCTGCTGTCCAGCGTGATCGGCAAACAGACGAGTTTGGGCGAAGAAAGCCGCGCATTCGTGAAGGAATATCTGACTAAGCCGATGGACGCTGCGGCGAAAACCCGGCAAACCAATCTGGCCGAACGGCAGGCGGAAATTGCCGGGCAGATGAAAGATATCGAACGGCGATTGCTTTCCTCGACCGCGGCGCAGTTGCAGCCGGCGCAGGATCTGGCGCGCAAGGATGGGCCAGGCGACAAACTGGCGCAAGCTGGCAATGATTTGGGTTCGACTGCAGCGCGTCCGGCTGCGATCGACAAACAGAAAGCTGCGCTGGAAAGTATGCGTAAATTGTTGGATCTGTTGCGCGGCAATGACGCTGCCGGCGATTTGGCCAAACAAATCGGCGCAGTCGCCGCGGCGCAGGAAGCCATCGCCGGCGCATTGGACGCGGGCGCGCGGCCACAGGATCAGCAACCGCCGCAGGCGGATGTTTCGGAGCGCACCAAAAAGCTGATCGAGCAAGCCGAGCAAAAAGATCCGGCTGCGGGAAAATTAATGCGCGCCGCGGCCGAAGCGCAGGCGCGCGCCGATCGCGCGATGGCCGCCGGCGACCGAGCCAGCGCCAGTCAGCAGGCCGGCGCCGCGGCGGCGTTGTTGCGGGAAGCACAGAAGAAACTCGGCGGCGGTGACGAGGCGGATGAACAGAAAAAGAAGCAGCAGCGCAGTCCCGATGTAATGGCGCTGTTGAAAGAACTTTTCAGTTTGCAGTCGGTGTTGTTGGCCGATGCGGCCGATGTGCATCGGCGCGTGGGCGAGAAAGACCTCGACTTTAATGCGCAGCGCGAATGCAAAGCATTTGCTGCACGCCAGGCGGATTTGTTGCTGCGGCTGCGCGAAGAAGGCATCAAACAACTCGATCAGAATCCGATCGCTTTGTTGTCGGTGCGGCGCGTCGAAGCCGCGATGGATCGCGCGGTGCAGCGCTTGGATCAACCGGCCTTGGGTGAAACCGGCATGCGGTTGGAAGTTATCGCCCTGAACGAACTGCGCCGCCTGATTGATCTGGCCGAGCGCAAGCCGCCGCCGGATGAACAGGGCAAGGGCGGCGGCAAAGGTGGCGGTGAACAACCGCCGCCGTTTCCGCCTGAGGCCGAAATCGCGCTGTTGGCCGGCACGCAGGGTGAACTTGCCGCGCTGACTGCGGCCGGACGGCCGACGGATCTGGCCGGCGGGCAGAAGGAACTTAGCGATCTGGTCGCCGGCATGGAAAGTCACAGTCGTCCGGGTTCGCGCGCGAATCTGTTATTGGCGCGCACCCATCGCGCGATGGCCAGCGCCGCGGAATTGCTCTCTGGCAAAGATCGCGGTTTAACTACGCGCAATGAACAGAACGCGGCAGAAGAATCGCTGCGCCGGATGTTGGCCGAAATGAAAGGTTCGGGCGGCGGCGGCGGTGGTGGCGGCGGTAGCAGCAAGAATCAACAGCCGCAGAAAGGCCAGGATCCGGGCGAAAGTGATCCGCAAGAAGGCAAACCGCAGGCGAATGGAAAGGGTGGAAGCTCAGCCAGCGGCAATCCGAGTTCGACTAAACCTGGCGACGCCAGCAAAGGCGGCGTCAGCGCCAAAGTTGGTCCGACAGTAAAAGGTCTGATGGAACTGTCGCCGGAAAAACGCGAACAATTGCGGCAGGCCCGGCAGGAAAATCTATCACCGCGCGCGTTTCAGCTGTATCAACGGTATTTAGAACTGCTGGAGGGGAAATGAATCGCGTGAGGTCGCATTGTTTGTTCGTCGGTTCGTCGGTTCGTCGGATGGCGATGTTGGCGGTAATCGTCTTGCTGTTTGTGAACGGCAATCTGCGCGCCGCCGATGAGGTCGCTCCCATCGCGATCACGCCGGATCAGGTGGTTGATCGTGGTTTGGCGGCACTGGTGAAAATGCAGCAGACCGACGGCAGTTTCGGCGAAGGCAGCGGCATTAGCGCCCTGGCCGGAATGGCATTGTTGGCCGGCGGTCATACCCCAACGCGCGGGATTTATCACGATGCCAGTTTGCGTGCGTTGCGCGCGGTGCTGGCGAAAGCCGACAAACTCACCGGATATTTGGGCGGTGATTCCGGCAATATGTATTCGCACGGATTCGCGACGTTGTATCTGGCCGAATGCTATGGCATGGCGCCCGAAGCGCCGGTGCGCTCGGCATTAGAGGCCGCTATCGATCTGATCCATACTGCGCAAAACAATGAGGGCGGCTGGCGCTATTCGCCGGTGCCGGTCGATGCCGACCTCAGCGTCACCATCTGTCAGATCATGGCTTTGCGTGGCGCCTACAATGTGGGCATCGGCGGGCAGGAATCATTGGACGCGATCGCCCGCGCGATTGCTTATGTGCGCAAATGCGCGAACAGCGACGGCAGTTTTAATTACACCGCCGGCAGCAGCGGTTGGGGCACTAATGGTGCCGAAGGCGTGCCGCGCGCCGCCGCTGGCGCGATGAGTTTAATGGGCGCCGGTGTTACCGATCTGGCCGATCCGCAATTGGGCCCGGCGCTGCGGTTCCTTGGCAAAAACTTCGGTGCGCATTTGAAAGGCACTGGCGAATATTTTTGGTACGGCCAGTACTATACGGCGCAGGCCATGTTCCACAGCCCGAACGCCGATGATTGGGCGCGCTATTGGAAAGACGCCTGGCCCATCATCGCCAAGAAACAAAACCGCGAAGGCCAATGGACCCAAGGCGAAGGCCCCGGTCCAGCGTATTCGACCGCGATGGCGCTGATTATTCTGCAGATTCCGAATAATTATTTGCCGATCTTTCAAAGATAACAGTTATGTACCCATATTATATTGCGGTCACTAAACTTCACGTTCCCTCTTTCGCCGAAAAATCGCGGCGCAGAGGACTGTGGTCGGAAGTAACTGAGTAGTAACCTTTAATGGACGCCCTTCATGGCATGGTCAAGACCCCGTATTATGACTACTGCCTGAATTGGAAACGTAACTATATCGAACGGCACTGTTACTAGGTAGCAGAGGCCTTTTATTCCTTGGACGATGCTATTTTCGAATCCTGGCGAAAAAATTTGAACTACTTTTGCATGTGCTAGTCTGTGATTTTTCACATAGTATGCGGTGCCTATCAGCGAGTCTCCCTGATGTTCCCATTCCCGCCTTTCGATTTGTACGAATGCGATCGGATTGGGCCCATCGAGGTCACGTAGCTCAACCTGATTTGCGGCATGTCTAGAAAATATTATAGTGAGATCCTTTGCATCTGATGAAGTTAGAATTTTCCTTGAAGTATCCGAGAATTTAAAGGACGCCTCGGTTCCATTTTCGGAAATATCCAAAAAAACGTTACTTCCAAGAAGGTCAACCCTGTAGGCATCAGTGCCATTGTTGTAGTCCATTTGGATGCGATGCGCTGTTAAAGTGCATTGGCCCTCTTGGATTTGGGATGCGGCAATCTTATGGGTGTATAGATAGGAGGAGGTGCGCATATTCTCTCGAAGTTCATATGTGGCGCAGCCATTCATTGCCAAGCTGAAGACAAAAAGGAAACATAGGCTGTGAATATTCATTTATCTCACCGAGGTCCTAATGCCGATTCCTTAAAAAGGAATATTTGTTGTGTGCGAGAATAATCCCAGGCCCAACGCCGTTTCCTTTAGCCAAAAGTAGCGATTTCCTGCTGATAAATAACACTTGACGCCAACGGCCCACTTTTTTTGGGGGCCTTATGGCCTCTCTTCAACAATCACGCGCAACGGTGGACGACATCCGTGCGATTCTTGTCTCTTTTTCACTGCAGTTTGATCGTCAGCGATTGTTAGGTCCGCGAT
>JBBROQ010000107.1:0-10463 GCA_038229115.1 Planctomycetota bacterium | reverse complement strand
TACCTTGGCCCCGAATTCGTGTTCGAAGCGATGCGCACCGATCCTACCTGCGTCGCGGCTGCAAAGGGCCGGCGCCTGCGTTTCCTGGCCAACATTGATCCGATCGATGTCGCGCGCGCGCTCGAAGGTTTGGATCCCGAACGCACCTTAGTGGTGGTAATCTCGAAGACCTTTACGACTGCCGAAACGCTCCTAAACGCAAAAACGGTACGCGCTTGGTTGACGGAAAAACTGGGCGAAAAAGCGGTCGCCAGCCACATGGTCGCGGTCAGTACCAACCTGAAAGACGTGGCTGCGTTCGGTATCAATCCTGCGAATGCGTTCGGCTTCTGGGATTGGGTTGGTGGTCGTTATAGCGTGTGCAGCGCGGTGGGCGTGCTGCCGTTGGCGCTGCTATTCGGTTGGGCCCCGGTGGAACAGTTCCTGGCCGGCGCGCATGCCATCGACGAACATTTCCGTACGGCGCCGCTCGAAAAGAATCTGCCGGTGATCCTGGGTTTGTTGGGCGTTTGGAATTCGACTTTCTTGGGCCATCACACCCGCGCGCTGCTGCCGTATTGCCAGGCGCTGTTGAAACTCGCGCCGCACATTCAACAGGTCGACATGGAATCCAATGGCAAGCGCGTCGCCGTCGATGGCGTCGAGCTGCCGTTTCCCGCCGGCGAGATCGACTTCGGCGAACCGGGTACCAACGGTCAGCATTCGTTTTATCAGCTGGTGCATCAGGGCCGCGTGGTGCCGGCGGATTTCATCGGTTTCCGCCGTTCGCAGCAACCGGTACAGGTCGCGGGCGAAACGGTGTCAAACCATGATGAACTGATGGCCAACTTTTTCGCGCAGCCCGACGCGCTCGCGTTCGGAAAGACGGTCGAGGAATTGAAGGCCGAAAAAGTTTCGGCCGAACTGATCCCGCACAAAGTTTTCCCCGGCAACCGGCCGTCGAATGTGTTGCTGTTGGATCAGCTGAATCCCTACACCACCGGCCAGTTGTTGGCGCTGTACGAACATCGCACCGCGGTGCAGGGCTTCGTGTGGGGCATTAACAGTTTTGACCAATGGGGCGTCGAACTGGGCAAAGTGCTGGCGAAGCAGGTGCGCACGCATTTGGCCGGCGGTACGCCCGGGGTGAAGCCAACCGTGTTCAACCCGTCGACCACCGCACTGCTGACCCGCTATATCGCGGCCCGTACCACGGCTCCGACGTTGCCGATGCCGGTAGTTCCATCGGCGCCCGCGGCACCTGTGGTCAAGCCAACGGCGGTGGCCAAGTCGGCGCCCGCGACCAAGCCAGCGGCCAAGGTGGAAACACCGGTAAAAACAGCTGCTCCAGCGAAAACCCCGGTGAATGCAGCGGCTGCAGTAAAGCCAGCCGCGAAGCCGGTCGCGGCGAAAGTTCCGGCAGCGAAAGCCACGCCGGCGGCTAAGGCTCCGGTCAAAGCCCCAGCGCCATCCAAGGTCGTAACACCGGCCAAGGTTGCACCCAAAGCCAAGCGCTGACGGTGAACGCGAAAGCATTCAACGGCGTAAACGTCAGTACGTACCTTCCCTTCTCTCGGAGATCATTCATGCGCATTCTGTTTTCTGTTTTTGCCCTGCTGCTGAGCGTTGGGGTCGCCAATGCCACCGATCCGGTTCCGACCGCGAAGGCTGACGCGCACGCCAAAGGCGAAGCGCATGTGAAGAGCGAAGGCCACGAAAAGGCCAAGCACAAGCATCATCAGAAAAAGCATCACCCGATGCATAAGTCTGCTTCAACCCCTGCCACCAAATCGTGAGCACCATGCACCGCACCATCCTGACCGCCGCCACCATCCTTCTATTCTCGGGCACCGCGATCTTCGCCGGTGATGCCCCGGCACCGACCACGGCCGAACAAGCCCACAAAACCGTCAATAAGCTTTCACCGGTGTCGGGTGAGCCGGTCGACGCCAAGATTGCGCCGGTCGAACTCAGCTTCACCCACGAGGGCAAAGCTAAGCCGGTTATGGTCGGCGTCGCCACCGCGGCCGAACTGGAAACCATCAACAAGGCCGACGCTAAAACCAAGGCGCTGTACGCCGAAGCGGCCGTCACCCATGGCATGGTCAAGGACGGCAAGATCGAAAAGCTTAAGCGTCACGAGCGCGGCGACAAAGAGGGCAAGGACGACAGGGGTGAAAAGGAACATGGCGAGAAGCACGAACACGAACACGAGCATGGACACGGCGACAGACCCGGCAAACCCGACATGCCCGAACCGGTCAAGCCTGAACCGGCGAAGTAATTTGGTCTAAAGCCAAACGGTCGGTAACGATCGCTGAAAACACTGACACCCGCGCCGAATCGGCGCGGGTGTCAGTGTTTTCAGGCAATGCCGCGCACGCGTTAGAGCGCGTGGAATTGCGCGCGCAGCGCCGGGTACAGCGCCTGAAAACGCGCCCGTACTTTCGCGTAGGCCTTCACTGCGGCGCGCGTCGGCGTGAACGTCTTTTCGATCGGCCCCGGCGCGCAGGCGTCAGCGATCTTCACGCCAAGCGCTCCGATCAGGGCCAACCGCGCGCCACCCAAGGCCGGGCCGGCATCGGCGCCGGTGCGCAGCACGATCTTGGCGTCGCACACTTCGGCCAGGATCTGCATCCACAAGTCGCTGCGCGTGCCGCCGCCGGTGACGGTGGCTTCCTTCACCGTGGTGCCGTTGGCGCGGATCAGGGCCAGGCTGTCGGCCAAGCCCAAACAGATGCCCTCGATCACTGCGCGCGTCAGGTGCGCGCGGGTGTGCATGCGGGTCAGGCCGATGAAGCCGCCGCGCGCCTGCACGTCGCACAACGGCGTGCGCTCGCCGGTCAGATACGGCAGAAAGGTCAGACCGTCACAGCCCAACGGCGCGCCCGCGGCTTCGCTCAATAGCGCGCTAAATTCCACGCCGGCGCACAAGGTGTCGCGGTACCACTGCAATGATCCCGCGGCCGACAGCATCACGCCCATCTGATGCCAGGTGCCAGGCAGCGCGTGACAGAAGGTGTGCAGGCGGCCCTGACGATCCGGCGCGTAACCCTTCGTCGTGGTGAAAACCACGCCGCTGGTGCCGATGGCGATGGTGGTCTGGCCCGGCTTCGCACAGCCGGCGCCGATCGCGCCCGCAGCCTGATCGCCGGCGCCGCCGACCACCGGCACGCCCGGGGTGATGCCAAGTTCCAGCGCCGCGCTTTCCGTCACGTTGCCGGCGATCGCGGTGCCTTCGACCAAACGGCCCAGGTACGATTCGTCGATGTTGCAGGCCTTCAGCATTTTTGCCGACCAACGGCGCTTCGCGACGTCCATCAACAACATGCCGGCGCCGTCGGACATCTCGGCGATCTTTTCGCCGGTCAGACGCCAGCGCAGGTAGTCCTTCGGCAACAACACCGTGCGCACGCGCTTCCAGATTTTCGGTTCGTGTTTTTGCACCCACAACAATTTCGGTGCGGTGAAACCGACCAGCGCTCGGTTGCCGGTTTCCTTAATGATGGTCGGAACTTTTTTATGCAGCAGGTCGCATTCCGCCTGGCAGCGGCCGTCGTTCCACAAAATCGCCGGGCGCAGCACCACGCCGTCGGCGTCCAACAATACCGCGCCGTGCATCTGCCCGCCGATGCCGATGCCCTCGACCGGTTCTTTGGGTTGTTGCTTCAGACAAGCGCGCACCGCCGTCACCAAACCACGCCACCAATCATGCGGATCCTGTTCGCTCCATAACGGCTGCGGCGTCGACAGCGGATATTCCGCGGTCGCGCTGGCCAGGATCGCGCCGTCGCGTGCGACCAGCACGGTTTTGCAGCCAGAAGTGCCGAGATCGATGCCGAGGACCGCCATGATGAAAGACTCCGGAGTTGACGAAGAAATGTCCTGAAGGGGGCGGGAGTGGAATAGTGGTCAAGAGCCCAGACACAATCACGCATGGCCAAGCCACTCATGGAGGTGCTGGCCGCAGGTGCCGCCGCGACGTTGGTGCCGCCACCACGTTGCCGCCAATGGTGCAGCTGACGCGCAGCCGCCGCGCATCATTGCGGTCGGCAACGTGGTCTAGTTTTCGTCAGAGATTTGCGACGTGGCCTGAACCGTTGCCGTTGCCCTTTTCGGCGGCGCCGGCTAGGCCGCCGCGCAGACCGGTGCCGCGGGTGATCTTCACCTTCGCCTTCTTGCCCTTGGCGGTCGGATTGTTCCAGCGATCGATCAGACCGTTTTTCAGGTCCTGATACCGCTGCACACATTCCTCAATCACTTTGTACGCGACCAAGCGGTCTTCCCAACCATAGGTGTCTGACTTTTTGCCTTCGAGATCCTTGTAGATGTTGAAGAAATAGTCGACCTCAGCCAGGTAATGACTGGGCAGATGCTGTAGGCCGTGGACATCGCGCATGCGCGGATCCTTGGTCGGCACCGCCAGGATCTTGTGATCCAACCCCATTTCATCGCGCATCACCAACACGCCCAACGGCCGCACTTCGATCAGGCAGCCCGGGAAAGTGTGGCCTTCGACGATCACCACCACGTCGAGCGGATCGCCGTCCTCGGAATGCGTGCGCGGCACGAAACCATACGCGCCGGGATAATGCACCGGGCTGTACAACGTACGATCAAGGCGGAATACGTTCAGTTCCTTGTCGTATTCGTATTTGTTCGAGCTGCCCTTGGGGATCTCGATCACCGCATTGATGGTGTGCGGAACATCGGTGCCCGAGGGCAGGTCGAGATAGTTGGTCATCGCAGATTCCTTAAGCGCGGCGGCGGCTTGGCGTGCTGGCGGCGGAGTGGCACCGTAGCGACGGTCGTGGCGGCGGCCTGGCAGAGTACCTGTGAATGGGCCTGCGCTCAATGGTCGGAAAGACGCCGATATCTCTGTCTGATAGGCACAATGGAAGGGCTTTCACGGCCGGGATTCCAGCGGTTCTGTCGCTAACAGGGGCTTGGCAGCCGCGCGGCGGACAGCAGCATGCGCCGCGCTCGCAGGCGTCCTTCGCCGCCCGCTAGGCCGCCTTTCCCATCACCGCTGTCTTCCTCACTGCCATCACCACTCGGAGCCCGCATGGCCTTCACCAAACATTTCGACGCCATTCCCCAGATTGCCTACGACGGCCCGGATTCGACCAATCCGCTCGCCTATCGGTATTACGACGCCGACGCCAAAATCCTGGGCAAGCCGATGAAGGCGTGGATGCGCAACGCGGTTTGTTACTGGCATACGTTCCGCGGCGTGGCGCTGGATATTTTCGGGCCCGGCACCATCACCCGGCCGTGGGAAGATGGTACCAATTCGCTCGAGATGGCGGTTAAGCGCACGGAAGTGGTGTTCGACTTCATCACCAAGTTGGGCGTCGATTATTACTGCTTCCATGATCGCGACGTGGCGCCCGAAGGCGCAAACCTGACCGAGACCAACAAGAATCTGTGGGCAGTGGCGAAGCGGTTGAAAGAACTACAGAAAGCCACCGGCGTGAAGTTGCTGTGGGGCACCGCCAATATGTTCAGCCACACGCGGTTCAGCCAGGGCGCGGCGACCAGTCCGAACGCCGACGTATTCGCGTACTGCGCCAACTCGGTGAAAGAAATGTTGGACGTCAGCAAGTTTCTCAACGGCGAAAACTATGTGTTCTGGGGCGGTCGCGAAGGCTACAACTCGCTGTTGAACACCAATCTTGGGCGCGAGCAGGATCATGCCGCTGCGTTCTTCAAACTCGCGGTCGATTACGCTGCGAAGATCGGTTTCAAAGGCCAGTTCTTGATCGAGCCGAAAGCCTGCGAACCAACTAAGCACCAGTATGACTTCGACAGCGCGACGGTGATGGGATTCCTACGCAAATACGGGCTCGCCGAACATTTTAAACTCAACGTCGAGCAGAACCACGCGACCCTCGCCGGTCACGATTTCTGCCACGAACTAGCCGTCTGCACTGCGGATAATGTGCTGGGCTCGGTCGATTCCAATCGCGGCGATGTTATGAATGGTTGGGACACGGACCAATTCCCCAACGACTACCGTGAATGTGCACAGGCGTGGACGATCATTCTTCAGCAGAAGAATGGCATGGGTAGCGGCGGTCTGAACTATGATGCGAAAGTGCGGCGCGACAGCTACGACGTCGAAGATATGTTCTTCGCCCATATCTGCGGCATCGATACCTGGGCACGCGGCCTGCGTATCGCCGAGAAGATCATTAAGGACGGCAAGTTGGATGCGTTCGTCAAGAATCGCTATGCGAGCTATGACAAAGGCATCGGCAAGGATATCGAGAAGGGCAAAGTCGATCTCGAATCGTTGCAGAAATATATCGTCGGCAAAGGTGAAGCCGCGCCGAACGCCAGCGCGCGTCAGGAATATCTTGAGAATCTCCTGAACGGATATTGCTGAACGATCCAATCGCTCGGCATTCGTCGCTAAAAACACAACGGCCCGCGCCTTGCGCGGGCCGTTGTCTTTTTGACTGAGACCGGTGCTCACCATCGTGCGGCGACGTTCACCAGTGAGCGTGACTGTCGCGGCGGCGGTGAAGGCGCGATGAATGGCGAATCAATATTCCGCGTGGGGCGGTCTGCGTTGGGCGCTTTTCGCCTAGCCGCGCAGATGTCGTTCCAGCGCCAATAAGCCCGTGACCAGAAACGCGCTGTGCGGCGCGGGCTCGGCCCAGGCCGCGGAAACGGTGTGCAGCTCGATGGCGATGTGCTCCATCGCTTCGTGGTTGGTGCTACCGGTGTCGGTGAGGTCTTCGGCCAGCACCACATGGGTGTGCATGTGCAGTAAGCCCGGCAGCGTGGCAAAGCTGGTGAGCGCGGTCAGGCGACCAGCGCTCCAGCCAGTTTCTTCCAGCAATTCGCGCCCTGCGGCAGCCAGCGGATCTTCACCGTGCTCGATCCCGCCGGCCGGGAATTCCAGCAACTGAGCACGGTACGGATGGCGATAAATGCGCTCCAACACCAACCGGCCATCGGGCAACAGCGGCACCACGATCACCACGTCCCAGGTGCACGAAATGGTGGTGTAGGTGTACGGGTTGCCGACGCGGTCAGGCACGTCTTCGTCAACGATGGTAATGAAGCGGTTGCGATACGGTTCACGCCGCGCGAGCACCGGCAAAGGCTGCATGCTCATAAACTGTTGAACCAGTTCAGCAGCAACCGTCGGCCGTGGTGGGTCGCACCAGGACGTCGGAAATATTCCGGATGGAACTGCACCCCGACGCGCGGCAACGCGGTGTGGCGCATGGCTTCGACGCCATCGGGCGAACGTGCGACCACACGATAGTCAGGAGCCGGTCGATCGACTCGCCACGAATGGCTTTCGACGCAGCGCGGTTGCGACAGGCCGTCGAACAGCGCGTCGGGCTCAACCACGTCGATCGCCCACGCCGGATCGTTGCGCTCGATCGGGATGCGTTCGGGCGACAGCACCCGGCCCAAGGTGCCGCCGGCGGCGAGGTTCAGGTATTGGTGACCGAAGCAGATGCCCAACACCGGTACGCGCGGCAGGCGGGCAAGCAGCGCGGTGAGCGGTGCAAATTCGTTCAGGTGGACGCCGTTTTCGGGATCAGTACTGGGGTCTGACAGGAGGTTGTAGCGACTGCCAGACAGAATGATTCCGGCCGGCGGATTCGCGCTCAGACGCTCTGCCTCAAGTTGTCGAAAATGCTGCACCATCGCGGTCAAGCCAGCCTCGCTGGCAGTGGGCGGGATCGCGGTGAAGCGCTCCTGCCAATAGCCATCGTCGCGGGTTTCGGGCCACAGATCGACGAACAGCACGGTGGACATGCGGGCAGTGTTGGTGTGCATGACGGCCCGCAATTGCGCGCATCGCGGTGCGCTGATGCTCCGGCGATGCCTGCAAAGTTCCCGCAACGTAACTATGCGCCACGCGCCCCAAAATCTGACGCCCCGGCAGCGCTGACCGCCTGGGAAGCGCAGGCCGCGTGGTACGACCAGCATCAGGGCGATGGCGGCGACGACTTCTATACCACGCTGATTTTACCGGCGGTTTTGCGCGTTTTGGATCCGGCGCCAAAGGCCACGGTGTTGGATGTGTGCTGCGGCCAGGGGGTATTGGGCCGGGTGCTGGCTGCCCGTGGCGTGAACACCATCGGCGTCGATGCGAGTCCGGCGCTGATCACCGCAGCGCGCGAACGCGCGGGCAAACATGAGCGTTATGAAGTTGGCGATGCGCGTTTGCTGGCCGAGCAATTTCCGCCGGGCAGTGCCGATCACGCGGCGTTGGTGATGGCGCTGCAAGACCTCGATCCGATTCAGCCGGTGCTGACCGGCGTTGCGGCGCTGGTGCGTCCAGGTGGCCGCGTGGCGATCGCGCTGACGCATCCGTGTTTCCGGATTCCGCGGCGTACGTCGTGGGGTTGGGACGACGAACAGGGCATGCAATTTCGCCGCGTCGATGCCTACACGTCGCCCTTATCCGTCCCGATCAAAACCCATCCCGGCAAACCCGCCGATGCCAGCCGCACCACCAGTTATCATCGCCCCTTGTCGACCTACCTGAACGCCTGCGGTGCCGCTGGCCTGGCCGTCACGGCCTGCGAAGAATTGCACAGCCATCGCCGCGGCACGCGCGGCGCACGCTTCAGCGCCGAGGACCGCGCAGCGAAAGAGATCCCGCTGTTTTTGGTCTTGGGGCTGATCCGGTGTTGATAGGGGCGACGGTTTATAGTACCGCATCGAAGCGGTCGCGGTCGCCCATGATCAGAGCCCAAACGGTCGCGGTGGCTATGAGCTGCGGGTCGAATGGCGGGATAACATGCTGGTTTTCTGGCATTATTCCTGGTTCGGCGGAATGCGCCGGCGCATAACTCGGCCACGTTTTTTACCTGAGGACTATTCCCCATCATGACCACGACATCTTCATCTGTTTCCTCTAACCCGATCCGCAATCAGCGCGCGCCGATGCAGTATCGGCGCTTCGGTAAGACCGAGCAGATGTTGTCGGTGATCACGTTGGGCGGGATGCGGTATGTGCACGGGTGGAATCAGCCGCGCACCGAGGTGCCGGGCGACATGTTGGAACAATGTGTCCGCATGGTGCAGCAGGCGATGGCGGTGGGGGTGAATCATATCGAAACCGCGCACGGATATGGGAAAAGCGAATATTGTTACGGGCTGGCGCTCAATCGAGAGCTAAACATTCCGCGCGCGAACTATCGCCTGATGACCAAAGGCGCGCCGATGACGGCCAGCGAGGCGCGGCGGTCGGTGGAAGAACAATTGATTGGTCTTCAGACTGATCATATCGATCTGTATGGTTGGCATGGAATCAATAATGCTGAACTGTATCGCGCGGCGGTGGCGAAAGGCGGGCCGGTAGAAGAACTACTGAAGATGCGCGATGAGGGCATCATTGGCGCGGTTGGGTTTAGTACCCATGGGCCGGTGGAAGTCATCATTGACGCCATCGCCACCGGGCTGTTCAGTTTCGTCAATCTGCACTATTACTATTTCTTTCAGCGTAATGCCGCGGCGGTTGCCTATGCAGCGGCCAAAGATCTGGGCGTATTTATCATCTCGCCGAATGACAAAGGCGGGCAGTTATGGAATCCGTCGCCGCTGCTGCGCGATACCGTCGCGCCGTTGACCGCGATCCAATGGAATGCGCGTTGGTGTTTGCGTTCACCGGCGGTGCAAACCTTGACCTTCGGCCTGACTGAACCGGCGCAGGTCGATGAGATGCGCGGCATCTTTCCAGTCAGCGTGCCGCTGACGCCCAACGAACTCGCGGCCGAGCGGGCGCTTGATGCGCGCGTGGCGGTCGATCCCGTGAGCGCATGGGAAGGCTGGGAATTTCAGCACGATCCGTCGGGCATCAACATTCCCGAAGTCCTGCGCTTCCTTCGTTTGGCGAAGTGTTTCGACCTGCATGATTTCGGCGTCTATCGCTACAACATGCTCGAATCGAAAGGGCATTGGTTTGCTGGTGGTTTTGCCAATGAAGACGCGATCGCCAAAGTCGACGTCAGCCGGGCGCCGGCGGGGATTGATGTGCGGTCTCTACTACGAGAGGCGCATGCGATGTTTTATCGGGAGAAGAAATAAAGGGGGGGTGTGCAAATGGCGAGAAAATCTGATTAATAGATAATCATCATCGCGTAATCGCATTAATCCATTATGGTGATTAAAGCCAGGGTCACCCACTCCTAAAACACCGATCTATTGTTGGGGGCTATTTCGATCACCACGGCATATCATCTAATCGATAAGCATTTTTTATCTGGTCATTAGCAACAAATATATCCATAAGATCATCCATTAACTTAGTTACTTGATTGACAACATGTACCATTCGAAACTTTTTCCAGCTCCACTTCCTTTCGTCCTCAACGCCGTTTCCTTAAGCAATTTCACGCCGCTTTCGCCGCGGATTTCTTAAACCGCCAACGCCCGAATTGAGAGAGGCATTGTCGTTTGCGACTGCGCCCTGGTCGTCGTACGGGTTGGCGGTCTTTGGCGATGGCATT
>JBBROQ010000106.1:0-10549 GCA_038229115.1 Planctomycetota bacterium | reverse complement strand
TCAGATGGGCTTCATCATTTTTCTGCCGTTCCTGGTCATCGACTTGGTGGTCAGCGCGGTGCTGATGGCGCTCGGCATGATGATGTTGCCGCCGATCGTGGTGTCGCTGCCGTTTAAGATCCTGCTGTTTGTTCTGGTCGACGGCTGGGCCCTGCTGATGCAGGGCTTGGTGCATTCATTCCACTGAAAAACTGCGCGTTTGGCGCTGCGTAAAGCTGAAGGCATCCCGCCCATGACCGATGATGTTCTGACCGAAACGCTGCGCGCGATGCTGATGATAAGCCTTTATCTATCGGCCCCGGTGCTGTTGGTGGCGCTGGTGCTGGGCCTGGGCGTCGGCCTGTTGCAGGCCATCACCTCGATCCAGGAACAGACCCTGACCTTTGTGCCGAAACTGATCGGCATCGTGTTGTGCCTGTGTTTTCTGGGTTCGTGGATGCTGCGGTTGCTGGTCGAATACACTGGCGATTTGTTCAGTAATTTGGCGCGGTTCGGCGCGCTCTAAGCATGTTCGGTGAGCAGTCATGGATCTGAATGCACTAACCACGCTGTGGAGCGCGGTGCCGGGTTTCATGCTGGTCATGGCGCGCATGGGCGGGATGTTTGTGGTCGCGCCGGTGTTGGGCGGGCCGTATTTGCCGCCGCATGGCAAGGTGCTGCTGACCATCGCGATTAGCTTGATCGTGTTCCCGTTGGCGCACACCGGAACGATCGCGCTTGATGGCTGGTTCATGGTGCTGCTGATGCAGGAGCTGCTGGTCGGCATGTGTTTCGGATTCGTCCTTAGCCTGTTTTTTCACGGCATCCAAATGGGCGGCGAGTTCATCAACCGTCACGCTGGCTTCACCGCGGCAGAAAATTTTGATCCCGAGACGCAGGTCGGTTCCGGGCCGATGGCCGACATCTTGTTCATCGGTGCGGTGATGCTGTTGATGGCGATGGACGGCCATCACCTGATGATCGCCACGTTGGCCAAAAGTTACACCGTGCTGCCGATCGGCGGTTATCGCATTACGCCTGAATTTCAGGGCGTTTTGGGCGAGGGCGTGCGCCAAATGTGGGAGGTGGCGTTGGCGCTCAGTTTCCCGGTTTTGGTCGCGGTGATGGGACTGACGGTGGCCGAAGCGGTGATCTCACGCGCACTCCCACAGATCAACGTGCAGAGCGTGAGTTTCGCGATCAAAATCGGCGTGTCGGTGTTGGTGATGTGGAGCGCGATGCCGGCGGCGTTGGCGTTCATCGGCACGACATTGATAGCAATGCAGGAGCTGAGTAGCGCCGCCCTGCGCGCCTTGGGCTAATGACGCATTCAGAATGCAGCCTAGTTTTGGTTCATGCTGCTCGCCTTTGAAACCGTGTCGCGCAGCGCTTCGGCGTGCATGGTCGATGCCGACGGACGCGAGGTGGCGTATCGCGATTTGTCCGGGGCCGAGGCCGAGATCGGTTTGGTCACGATGCTGCACGAACTGATCGAAACCTGCGGCAAACCCACGGCGCTCGCGCTGGCCGCCGGGCCGGGGAGTTTCACCGGGCTGCGTATCGGCGTGGTCGCGGCGCGGACCTTGGCCTGGATCGAAAACCTGCCGGTGCATGCGGTCGACAGTTTGGCGGCGCGCGCGTTGGAAGCCGGCGATGGGCTGTGGTGGGTGCTGCTTCCGCTCAAGCGTGACGCAACTTTTCATGGCGTTTTCCGCGTGAAAAACTGTGCTTTTGAGACTGTTGTTCCGACCACCGTGGCGATCGATGCCGAGCCGTTGACGCTGCCGGAATCGGCGCGCGGTGCGGTGGCGATCGGGCCGGCGTTGACGGCGAAACCTGGGCTGGCCGAACGTTGGTCCCCGGGCGTCACGTTGGGCGACGCGACGCCGGTCAGCGCGCGCGGCGTCGCGTTGGCCGCACGGCTGATCGGCCCCGTTTCGTGGGCGCAGGTGCTGCCGGCCTATCATCAGGAAGCCGCGCCGGTGTTGCAACGACGGCTGGCCGAAAGCCTGTTGTCCCCTGGCCGGCTGCCCGAGGGCAAGGCGTCTGATGGCTTGGCGTAACCGGGTCGAAGTCAGTTATGGCGTGCTGCGCGCGAATATCGCTGCGCTGCGCGCGCGGGCGGCACCGCGGCATCTGATCGCGGTGGTGAAGGCCGACGCGTATGGGTTGGGCCTGGAACGTTGCGCGCGCATTTTTCACGAGGCCGGCGTGTCGGCGTTGGCGGTGGCGGCGATCATGGAAGCCGACCGCGTGCGTTCAGCCGCTCCGGGCGCGCGCGTGATTCTGTTGGGCTCGGCGCTGCCGGAAGAACGTCCGGCGGTGGTCGCCAGCGGCTTTGAAACCTGCCTGTCGTCATTGGAAGAAATCGCCGAATATGCGCAGTTGGCGTCACCACGGACGCCGCATCCGGTGCATGTCAGCGTCGACACCGGCATGGGCCGTTTCGGAGCGGTGCCGCACGAAGCCGAGCTGTTGATCCGGCGCGTGCTCGCCAGTCCCAGCCTGCGCTTGGCCGGCGTCGCGTCGCATTATCCGATGGCTGAGGACGCGCCGTTGGCGGCAGATCAGGAACGGCAGATGGCGGCGCTGTTGGCTGCGGCACCGGCGCTGCCGGCGGATTGCTGGATCCATTACGCCAACTCCGAAGGGCTGCTGTTGCGCCCGGCGGGGCCGGCGAATGCGGTACGAGTAGGACTGATGCTGTCGGGCGTGGTGCCGGCGGGCTGCCCCGATCCGGGTGTTTTTCCGGCGGTGCGCTGGGTGACGTCGCTGAGCCTGACGAAGGTGCTGCCGGCTGGCCACGGCATCAGCTACAACCGCACGCACATGCTTAAACGCGACAGCTTGATCGGGATCGTGCCGGTCGGGTATGCCGACGGTTATCCGCTGGCGTTGTCCGGCAAAGGCAGCGTGTTGGTGCAGGGCCAGCGCTGCCCGGTGTTGGGCCGCGTGACCATGGATTATTGCATCGTCGATCTGACTGATCTGCCGACCCCGCCCGCGCCGGGCGAACCGGTGGTGTTGTTCGGCAGCCAAGGCGCCGAGACCATCAGCATCACTGAACTCGCGGCGCTCGCCGGCACGATTCCGTACGACATCCTGTGCGGATTGCGCGGGCGCTGCGATGTCGTCGGTGTGCCGTAGTCGAGGCAAGTTCAGGCGCTGATTTTCCAGGCGCGCATCCATACGGCTAGGGCTACCTCAGCGTGATCATGCGCGGTTCGATCACGCCACTGAAGCTCAGCACCGGTGTGGATCACGTCCGCTATCCGTTGACCGCGGCGCTGGTTTTGACCATGGGTGAAGTAGGTCCCAGAACTGGCCGGCGCACCGCGCCGAAAGAGTCGTTACGCAGGACGGAATGGACTCAGCGGCGCGCACCGTCTAACGACCTGGTTCACCGCTTGCGAACGCTATTGGCCGCACGTTCCGTAATGCACTCGCGCTGCGCCCCGGTTTGCGGTTACCCTTCATTCATGCGTCACGATAGCTATCACAGTGACGTGACCACACCTCGTCCAAGCCCGTCATGCCCGCCACCGACCTGAGGCCCTCGTCCATGACGCTCGTCGACCTGCAAGGCCTGATCCAATCGATCGCCGCGCAACGGCGCAGCGGCGTGCTGGCGGTTTCCACCGACCACGAAGAGCGGCGTCTGCGTTTTGCCAGCGGCACGATCGTGGCGATTAGCGGCGGTCCGCCCGAACTGCTCGCAAAGGCCCTGGTGTGGTCGGGTGTCATCAACAGTGAACAGCTGTCCGACGAGATGGCGAAATTGGATGCGCCGGTCACGCCAAAGCAGCTGGTGAAGCATCTCGCTAACAGCCGCGTGCTGACCCGCGACGCGATGCTCGACGCGCTGGATACCTACATCGAGGAGGAATTCTTCACCGTGTTGGCGTGGTCGGATCCGCGTCTGGCGTTTAACGACACCGTCACGCCCGAACTGTGGGCCGATGTGCAGGTGAAAGTCGGCGTGTCGGTCAGCCCCGGTTCGGTGCTGTTGGAAGGCCTGCGTCGGCAGGACGAACTCGGCGCGGTGTCGGGCCTGATTCCGGATCGGTGGGATTTGCTGCTGCGCGATGACATGGCGCCGGTGCCAGAGGACGCGACGCCCGACATGCTGTTGGTGCTGGAAGCGGTCGGTGAATCAGCAATCGCCGGGCGGGTGTTGGACCATGCGCAATTGCCGCCGTTTCGCGCCACCATCGCCATCGCTCATCTGCGCCGGCATGGCGTGTTGCGCGTGGCCGAAGCCAACGAACTGGTAGTGCAGGCCGACGCCGCGCACGCGCGCGGCCGGGCCAAGGAAGCCTTGGGTTTATACCGCCGCGTGGTCGAACTCGGCCTGTCGAGCGCGCGCATCCAATTGCATTTAGGCGAATTGGCCGAGCGCTTCGGGGATGACGCGGCCGCTGCGGCGTACTACTTGGTCGCGGCGCCCGAACTCAGCGACGCCACCGCCTCGGTGGTGGCGCTGCGCAATGCGCTGCGGTTGGGTGCTGATCCTGAACAGCCACTAAGCACTCTGGCTGAGGTCTATCAGCAGAACGGCGAAGCCGAGCAGGCCATCTTCACGCTGATGGAACTCGCTCGATTGCGCGAAAGCCGCGGCCAAGCGGAAACGGCGATGCAGGCGGTGCGCGAGGCGCAAAATTTGGGCGCCGATGCGGCCGAGAGCGCGTCGTTGTTGGCGCGCCTCGCGACCACGTTGGGCGATGAAGAGCAGGCGATGCTGCAACTCGAACTTGCCGCACGTGCGATGCACGAAAACGAACGCGACGCCGAGGCCATTACGGCCTGGCGCGAACTGCTGCGGCGTGCGCCCGGTCGCTGTGAATACGCACGTGAATGCGCTGAATTGCTGGTGTGGACCGGCGACCGCGACGCCGCGGTGACGGTGCTGGTGGAAACTGCCGGCACCGCCGCAAATGCCGGCGATGAGCAACTGATCGCGATGTACGAACTGCTGGCGCGGTTGGACCCGGAAAATGCCGAGGCGCATGATTGGTTGGCGAAGGCGTACGAACGTCGGCGCGACCGCCATGGCGCCACCGCGCAATTGCGCCTGATGCTGGCCGCGCAGGAAAAGGCCGAGGATTGGACGCAGTTGGCCGACACCCTCGAACGCATTTTGGAGCTGGGTGGCGCGACCCAGACCGATGTACTGACCCGGTTGGCAGTGACGCGCGCGCGGCTGCAGCAACCCGAACGCGCGGCCCTGGCTTGGTGCCAGGCGATCGATGCGGCGCTGGCTACTGACAAATTAAAAGACGTGCGCGCGTTGGCCGACACCGCACTGGCCGCGCACCCTGCCGCGCCCGGCGTGCGTTTGCGGGTGGCGCAATTGGCCAATCGTGATGGCGACCGCACCGCGGCCGCGCGCCAGTACCAGGCCGCAGCTGACTTGGCCTGCGGCGCCGGCGATTCCGTGGCCGCGCGCGAGATGCTGCTACAGGTCGTCCGCCTGAAGCCGGAAGATTTGCATGTCCACCTGCGCTTGGCCGATGCTGCCGAAGCCGCGAAAAGCGAAGACGTCGACACGTTGCTCAGCGACGCGGTGCGCTTGGCCGCACGGACCCAAAATCACGGCTTGGCGTTGGAATATGCCCGTCGTCGGATTGCCCTCGCGAGCGCTTCGGCCAATGGCATCGCCGGCGGGATGGCCTATCCGCAACGGCGCGAATTGCTGGAATTGCTGCGGCTTTCAGGCGATCACGCCGGCGAGCTGGCGGCCGGTCGTCTGCTGCTGAATGAGCTGCTTGAGCTCGGCGAATTCGACCAGGCGGTCGAAACTCTGAGTCGCTTGGTCGCCAGCCATCCGCAGAACGCCGAACTGGTGCAGCAGTTGGCCGAGGTTCATGCCGCCCTGGACGACACCGTGCAGGCGCTGCGGTTCTACCGCCATGCGGTGACCCTGCTGCAGATCGACGATCGTCCGGCCGATGCCGCGGCGGTGTTGGATCTGCTCGCCGGTCTTGGTGACGATCCGCAGATGCTGACCGCGGCGCGCGATCGCCTGACAAAAGGCCAAGCGATCGATTGGGAAAAGATCCGCGCCGACCTCAGTCAGGACGAGCGCCGCCGCGTCGCCGAAGGCATTGGTTCGGGTTCGGGCAGCCGCGCCGGCGTCACTTCGTCATCGGTGCGCCGGCGCAGTCCCGACAGCACGCAGCGTGGCAGCGACTCAGTTTATCGCGCCGACGCGGCCAAACCCGCTACCGGCGATGCCCTGTTCCCAGCCAACGAAGACTGAGCCGCGCTTCGCCCATTTTTCCGCAGTTTTCGAAGGGGGCAGCGCAGAGCGCGTTCACGGGGGGCCGTAGCCACCCGTAGGCGCCGTCCTACGGCGCCGTGAATAAACGACAAACAGTCTGTAGGCCGACGATCAACTGGTCGATGTCGGCGCGCGTGCTGTAAACGCCCAAGCTGGCGCGGGCGGTCGCGCTGATGCCGAAGTGCTGCATCACCGGCTGCGCGCAATGATGCCCGGCGCGAATCGCGACGCCTTCGAGGTCCAGGATGCTGGCCACATCGCTGGCGTGCGCGCCGGGCATCACAAAGCCGAGCACGGTGCAACGTTCGCGCGCGGTGCCGATGCGGCGCAGGCCGGGGATTTCGGCTAAGCGCGCCTCGGCGTACGTGAACAGCTCGCGCTCGGCGGCTTCGATGGCAGCGAAGCCCAGCGCGCTCAACCAATCGCAGGCCGCGGCCAGGCCGATCGCTTCGACGATCGGCGGCGTGCCGGCTTCAAAGCGCGCTGGCGGCGGGGCGAAGGTGGTTTTGGCGAAGGTGACCTTTTCGATCATCTCGCCGCCGCCGCGCCACGGCGGCATGCTGGCAAGCACCTCGGCCTTGCCGAACAGCACGCCGATGCCGGTCGGGCCGTAGACCTTGTGCCCGCCGAAGACCAGAAAATCCGCATCGAGTGCGCGCACGTCGATGGCGCGATGCGGGGCCGATTGCGCCGCGTCGATCAGCACCCTCGCGCCCACGGCGTGCGCGGCGCGGGTGAGCTCGACGACCGGATTTACCGTGCCCAGACTGTTGGCGACATGCACCAAACCGACCATTTTTACCCGTAAATCCAGCAGGCGATGAAAGTCGTCCAGATCCAGCTCGCCGGTCGGGGTCAGTTTTGCCGCGACCAATTCCGCGCCGGTGACCTCGGCCACCAACTGCCAGGGAACAATGTTGGCATGATGTTCCATCCCCGTGATCAGGATCCGATTCCCCGGCTTCAAATTCGCCCGCCCCCACGACCACGCGACCAAGTTGATCGCATCGGTGCAGCCCATGGTGAACACGATTTCGGCCGGCGTCGCGTTGACGAACCGCGCCACGGTCGCGCGCGCGTTCTCGTACGCCTGGGTCGAGCGCACGCTGCGCGCGTACAGGCCACGATGCACGGTGCCGTATTCTTCGCGCAGGAAGTGGTCCATGCGCTCGATCACCGCGAGCGGCTTCTGCGCGGTCGCGGCGCTGTCGAGATACACGAACGGCTTGCCGTTGGCCAAGCCGGCGAGACCGGGGAATTGCGCGCGGATGGCGTTGAGGTCGTAGCTCATTGGAAATGTCGTTTCGTGCTCGGTGCGTGAAACCACCGGTAAAAACCGCTCACGGCAGCAGCTCGACCGCAATCGCGCGCGCCGCGTCGGTGCCGAAACGTGCCAACGATTCGTTCAGGAATCCGCGCAGCAGCAACGCGTCGGCCTGCGCCACGGACAAGCCGCGTGCGCGCATATACCACTGCTGTTCGGCGTCGAGGCGGCCGACGGTCGCGCCGTGTTTGGCCTGCACCTCGTCAGCGTGGATGTCCAATTGCGGCCGGGTTTCGGCGCGCGCGTTCGGCGAGAGCAGCAGATTGTGATTCTGTTGTTCGGCGTCGCTGCCGTCGGCGCCGACCGCGATCGTGACCACGCCGTCGAAGCCGGCGAGACTGCGCTCTGCGCTTGCGGTTTTGATCAGCTGCCGACTGCGGGTGTGGCCGACGCGGTGCAGGACGCGGGTGAACACATGCGCTTGGCGCGCGTCCGACAGCAGCGCGGTGGCGCTGAGATCGGCCTCGGCATTGGCGCCGTTCAGCTCGATCAACACGCGTTGCCGCACCAACGCGCCGCCACACGTCGCGGTGGCCCAATGGCAACGCGCGTCGCGGCCCAATGTCGCGCGCGTGGTCGTCAGCAATTGCCGCGCGTCGTCCGCGCCGCGGACCAGTTCATCGAGCGTCAGTGTCGCGCCGTCGGCGACGGTTGCCTCGACGGTGACGCACGTGCGCGCGGGCGTGGCCGCCAGCGCGACGTGCTGCACCACTATCTGCGCGGCGACCGCGCGCGGCACCGTGATGACGATGCGGCAACCGTGGCTGCCGCCGGTTGAAAGCGCGAGAATTTGCACCGCCGGGGCTGCAGCGCTTGGCGCGTCGGCGGTTGGCGTCAGATGCAGGCCGCCGGCGCAGTCGGCGAGGCTCCAACATTCGCCGACAACGTCGCACGCCGGCAGCGCTGTCAGCCAACGCGTCAGCAGCGCGTCGCGCTCGACTGCCGGCAAAGCGCTGAGCGGCCGCACCCACGCGGGCGCGTCGCTGAGCGCCGGTTGCAGCACGCCGTTCACCAACACCGCGAGCGGCAGATCAGGCAGTCGCCACTGCGCGATTGCGGCTTTGAGAGCGAGGTCATCGATCGGCGTCGCCGCAGGAATCGCCGTTGAAAGCGCCGCGACGCGCACCTGGCGCCAGTCTTCCAGCGCCGTGGTCGGCAGGCCCAACGCGTCAGCGCGCGTGCGCGCGGCGTCGCGCGCCACGCGCCAAGGGTTCTCGGGTGCGCTCATCACGGCGCCGGCGTCGACGGTTCAGGAGGCGCGTTCAGCAACCAGTCGTAACCCTCACGCTCCAGCCGAGCCGCCAGTTCCGGGCCGCCGCTGGTGACGATGCGGCCCTGCACCAACACATGCACGCGGTCAGGCCGCACCAGATCCAGCAGCCGCTGATAATGCGTGATCAGGACGATTGCGCGTTCAGGTGAACGATAGGCGTTGATGCCGTCAGCGACGATGCGCAGCGCGTCGATGTCCAGGCCGCTGTCGGTTTCGTCCAGGATCGCCAAGCGCGGTTCCAGCACCGCCATTTGCAGGATCTCGTTGCGCTTTTTCTGGCCGCCGCTGAAGCCGGCGTTTAGGAAGCGTTCGGCAAAAGTTTCGTCCAATTGCAGCGCCGCCATTTTTTCCCGCAGCAGCGGCGCGAACTGCGCCGCCGTCAGTTCCGTCTGGCCCGCGGCCTTGCGCTTAGCGTTCAGCGCTAGACGCAGGAAATCGCTGTTTTTCACGCCTGGAACTTCGACCGGATATTGGAAGCCGATGAACACGCCGGCATGCGCGCGCGCCTCGGGCTCCAACGCCAACAAATCGACATCGTCCAGCATGACGCTGCCGCCGCTGACGGTGTAGGCTGGATGCCCGGCGATGACTTTGGTCAGAGTGCTTTTGCCCGCGCCATTGGGACCCATCAGCGCGTGGACTTCACCCGCGGGCACGCGCAGCGACAGGCCACGCAGCACCGGCTGGTCGTTCACGGTCACGGCAAGATTGGAAACGGTCAGCATGGTTCGATCAGGGTCGGAGGAGGTCGGGGTCGAGCAGACGCGCGCCGTGGTGGATGGCGACGAGGTCGGGTGCAGCAATGCGCGCGCAGTCGAATCGCGGAGGAGGGAATTGCGGAGGCTTTTCAGGTCATCAAGCGCGCGGGGAGTCCACTCGAAGGCCGCTATCCGTTTCCCTGCACCAGCCTTTCATTTGCCGAATCGCTTCGGCCTGCGTGACGGTTTTTGCCGTGCCTTTGCGCACCTCGCTGGTGCGGTGCTTCAGTTCGGCCAACAGCGCGAGGCGGTCGATAGCGTCTTCGAAGCTGGTGCGCTTGGGCAGCTTCCCGATCACGGCCAGAAGTTCGTCGCGGTTCGTTGTGGTCATGTCGCGGTCATTTCTCTAGCCCACCGAGTGTTCAAGTTTGAGCGTCAGAAGTTTTTGCGCCTCGGCCGCGAACTCCAGCGGCAGCACGTCCAGGACGTCTTTGCAGAAGCCGCTGACGATCGCGCCGATGGCGTCTTCCTGGCTGATGCCGCGGGCGCGCAGGTAAAACAGCTGTTCTTCGCTGATGGTGCTGGTGCTGGCTTCGTGTTCGACTTGGGCGTCGGGATGATTGACGTCGATGTAGGGATACGTGTGCGCGGTGCAGGCTTTGCCGACCAACATCGAATCGCACTGCGTGTGATTGCGCGCGCCGGCCGCCTTCGGGTGCACCTTCACTAGGCCGCGGTAAACGTTCGACGAACGGTCGGCGGCGATGCCCTTCGACACGATGGTCGAGCGCGTGTTGCGGCCGAGGTGGATCATCTTGGTGCCGGTGTCGGCCTGCATGCGGCCGTTGGTCAGCGCGACTGAATAAAATTCGCCGACGCTGTCGTCACCCTGCAGGATGCAGCTGGGATATTTCCAGGTGATAGCCGAGCCGGTCTCCACCTGGGTCCAGGAGATCTTCGAGTTTTTTCCGCGGCAGGCGCCCCGCTTGGTGACG
>JBBROQ010000105.1:0-10663 GCA_038229115.1 Planctomycetota bacterium | reverse complement strand
GCGAAGCATTGTGGGCCGCGGCGATGGCCACCGCCTATGCGGTAATGGTGGGCGTGGTGCTGATCGGCTTTGGATGCGCAGGCGCTTTGCATCTGCATTGGCTGTGGTTGCCGGCGGTGATTCCGCTGCTGTTCATCGCCGCGCTATCGTTCTCGGCCATCGGGCTGCTGTTCACCTCGATCATCCCCAGCATGGACCACATGGGCCTGCCATTTTTTCTGGTCATCATGCCGATCGGATTTGCCAGCAGCACCTACTTCCCACTGCCGGATGTGCCGGTGCTGACGGTGCTCGTGCAGGCAAACCCTCTGCACCATCTGGCCGAGGGTCTGCGTTGGCTGTTGATCAACGGCCAACCGACGTGGCACCTGGTCGCGGCACCGGCGCTATGTTTGCTGTTGTTGGCGATCCTGATGCCGATCGATCTGCGGCTGCTGCGCCGGCGGGTGTTCGGCGACGGTTAACGACCGTCAAAAATGAAACGCACCATACCCAAGCACCAATTCCGTCCCGGTATTGCGTTTCGATAGGCCAGCATTGCTCAAATGATAAAGCCCCAGCCCGCATTCGAGCGGCTGGAATTTCACTCCCAAATCTAATCCGGTCTTGAACTCCATCGGCAGGCCCAGGTCATACCCGTGGCCCTGATGATAATAGCCGACGCAGAAACTTGGGCGCAGCACCACATATCGACCTTCGGCCACATCGCTCGCTAATCCCGCGTAGGCATACCAAGCTTGCGCCCGATTGCGGTACACCCCGACCACAGGATGCAGCGTCCATCGATTCCACAGCGTCAGCCATTCGAGCAGGAACAGACTCTCGCTGTGTGCTTTGCGTACTTCGCTGCGACCGACGGCGAGTTTGATATATTGGCTTTCGGATGCGTATCCCAAACCACCGACCATACACGCCAACATCACCGGAATGTTTCGAATCATACTGCACCTTCTGGGGCGTTTCGAGTGAGGCAATTCTAGGACATTCTACCCGCAAAAATGCAGCGATCCCGATTTGCGCTGCCGTCGATTCCGAGGTACGCTGCGCCATGGGAATCGAGCCATCTGCCCTCAGTGAAATTGGCGCGATCGCGCCCGCAGCCGGCATCGCCGTGCTGCGTCAGGCCTTGGACCTACAGCAGGCACAGGCAGTGACGCTGCTTGACGGTCTGGCCGGTGCTAATCCGCCTGCCGGTGCATCCTCCCCGCGCGTCGATTCCGTTGCCGTCAGTCCCGAGGCACAGCAACTGCTCGCCCAAGAAACTCCGAGTCCGTCATGAGTATCTCCGGCGTCTCCTGCAATAGCGGCGCGCAGGTTGCCGCGACCAAACTCAAAGAAAACGCTGATCGATTCCACCAACTCGCGGCACAAACGTCATCTGCGTCGCGCGTCGATTCCGTCGCGATCAGCCCCGAAGCGCAGCAACTCCTTGCCCAAGAACCGGGAAGCCCGCAATGAACATCTCAAACATCGCTTCTGGCAGCGGCCTGCAGGCAACTGCAACCAAACTGAGCGAAAGCAGTGCGCGATTCGATGATCTTGCCGCGCAGGTCGTGCATGACACCAGTTCCACCGATGCAGCGACACCGGACGATGCCAATCTCGCCGGTGACTTGGTCAGCATGAAAGAACAGTCCTTGCTCAATAGCGTGCTTGCCGGCGTCTTTCATCGGCAGTCGGCACAGCAGAACGATCTGGTAAAGATGCTCGGCGCATAAATTCTTCCGCGAATCTCGCCACATGATTCGCCTTGAAAGGCCGCATCGTATTGTGCAGAAAAATCAGAATGATTAACGCACCGACAGTGACGATTCAAGCGCGACATGAACATAATTCTCTGTCATTCTCATTCCCGGATGCATATGATCAACGCCATGGAATCAGCGGCGAACGAATACGTCGCAGTCAGCCGATCTGCCTTTCACACGCCGCACGCCTTGCTCCGCATCATTCATTCCTGAACCGGATGTCATGAAGCAATCACCTATACAACGTCCTTTCACCGGCAGGCCCGTGGCAGTCGCCGGTATGACCATGATCGAAGTCATGATCACAGTTTTCATTCTGACCGTCGGAATTATGGGCATTTACAGTTCGCTGCCGGGATTATCCAGCGCTCGACAAATGTCGATCGAAATGGCGCAGGTGCAGCAACTGGTGGCGATCCTGCAAGAACGGGTTCAGGGCGCGGCGTGGAGCGATCTCGGCGGTCAGGGCACCGGCAATGATTGGTCAAAACCGCGCTATCGCGATGCCACCACGCCCGTCAATCCGCCGATGGTTGATACCTCGGCAAGCACCAGCGAAGATCTGCAAAGCCTCGGCGTCATCGGCGTCGGCTCGAAAGTGCGCGATCTCAAACTGTATGTTGAATATTATCAGGGCGCGATCATGGATGACACCACCATCACCAGTCGTGCGCTATTTCTTGCCAAGCTGATCCCCGCAAATCGGCTCACTAATTTCACCAACGCTAGCGTTAGCAACAACTGCGCCGTCGTGCGAATCCTGGCGACCTGGAAGGAAACGGTTGCTGGGAACCCTGAATTCAGACATGAAATCTTTATTGCGCGCAAGCAATGAAACCTTGCCGCCGTATGATAGTAAGAGACAGCAAACGAAACCGCGTCAGCATTGAAATAGGGGCCATGCCATGAAAAAATTATATCGTTCTGGATACTCGTTGATCGAAACCGCTCTAGTGATTGTGCTGGTAGGGTTGGTATTCACCGCCCTGTTCGAATCATTGGGCAACATGCAGAAATACAATTCCACCTCGCAGGTAGATGACGATCTGTCGATCGAAGGCCAGAAGGTTCTGGGGATGATTACCGACGACCTGCAAAGTTCGGGCTGGTACATTCCTGACCCAACTGCTGATCATTCATCGAGCCTTCTCAACGATCGCAGCGATTATTACTATCCTTATTTACAGGAGCAGTTCAACCAAAGCAGCGTCAACCTGCTCGGTTCACGCTTTCCGCACCATACGCGCACCGCGAGCATGGCGCAGGTGACGCTGGTGAAATCCACCAATCTTCCTGGATCGCCCGCCGATTGGAACAATAGCAACTTGGATGATCCCACGTATCTGCGCAGTCATTACGCCCGCAGCCAAGAGATCATCTTTCTGAAAATACACGGTGGCAGTTGGGATGCGAATCCAGGGCTGCAAAAGCTCAACACCGTCAATTTCGCTGGCGATTATACCGTTCCCAATAATCGCGATGCGCTGGGCATTCGTCGCATGGGCGATTTGGGCCGCGGGACCACCTTCGATACCGACCCGATCAGTGGTCTGCGGCGCTATTACCTGACCTACGGCAGCTATAAAGTATATGATATCATGCCGACTGCAGTGTGGTTGCGCGTGCCCGTAACAACGCCTACCAACTATGAGTTGGGCATGCCACTCCGCTGGGAAACGTGCACCCAGTTTCCAACTATGAGTCCCGCTACTACCACATTGCCAGCGACCATCGATCCTCGCGAACTGCGTGAATACACTTTCGCCGTGGTGCCCAATCCTGCCGGCGGGCACGGGCAATTAGTACGCGCTTCGAAACGACTGAGTACCACAGCCGGCGATCGCATCATTTCTACTGGCAGTTTCACCCCCCCCGCAGGCGGGGCAGCGGTCACCTGCTGGATGGTGGTCGATAAGGTTCTTTCTGATAAGGTTGACCGCGTGACGTTCGATACCTTCCGTACCGATCGTGGCGGAAAGTTAGAATTAAATCAGATTCGCGCCCGAGTTTATCTGTCCTTAGAATCCGCGATCGCCACTGGTGCGCCGGTGAGTCGCATGGTCGAAACCACGGTTGGCTTGCGCTCGACCACCGACGCTGAGACCGTCAACGAATTGACCGGCATTATCGGAAATGCCGGCAGCTATGTCCTTAATCAATAAAATTATAAAGTAATGAGGCCCGCCATGCTGATGAACCATTTCCGCCAACTGGCCAGCCGCAAAGGCTCGGTGCTTATCGTGGCGATGTTTGTACTGATTTCGACCGCCGGTCTAATCATGAACAACGCCACCAGCGTCGATGGCGTCTATAAAAGCCTAAAGATAAAACTGCGTGAACAGAAAGTTATCGCCGCCGCCGAGGCAATTTGCGGCTATCGCGAATCAGATCTATCTGATCGCTTGGCCACGGCAGATTTCTGGGCGCTGTCGGCCTGGAAAGATAATTACGGCACGCAATGGTTTGGCGACTGCCAAGTGAAATGGCGGATTGAACCCTGTCTGATTGGCGAGGCCGAGGATCCCGCGACCATTGGTGATTATTATGTTGCCAATCCAAGCCCAGATCCGAATGCCGCGCTGCCGACCAGCCCACAGCAGAACAATCCCGATACCTTCCACTATCGCATTGCAACAGAAGCAACCTATAGCGAAGGCGGTATTCCCCTTTGTCGAGCGCAGGCAGTTCGAATTGTGCAACTGTCGCGTTCCATGCTGTTCCGCTATGCGATCTTCTACGGCCAAACGGGACCAAAAGGCGACATTGAATTTGCCCACGGTCCGAACCTGACGGTGATGGGTGGCGTGCATTCCAATGGCGCGATCTACCTCGGTGGAGGAGGCAGTCCGTCTACTTCCGGCATTTCCGGGGTGCAGAGCGGAGGGGTCACCACCATCGGCACTTCCAGCACCAAGATGATCGTAACGGGTATCGACGGCATTTTTGCCATGAACAAGCGCTACAATTATTATTTTAAGGGCGCATCCAGTGGTGCTTATACTGGACCGGATGCCAACGCACCTGATCCGATGCTCATAACCGATTCGAATCTTTTGTATACCGGTGGCAGTGCACGTTCGATCAATGGCAAGAATCTGACCAGCACCAACGACACTCGTGCGGATGTGAACTGGAAGACTAACTCGCTTTCGGCCTCAGTGGGCTGGGGCGGCTGGCTTCGGACAAAACAAACCGGCGCTTCGATAGTAAAAACGTTGACCAACATTCCGCAATTGAATGGTCGGCCGTTCGAACCTCAACAATTGAGCGATGATCCGACAGTCGATGAGCCGGAATACAGCCGCAAGCTGCTGTATTTCGATCCGGCGAACTATACCGCTGACTCACAACCAACACTGTCTGACGACGGAACCTTGGCCACTGCCACCTATGAACAATACAAAGCCAACGGATTGTATTTGAACTATGCTTTGGGCTCTAAGGAATTTGGCGGTATCGGCCGCACGAAACGCGCACCGGCCACCGGTACGTGGACCGGGTATGAGATGCTGCTCGATAATCCTGCCGGAGGTACCACGCAGGTTTCCCCAAAGTCTGCTGGCCTGATCATACGCGAGCGACCCAATCAAGCAGGCGTGACCGTTTGGACTGCGTATTCCGCAATCACAGCCGCCACCCACGCTGCCTATATGAAGGAACGTTACCAGGTATTCCTTGGTCGGGCCGACATTACCCAGGGCTTCTTCAATCATATTTATACCAGCGGTGGCGTGGCATATCGCTGTGCAACTGAAGATAAATTCGTCGAGCGTCGGCAATATTGGGCGCAAGGCACTTACACTGCCGCAACTATGCCGATGATGAATGTCATAACCATCAACATGGACGCACTGCAAGATTTTTTGAAGACCAAAAGGATCTCAGATGTGCAAGTTGCAGGAAGCCTACTCGATGGAGCCGGCGTCGCTCATTTAAGCACATCACCAGATGTGCTGATCAGCGATCTTGGCGGGACCACCGCTCAGGCTGCCACCACTGACCGTCTAAAGACCCATTTCAATGGGCTTATCTATATTCACCGCTTTCCTCGCGTAGCGGCACGCGTGACCGAACGATTGCCCTATAGCACTGCGGTCAGGCCCCAAGCGCTAATGCAGGCGGTGCGCATCAGCCGCGGATCGACCATCAATTGGGATCACGACACCAACAATGATGGTGTCGACGATCCGAATTCCTTGGGCACCAGCAAATTGACCATCGTCACGCCAAACTGCTTGTATTTGCAGGGAGATTTCAATTCGGTCACCAAAGTTGACGCCTCAGGGGTGCAACAACGCACGCCCGTCGCGATCTTCTGCGACATGCTGACGGTGCAGTCGGGCAATTGGAGCGATGCCGTTCAAGCTCTGCCGAATACGAGCAGCCCCGCCAGTACCACATCCTACTACGCCGCCATAGTGGTGAACAATGCGCCGACCACGCAGTCGCTCAAAAGCGACGATGCATCGGTACATACTTTCGGTTGGTATATCGAAGATTGGGGCGGCCAGACCTTCCATTTTACTGGGTCGATCGTGGTTCTTAACGACCGTCGTTACACCATGGGCTTCAATACTGGCGCAACACGGGCCGGCACTCCGGGCACCGACTTGCCGCCAGATCGCGCATCGCCTGCACCAGTGCTCTACGGCGCACCCACTCGCAACATCAACTTCAACAATGATCTAATGACCACCGCCGGCACGCCGCCGTATGCGCCATTCGGCATCGCAGTGAATCGTCAGGTCAGCTATTCGTATCTCGTGCTCAACCGCTGACGGTCCCTTTACTGCGTCCTCAACCGCTGATTGCCGCGACGCGGTGATGACGACCATGCGCGCATGCCTGCTGTCGACATTCTTGGCCTAACCAGCGACGAGCTGATTCTGGCGGCGAAAGCCGCGCTGCCGACCGGGCACGGAATCGCGGCGGGAATGTACCCGCGCGCGCTACGCGACGGGCGATTTGTTCCGGATGATTATCCGATCAGCGCCGACACCGCGGCGACGTGGCGAGCGCAATTTCATGTCGGGCTGTTGGACGTGCGGCGCGTGGTCGATGAACAAACCGATAGTGGACTGACCGCGAAAGCGGTGCTGGCCACGGCCGACGGTTATGAAATCGAATGCGTGCGCATTCCGATGCGGGTGGACGAAGACGGCAGTGAATTGCATACGTTGTGCCTGAGTTCCCAGGTTGGCTGCAAAATGGGCTGTACGTTCTGTGAAACCGGGCGCATGGGTTTGCTGCGCAATCTGACCGCGGCGGAAATCGTGGCGCAGGTGGTGACAGTGCGCGCCGTGTTGGGATGGCGCCCGCGCAATTTGGTATTTATGGGCATGGGCGAGGCGCTCGACAATGCGCCGAACGTGATTCAGGCCCTGCGCGTGCTGACCGACAAACGCGGACTGCATTACAGCCAGGAACGGCTGACAATTTGCACCAGCGGTCACGCCGAAGGCATCGCGCAGCTCGCGGCGCTCAACTGGAAGCGGCTAAATCTGTCGATCAGTCTGAATGGCGCGGATGACGACACGCGCTCGCGCATCATGCCGGTGAATCGCCGTACGCCGTTGAAAGAACTGCAACGCATCCTGGCCGCGTATCCGCAGCGGCGGAATTTTACCTTGGGCGTGAATTGGTGCCTGCTGCCGGGACTTAACGACACCGCCGCGGACGTGCAGAAAATCGCGGAGTTCTGCGCGCCGTTGGGCCGCGTGCTGGTCAATCTGATCCCGTACAATCCGGGCAACGCGCCCCTGACGCGCGCGCCGACCGAAGACGAAATCGAGCGCTTCATTGGCTGGCTGCGCGATGCCGGATTGGCGGTGCGCCGGCGGGTCACCAAAGGCCGCACGATCATGGCCGCGTGCGGGCAACTCGGGAATGTGGCGCTGCGCAAAAGCAAATCTGCCGTCGCTCTGCCAGTACCCGCGCCTGCTGCGTCGGGACAGTAGCGGCGGGCCGCGGTCGTCATAAAACGCCGCCCATGTCAACCGCACCAACACTCCAAGTCGCCATCCTCATGGGCAGCAAATCGGATTGGGAGGTCATGAAGACCGCCGCCGACACGTTGACCAAATTCGCCATCGGCCACGAGGCCAAGGTGCTGTCCGCGCACCGCACGCCGAAAGAGGCCTGCGCCTATGTCGAGGCCGCCGAAGGCCGCGGCATTCGCGTCATTATCGCCGCGGCCGGCGGCGCAGCGCATCTGGCCGGCGTGTGCGCGGCGCACACCACCATCCCGGTGTTGGGCGTGCCGATGGAGGGCTGGGCGCTCAAGGGTCTCGACGCGTTGTTAGCCACGGTGCAGATGCCGCCGGGCATTCCGGTCGGCACCTTGGCGATCGGCAAGCCGGGCGCGACCAATGCCGCGCTGTTGGCGATTAGCATCCTGGCCACCGCCGAGCCGGCGCTGCGCGACAAGCTGCGTGCGTTCCGCGAAGAACAGCGGCAGAAAATTCTCAGCGAGACGCTCAACTAAACTTTCTAGAGCGCGCGAAAGGCGGCTGGCACGAACGCGAGATCGCTCGCTTCGGCCACCGCCAAGCCGATCTGAAACTGCATGATCGCGCGCGCGACCGGCGGCTGATAACCGTCCAGGCAACGCCGCGTCGCCGCGGCCACGTCCAAACCATCGGTTTTCACCGTGCGATAGATCTTCACCGCCAAGGCCTCGGCGGCGCCGGGCGTCAGCCAGATTGGCAGCAACGGCTCTAACGCAGCGGATTCAACATCGGCCAGGATCAGTCCGCGCCGCTTCAATAGCGCGCGTAACAGGCGCAGGCTTTCGGCCGGCGTGCCGGTCGGGAACAGCGGGATTTTTACGTCGACGCGGCCTGGACGCTTGAGGTCGACCTCAATCAGATCCGGCCGACTGCTGGCCAGGATCCAGACGATGCGGCCACGGTTGCGGGTGTCGGACATTTCCTCGGCCATCATGCCGTAGATGCGGCCGCCGATGCCGCTGTCGCTGCTGCCGCCATCGCGTTTGCCCAACGCCTGATCGGCCTCGTCGATGAACACATAGGCCCGGCCAAGCGCATGGACCAGGCGGAAGATTTTTTCCAGATTGCCTTCGGTCGAGCCGACCCATTTGTCGCGAAAGTTTTTGAGTTTCACCACCGGCACGCCGGCCTCGCCCGCGAGGCATTCGACCATGAAGGTCTTGCCGGTGCCGACCGGACCGCACAGCAAATAGCCCATCGGCAGCGCGGCTAAATCGTTCGCGCGCCACAGGGCCAGATCCTGGCGCAGCCAGCGTTTTAGATCGTCCTGGCCATGCAGGTCATCCAGCGTGCGCCGGGTGCCGCCGGCCATCGGGTCGATGAAGTCGATCAGCCCGGCGCAGTCTTTTTCCACCAGCTGTTTTTTCAGCGCGGACAAATCTTCGTCATTCAACGGCTGCCGCTGATATTCGCGGGTTTTCAGCAGCGCTTCGATCGCGCTGAGGGTCGCGCCGGCCAGCATCGCGGCTGGGCGCGTGGGTTCGGCGGCGAGTGCGCGCAAGGCAGTCGGATAGATCGGCGCGAGCGCGGTCAGCGCCGCGGCCATTGTCGGCGCGTCGGGCAGCGGGACTTTCACCGACGCCGCGCGGGGGTTGTTCGCGACCAACGGATGCAGGTCGTTGCGGTTATCCGCGACTAGGAAGGTGGCGATGGCGTGCTCGCTGAGCAGCCCGTCGCTGGCCCAATCGCGCAGTTGGCTGGCGATCGCGTTGACGTCATTGCCGCCGACGCCGGCCGGGGCCAACAGATCGGCCGAGCGCACGATGCACGCCACCTGCAACCGCCCGCGGCCGAGGCGTTCGCGGTTGGCGATGTAGCGGAAATAATGGCCGAGCAGATCGACTGCCGCCGCCGGATCGCGCGGCAACTGCGGCTGCTCTTTGAAGCGCGGCCACTGCGTGAAAACCTCGCCGCCTTGCAGCACGCGGATGCCACCGCCCAGGTCATAGCTGAGCACCACGTCGAAGCGCGGCAGTAGCACTTTCAGCAGGAAATCCGTGAACGAACCAAGCGTTTGCGCGCCGCCAGCAACCGGCATCAGCAGCCGATCGTTGACGTTGCCGTAGCACAGGAACTGCGCCGCGGCGCCGCTTTCATAGAGCGTGATGAGTTCGCTGGCCCAGGCGGGAACGGTCATGCGGTTTCTTTCGTTGGTGTCACTGGCGTGGGCGTCGGCGCGAACGAGCGCTCAATCGCAGCGACGGTATTTTCCGCGTCGCCGAACAGGCTGCCGTCGAGCATGCGGCCGGCGAGATCCAGATGCGCAGTGATCGCCGACGGCCGTTCGGCCAGCGCCGCACGATCGAGCGCGAGATCCAGCTGCGCGTCGGTGCGCGCGAGATCGGCTTCGACTTCGGCCAACGCCTGCGCGCGGCGTTCGCACGCTTCCAGCCGCCGAGTCAGCAGCTCGCGCGTGGCCGCTTTGCTCTCGCGCAGGCTTCCGGCGAGTTCGCCGGCCAGTTCGCGATCCAGCACCGCTGCCTGACGCTTCAGCGTACTGACATCGACCGTCTGGGTGGGATCGGCCAGATGATCGCGCGCGATCAACAGCTTCAGCGCCACCCAACCAACACGTTCAAGCGCCTGCGCGGTTTCGGTCACCACATAGTCCTCGGCCTGCTGCGCGCGGTAGACCGACAGGATGCGTACAATCCGCGCTTCGACCGCGTTCAGACGCTCGCGCGAGGTCGGCGTCAACTCGCGCACCAACGCCGCGCGTTGCTCGCCGGCGTCAACCTGTTCAGTGGTCAGGCGCTCGGCATCGACCACGCGGCAGAAGCGAACGTTGCTAACCAAGGCCATCAGAAACGCGGCTTCAAGCGCGATGCCGACAAACCGGAACCCAGGATCGCGAAGCCCGCGACCGCCAGCACGTTCACCGGTACTCGGCCCAGGCCCGGCAATGTC
>JBBROQ010000104.1:0-10680 GCA_038229115.1 Planctomycetota bacterium | reverse complement strand
GGAAACCATTGAGAAAAACCAGGGCTGGGGGCGTGGTTACTTGCTGCCGGCGGCGGCTTTCGCCGGCTCTGCTTTCGTCTGTTCTGCTTTCGTCTGCTCTGCTTTTGCTAAATCTGCGACCGCGTCATCGCCCTTGGCTAGGAACGCGAACAACCGTTCGGCTTCGCCGGGCTTGCCAGTGGCGGCGAAGGCGCGGGCGATCTCCAACAATGCCGGGCGGGCTTGCGGGCTGCCTTTGCGCACCGCGCTCAGATCGCGCAGAGCGAGGTCGGGATGGTTGAGGGCGAGCAGCGCTCGGCCTTTTTCCAGGTGCGCGACATCGCCCAGTAATTCCGGCGGCAGATGGTCGACCACGCCGACGATGGTGACGTGCTGCCCGGTGGTGCGCAGCAGTACAAGTTCTTCTGGCAGCGCGGCGCGCGCCTGATCGCTGCGGTGCAGACGCAGGTACACATCCAGCGCCGCGTCGCGGTCGCCGGTGCGCGCCAAAGACCGCGCATTGTCGAGCATCATCTGCGCTTCGTCGCCGGTCAAAAATGCAGTGTCATCGGGCACCGCCACCGGGCGCTCGGCGCCGGCCGCCGAGGTCACCGGCGCGGGGGCGGTTGCCGGAGAACGCGTGGACGGCTTCCAATCTGGGCCGTTTTTGGTGCCGCCTTTGGCTGCGGCCAGGGTGCGGAAATAGTCGGTCTCGATATCGCTGCCGTCGACCAACGGTGCGTCGCCTATCGGGCCGATGCCGGCACCGTTTACGCCATTGGGTGCGATCACGTCGGCGTGTGGGCCGGTGTTGATGGTGCCTGCGCAGTAAGGGACCGCGCTGTTGCTCGAAGCCGCATTCAACAACGGCGACGCGACCACGCCATTTGCGGCGGGTGCATCAGGTTTCATCGCAGCCACCGCGGGGGTAACGTCCGCGAGGCTGGGCAGGGTCTTCACGGCCTTCTGCAATTCGACTTCGGGATCGGCCGGCGGCGGCAGAGCAACGGCGGTCGCGGTCGAGCTGGCGCTGTTGCTGGCGCGGTCGCTGACCGTCACGCGCACCAGGACTTCGCGCGTACTGCGCTCAATCGGCACCGTGATCGTACTGCTGCCGTTGCCCGCGCCCTTGCCGACCACGGCAAAGCCGGTGCCGCCATCGGTGCTGGCCTCCAAGGTCACGCTGTCGACCGGATTGGCGTCGGTGCTGGTCCAGGTGACGTCGATCGACGCTGATTTGTCAGTTATTTTTCCGATTTTCGCGGTGGTCACGGTCGCCTGCGGCGGCGTCGCATCCCAGATCAGGACTAGCGCATTCTTCGGCAGCGCGCCGGCAACCGGCTCGGCTTCCTTGGTGCCGTTGCGCCACACCGCGCAGGTGACCACGGCGTAGCGGCCGTCGGTCGCGGGCTTGAATACATAGGCAGGGGCTTCGGTGGCGGTGTCGGCGACCGGCGTTTCCTGCGCGACGCTCCAGGACTTCCCATCGTCGCTGCTGAGGAAGAACTTGGCTGTCGCCACGGTCTTCAGGTCGGGCACTTTCAAGACCACGCTTTGCGCGGTTTTGACGTAATACGCGGTTGGCGTGTCGGCCGCCGTCAGCACCGGGCTGAGGGCGATAAGTGCGGCGAGGACGGGGACGATGGGGCGGCGAAGCATAAGTAATTCCGTGGCTTTTTCCGGCGACTGGGCCGCAGACTAGGAACGGCTGCAAAGTTGCCAACCGCGCAACCGGCGGCCTTGCGTGGGCGTGCGGGTCGCGCGTTTAGCGCGGCGTCAGGGCTTTTTGCAGCAGCGTGTCGAGCGTGGCCAAGTCGGCCGGGTCAAGCGCTTGCTCGACGTTCAGCACCCACACTTCCGTTGCCGGCAATGCCGCCAATCGACGCCATTTTACCGCGTCTTTGGCGGTAATGACGATGGCCTCGCCGCCGCGCGCCATCGCCGCCACCGTGCGCAGATCGTCGGCGGTGAAATGATGATGGTCGGGGAAACGCAGCGCCTGCACCGTCAGCAAACCCACCTGCGCGGCGAGCGCTTCGAAGGCGGCGGGATTGCCGATGCCGCTGGCCAATACCACGCGGCGTCCGACGAATGCCGATAACGTCGCGTGGTGCGTGCCATCCAACGTACTGAGCCCAGTCGCGTGATGACGACCGCACAGCAGCGGTTTGCCCCAAGCCGTCAGCTCACCTTTGAGCGCGGCCAAGCGCTCGGGCGTGGCCAGATCGCAACGCGTCAACCACAAGGCATCGGCGCGCGCCAACGCATTCATGCCTTCGCGCCGATAGCCCAGTGGCAGCACCGCGCCACGCCCGCCATCGCTGCGGCCCCAGGGGCGCGTGGCGTCGATCAGCACCAAATTCAGATCGCGGTGCAGTTGCCGGTGTTGAAAGCCGTCGTCCAAGAGCAGCACCTCCGCGCCCGCCGCCAACGCGCGCCGACCCGCATTGATGCGACGTGGGTCGCAGAACACTGGCGTATCGCCAAGCAATTCGGCTTCCTCATTCATGCCATCCGCGGCGCCGCGATAGCCGCGCGACAGCACCGCCACCGAGCAACCACGCGCGCGCAGCCGCTCGGCAATAAGGCGCGTTACTGGCGTTTTGCCGGTGCCGCCGGCGATCAGATTGCCGACGGAAATCACCGGCACCGGCAGCCGCGCCGGCACGCGCCACCCGCGGTCGAAGGCAAGATTTCGCAGCGCGATCAATGGCCGGTACACGCACCACGCTGGCGTTAGCAGCCAACGCAGTGGATGCGTCGGTAGCTCATCCCAAACACGACCGCGCTGTGGTTTTGGCAGCGGAGCAGACAGCTGGGGCAGCGGCGATGGCGTGGTCACGAGCGCAGCATCAGCGCGCGCGGCGCGAGCATTTCACAGGCGAACCGTTTCCAATTTCGCCGAGGTGCCGCCGCGGCGCACATGGATCGCCTTCGCCGCCGGATCGGCCATGAATAACACCGTCACCTCAGGCGTCGGATTCGGATCGGCAATCAGTCGCGCGCTCGGGCGGTCGCCTTTGCCTTCCAATCCGAACCATCCGGCGATCGCATTCGGGGTCGCGCCGCTGGCATCCACCGCGAGTCCGGCGACGCGTTCTAGCCGCGCTTTCGAGGTCGCATCATTCACCAGCGCGCTGTGCTTAATGATGTCGGAATGCAGCGGGTGGTTGGTGTGAACGCGCGGTGCGCTGTGGTACGGATCGTCCAGTCGTGCGGTCGTTTGCCCGCTGAGTTCCAGGCTCAACCGATCGCCGCCATTGGACAGCAGGTGCAACGCCGCGCCGCCGTGCCGCGGGCCCATCGCTGCTCGCGAGGCCGCGTCATCCAACGATGGCGCAGTCAGGGTCGAGGCCAACAAATGACAGGTGAAATGGCCGTCGGCACCGTCGGTCACGCGCAGTTCATTGACCGCGGCCGCGATTCCGGCTTCGGACAATCCACAAATTGGCGACAGCCCAGCCAGGGTCAGCGACAGGCTCGCCGGACCGTGCGCAGGAATGCGCCGCAGCAGCATCACGTACGGCAACAGCGCCGGATCCAAATGCCACGCCATCACCAACCGCGGCAGCCCGGTGTCGGTATGCGGCGCCGCCAAACTCAAAAATGTACTGCGCCCCGGCGGCACCTGAAAACCGTAATGGCTCAGCAAATCGCCATAGCCGTGGACCAGCAGCAAATCCTCTTCGCGCATGTCGGCGGCGCGCGCCATCGACTCGATCTCCATCCACAGCGCGGGTTCGTGCCGAGTCAGCGGCAGCATGCTGTCGCGCAACCGCGCGCGCAGATCGTCGACGGTCATCGGCTGCGGGCTGCCGGCCGAGGCAGACGTCAGCTGCTCGAAAAAATATTGTGCCAGGACCTGCAACCGCGACTTCAGTCGGCTGCCCAAATGTTCGCCCATCGTGCGCGGCGTGCCGATCACCGAGACCAGGGGAATACCACCAACTACTTCAGCATTCGACACGGTGGACACTTACCCTCCCAGGTCGGCAAGTCTACCCGACGCATGGCGCGTTCGCCGAGCTGGCTCGACAGCGCGATGATCAGCGCCGCACGGCGCTCGGCGCTGGGGTAGACTGAGCGCGATATCGCTCGTTCTTTTCCACCTTCGATCAGCGCTTTGTGCCAGTGACGTGCGGTGCGTCCGTTCATGCGGTTCGGCCACCCGACTCGGCGCTTGCAATCAATAGGCTCGCGCCGAGTCTCCCCGGCCTTGAAAAAGGCCGGAAATGCGAGGAAACGCAGTCCACGCCGCGCTTTTTCCGCTGATCGCTCTTTGTTTGCGATGCCTTCATCATCACGTCCCGCCGACCTTCCCGCGCGCCTCAGGAGCAGCCCATGCCCAGCCCGTCCAAAGCCGCTAAAGCTAAAGACCGTGACGAAGTGACTTCCACCCATCGCAAGACGCCACGCGAACGCGAATTGGAGCGCGAAAAAGCGGCCAAACTCAAAGCCGCCGAAGCCAAAGCCGCCAGCAAGGCGACTAAGAGCGGCAAGCCAGCCGCCAAGGCCGAGCCAGTTAAAGAAGAGAAGAACGAGAAGGCCGACCGCTCCGACAAAAAGGAATCGTCTTCAGCCAGTCGCGCCGCGGTGAAAGCGGTCAGCAAAGCCGCCGAAGCCAAGCCGGCGCCGAAGCCGGTAAAGGTCAACTATAAATCACCGTTCAGCGCCAGCGAACTTGCCGACTGGCGCAAATTGTTGACCTCGCGCCGCAATGAAATTTCCAGCGACATCGCCGGTCTGGAAAAGGACGCGATGGAAGCCGAAGACGGCCACACCACGCCCAACCACATCGCCGAACGCGGTAGCGACGCCGACCTGCAGGACGTCAGCCTGGGCATCGCCGGCGAAGAGAAGGACCTGATCTGGCAGATCGACCGCGCGCTGGAAAAGATCGTTACCGGCCAGCCGATCCCATTCGGTCTGTGCGAATATTCGAAGGAACCGATCAGCAAGAATCGCCTGCAGTTGATCCCATGGACGCCGTTGTCGATCGAAGGCGCGACCTACTTGGAAGAGAACGGCCTGACGGTTGAAGACATCATGGAAGAATGAGCAGTTGCTAAACGCGCGGTTTTCACCGCGGTTTCGCTGTGCTTGAGCAACCGCCGGCGCCCTGCGCCGGCGGTTGCTTTGTTTTTTTGAGTGCGCCGCGCGCCCTTCGTTTCGACCGAGTCCTAATTGACACCATGCCAGTTTTTTGTATGGGTTACTTCAAACCCATACGGAACAGCGCCATGTCAGCCCCGATCGCTTGGACCACTGCCCGCCCCATGTTTCCTATCGAGGCGACACGCCTCGGTCATCGTGTTGGCGGCCGCGTGCTGGTTACCTGCGGCATGCTGACAGTCCGGCCACCGTCCTGGCACGGCCGGCTGTGGACGTGGATGCAGGAACCGCTGCGGCCGTGAGCGGGCTTGCCTGTGCGCTGAACACTCGGGCTTATCGGCACAGGATCACGACCAGCACCTGCGCCAACACGATCCGCAGCAGCATGGTGAACGGATAGACGGTGGCGTAGGCGGTCGCCGGGGCCTCGCTGCCGGCGATGCTGTTGGCAAACGCGAGCGCCGGCGGATCGGTCATGCTGCCGGATAGCAGGCCGCTGATCGGCAGAAAATTCATGTGCAGAACGCGGTGCGCGAACCACCCGACCAACAGCAACGGCACCGTGGAGATGACCAACCCGGCGATCGCCCACCACAGCCCGGTCGCAGTGGCCACCGTGGCAAAGAATGCCGGGCCGGATTTAAGCCCGACGCAGGCCAGAAACAGCGCGATACCAAGCTCGCGGAATGAGTGATTGGCGACCGCCGGCATGTGCCAAACCAACCGCCCGAAACTGCCGATGCGCCCGAGCACGATGGCGATCAGCAGCGGCCCGCCGGCTAGCCCCAGACGCACTGGTTCCGGCAGGCCGATCACCGCGATCGGCAGCGAACCGACGATCACACCTAACGCGATGCCCAGGAAGATCGGCGCGAAATGCGTATGCGTCAGTTCCTGCGGCTGATTGCCGACCACGCCCGCCACCTGGGTCAACGCCGCGCGTTCGCCGACGGCATGCAGCACATCGCCAAAATGCAGGCGCAGACCGCTGTCCGGCGTCATATCGACTTCGCTGCGCAGCACCCGGGTGACGGTCACGCCAAAGCGCTCGGCCAAGCGCAGGCTGCCCAACACCTGTCCGACCGCCGGGGTTGCGGTCACCACTAGGCGCGAAAAAGTCGCGCGGCCCGGGGCCTCAATCAGGTCCTCGGCCACCGGCGTGCCGACGACTAACTGAAACCGTTCAAGGTCCGCGCGCGGCCCAACCACCAACAATCGATCGCCGAGTTGGACGATGGTGCCCGGCATAACGGTGGTGACTTCACCCGCGTCGCGCGTCCGGATGCGCGAAATGGTCACGCCGGCTTCGTGCTGTCCGGGAATGTTGCCAACCGCCACGCCGGCAAGATGCACATTGTCGACCACCAACGTCCGGCGCTCGAACGGTTCGTGCTGATGGCTGTGCTCGCGGGCATACGCATCGGCGGCGCTGGCAAGATCGATCCGCAGCCACCAACGCAGCAGCAACAGCGCCGCGATGATGCCCACGATCCCGCCCGGATAGGCCACCGCATAGGCGATCGCCGGCAGATCAGCGATCTCCGACGTCACACCGGGCAGGCCGCTGAGCGCTTGCTGCGTCGCGCCCAACGACGGCGTATTGGTCACCGCCCCCGCCAACGCGCCCAGCACCCCGGCCGGATGCATCGGCAGCACCCTCGGCAACAGCCACGCCGCGAGCACCGCCAGCGCACTGCCCAGCACCACCACGGATGAAGCCAACACATTCAGCCGCAGACCTTCGGCGCGCAGCGAGGCGGCGAACCCCGGCCCCAACTGCAAACCGATGGTGAACACAAACAGCACCAGGCCGAATTCCTTCACGAAATTCAGCACGCCCGCATCCAATGGCTGTCCGAACTGGCCCATCAGCAGGCCCGCGAACAGCACCCCGGCGCTCCCCAGGCCGATGCCGCGCACGCGCAAACCGCCCATCACCAAACCGCCGGCAATCACCACCGCCAACAGCAAAATCGCATAAGCAACGCCGTGATGCTCGCTGAGATGGACGAAAAATGGCAGCATGCGACCTTCATGACGAGACGGGAAAATCCCAGCGATCGACGCGTCCGCCAACGGATCGCGCCAACCGCGCAGACCTGTTTAGTCGTGTGGTTCCCGTCGAACGGTCAAGCCTGTGCAGTTCTCACAGCCACAATCCGACTTAAGTCGAGCTGCTTCCGGCCGTCACTAGTCTCATGGTTGTCATCTCTATCTCCCATGCCGGCGCCGCGATGGCCGCAGTTCTGCCCGAGGTGACCAGCGCCCAGGATCGGACGTTCATCGTCGGGCTGCTGCACGAGGTCGAAGCACAGCTGCATCAGCTCTGGTTTTGCCTGGGCAATAGCGCAACCCCGCAGGCGCGCCTGCATGCGGCTTACGCGCGCGGCACGCTGCTGGCGATGATGAAGTCGGTCGACGTCAGTCGCCAACCGGCCGCGGCGCTGGCCCTGCGCCAGTTTTACTGCCAGCTCATCACCACCATCAGTCGAGCGGTCGACCGAGGCGAAGCGGCCCCAGTGCACGCCCTGATCGCGCCAGTCGCCGCGCTGCGCCGGGCCTGGAGCGAAGCGACTGCGGACAGCGAAGCGAATGCTGACAACGAAGCGACGGCCAACAGCGACGCCGCCGAATAAAGAAACCGCGCGGTCTTGAGCCGTTCTGGTCCAGGCCAGCATCCACCATCATGGACGAGCCGACTCCGCGCGTGGTGGCGATGGGTGTGGGCCGTACCGCTGGCAACGACAGTTTTCACCGGCATCAGCATGGCTACGACGAACTGTGCCTGATCGTCGATGGCGCCACCACCATCATCCATGACGGTAGCGAAACCGCGGCGCCCGACGGCACATTGTTCCTGTTTCGACGCGGTGAAATCCATGGTTTTCGCAACGGGCCCAGCGATCAGCCGCAATTGTGGGTGGTGCATTTTCAGGCTGACGCGGCGCTGTATCGCGCCTGCCCGACGCTGACCGCTGGCAGCCCTGAGACGCGCGTTTGGCGCTTGGATCCGGCGCAACGCGCGGTCTATCGCGAGCTGTTTCTGAAGCTGCTGGCCGAACAGCGCCATGCTGGCACGCCAGCGATGATGGCGGCGTCGGCGTGGCTGCGATTGTTAGTCGTGATGGTGGCGCGACTGCGCGACGCGACGGCCATGCCGTCAGCAGGCACGGCGCCATCGGCAACTACGATTAAAGACGCCGAGGTGCTGGCGCTGTGGACGCGCATCCAAAGCCATGATGGCGCAGCGGCCAGCCTGACCCGAGCGCTGGGCCGCAGCGTGCCGAATTATGATTCGCTGCGGCATCGCTTCCGCGCGGCGTTTGGCGTCGCCCCGGCGCGCATGTTGGCGGATTTGCGTCTGGAACGGGCCAAACATCTGCTGCTGGAAACCGGGCTCAGCATCGGCGCGATTGCGACCCAGGTTGGCTACGCGCGCTCACACGAATTCACCCGCGCCTTCACCCAGGCAGTCGGCAGCACGCCTACCGCTTGGCGTCGCGCTGGCGGTTTTGCTCAGGCCTGATTCAGCGTGCTGGCTGCGGTTTTTCAGCGAGTATTTGCACGGTGATCGCCGCGACATCCACCGCGTTCAAATAAGCGATGATGTTGGTCCAGATCGGATGGAAACCGTAGCCACCGTCGGTCAGTTCGCGGAGCGCATCCGCACGCGGCCAGTGTTGGATCACCATGCGATACATCGCGCAGATCACGCAGGTGCGGTCGGCGCCGTGTTGGCAGTGAATCAGGAACGGGCCGTTCTTCGGCTGCGATAACAACCGCAGCACGCGCACCACGTCTTCGTCTTCGATGTGCCAAGTCTTCATCTGCAAACGCTCATTGAGCAGAGCGGTGCCCGCGAGTTCATCGCTATCAGAATGAAACGAGCGCAGGTTGATGACGGTGCGGATGCCGAGTTTTTCCAGCGCGCGCATGCCCTCGGCGGTGGGCTGCGCGCTGCGATACAGCAACGCGTCGACGCGTTGCAAATTGGGCACGCCGTCGAGTTCGATCGGCGTCGCCCATGCGGCCGGACGCGGTTGCGCCTCGACCACCGTTGGCGTTTCTGCGGCATTTAAATGAACGCCGAAAAGCGCGAAAAAAGCTGATAAAATCAAAGTCAATCGCATGTGGTGTCGTTTCATTGCGTCTCGATTAAGCCAGCGCCGCATCCAACACCCGATCGGCGGCGTCCGGTCGGCCCAACCGCGCCGCGGCCGCGCCCAGGGTCGCCAACCGCGCGGGATCCGCCAACAGCGCGCGCACGCGGAATTCCACGCCGGCCGCGTCGTGGGCTTTGAGCGCGGCGCCGTGCTCCAACAGATAGTCGCTGTTGCGCTCTTCCTGACCGGGGATCGGCGCGACCACCAACAACGGCAGGCCCAGCGCCAGGCATTCGCTAGTGGTTAGGCCGCCCGGTTTGCTGATCGCCAGATCGGCGCAGGCCATCACCCGTTCGATGGTACCGGTGAAGCCCAACGGCGTCAGACGGCGATCATGCGTGGCCAATTCGCGCAGACGCGTCAGCAACGCGGCGTTGTGCCCGGCCAGCGCGATCAGTTGGAAATCGCCGGGAATCGCCAGTACGCGCGCGGCCAATTCATCAATCGCGCCGACGCCGAAACCGCCGGACATCATCAGTAACGTGGTCTTCTGCGGATCGACGCCGAGTTCTGCGGCACAGGTCGTGCGCTCGTTCCGACGCGCGAATGCCGGCATGATCGGGATGCCGGTTACCGCGACCTGCGCGTCACCAATGCCGCGTTCGCGGATGCGCCATGCGATCTCATCGGCGGCCACGCAATACCCGGTAAGTCCAGCATGGCCCCACAACACATGCGCATCGAAGTCGGTGACCACCACCCACGTCGGCGTCGCGGGCGGACCAGCAGTGCGGTTTTTCGCGGATTTTACCGCAGCTTTTTTTGAACTTTGGGCCAGCAGCTGCGCTGGCAGAAAGTGCGTGCAGATGATCCGATCTGGCGCCAGCGCGCTCAGCACGCCGCGCAGCTTGCGCGTGTTCAGGCCCTCGAACGCGCGCCGCAGCTGATTCAGGCGCGAGTCGCGACGGGTGCGATCGGTGGCGTGATAGAGATAGCCCCACAGCGCCGGATGCCGTCCCACCAAGCGCAGGTACGAATCGACATACAGCCGCCGAAACAGCCGCGGCACCAATCCCATCACGTCGATGTGCTCGGCGCGCCAGCCGCGCGCGACCGCCGCCACGCGCAATGCCTCGGCCGCGCGCACATGACCGGCGCCGGCGGAAACACTCAGGATCGCGAGCGTGCGCATGGGCGCGGAGTGTGGTCGCGGCCGCAAGGTTGTCATCGGGGCCGCGCGCCTTCCGGAACGGCGACAGAGCGTTCCGCACCGGCGACGGCGAAGTGCAGAAAAGCGGGACAATCACGCACATGCACACCACCACTGCTCCCGCCTCCGCAATCAGCGCCAAACAGCGCACCGAATTCCGTGACGCTGGCTACACCACCTGCCCGACATTCTTCAGCGCGCGTGAAGTCGCCGCGTTGCGCGCTGAACTCGCACGGTTCCAGCGCGATGGCCTGCTGCGCAATGTCGCCACCGACG
>JBBROQ010000103.1:0-11053 GCA_038229115.1 Planctomycetota bacterium | reverse complement strand
GACCTGCGCGCGCAGTGAGCGCAGGGCGCGGTCGTCGTCGGTGGGTTCGCCCAGGTGCAGCGCCGAGCGCACGAACGCCTGGAAAATACCGTGCTGCGGCATGGTCTGCGGACTGCCGACGCCGTGCGCTTCCCACGGGCGATCGGCGCTGATGGCGATGATCGGCAACTCGGCGGCATCGGCTTCGGTGAGCGCCGGCAGCAGGTTCGCCAGCGCACTGCCGCTGGTCACGCACACCGCCACGCGCGCGCCGGTCGCTCGCGCGAGGCCGATGGCGATGAAGCCGGCACTGCGCTCGTCGACATGGCTGATCGCGGCGGTGCCGAACTGTCGCGCCAGCGCGAACAGCAGCGGCCCGTTGCGGCTGCCCGGGCACAGCACCACGAACGCGACGCCGCCACGATGCAGTTCTTCAGCGATCAACCGGCACCAGCGCGCGTTGCGGTTCGGGTCCTCAGTCATCGTTGACCTACACCAGTGCGGCGCGCATCGCGCCGAATTTCAATTCGGTTTCGGCCAGTTCGCGTTCCGGCTCGCTGGTTTCCACGATGCCAGCACCGGCGAACAACCGCGCGCTGCCATCGCGAATGATGCCGCCACGAAGCGGCACCACGATGCGCGCCTCGGTCGGCGTCAGGTGGCCGATCGCGCCGGTGTACAGGCCGCGATGCAGGCGTTCGTGCCGCGCGATCCAATGCGTCGCGGTGGGCGTTGGCAGCCCGCAGACCGCCGGCGTCGGATGCAGAGCGCCGAGCAATTCGAGATAGTCAGCGTGTTGATCGGCTTGCTTCAGATCGGCGCTGATCGGGGTCTGCAAATGTGTGAGCTGATTCAGCCGCCGGGCCGTCGGCGCGCTGGGAAAAGTGAACGGCTGTGCCCGCGCGCGCAGCACCGTCACCAAATGTTCGACCACCAAATTGTGCTCTTTGCGTTCCTTGGTCGACGCCATCAACGCGGCATACGCGGCCTCGGCCTCGCCCCCGGCCGAACCGGCGAGCGCCATGGTGTCGACGCGTTGACCGCGCGCAGAAAACAGCAATTCCGGCGTCGCCCCGACAAAGGTCGCGCCGTCATCGCCATCGACGGCGTACAGCGTGGTGCTGGGGTACAGCCGCGCGAGATTCTCGAGCACGCCGGCGGCATCACATGTGGTTGATTCGTCAACCGCGCGCGCGAGCACGATTTTGCGCAGCGCGCCGTCGCGGATCAGCGCCACCGCGTCATCGACCTGCTCGACATAATCGGTGCTGAGCGTCGGCCACGGCGTCGGCGCGGATGGCGTGATCGAAGCGGGATCCGACAGCAGTCGCTCGGCCAACAACGCCGGATCGCGATCGCCGGCTGACAGCGCCAACGCCGCCACGATCCAGCCGTCATTGCCGCGTTTCCACCACAGCCGCCGCGGCAGCCACAGGCGCGCTCCCGACAGTCCCGGACCCCAATGGCTGGGCCCCGGCGCGACGTCCTCGAACGACAAGGCGCTCAGCAAACATGGCAGCGGCGGCAGTGCACCGTCCGCGCCGCCAATCACGCAGCGGGCTTCCAATCGCGCCGCCGCGACCGCCAAATGCGCAGTGCGTCCGGGACCATCGGCGGCGACGCTCCACGCCTCTCCCGCGCCCAGCAGCCAGCCGTCATCGCTCCATAACAACGTCCGCCGCCGCCCGGCCGCAGCGCGAAACGCCGTCATCGGATCCGGCAGTTCACTGCGCCACGCCAACACCGCCCACGCCCGGCCATCGCGCTGCAAACGCGCGAGAGACAGCGCATCAGCGCAGACCGCGCGCGCGATCGCTTGGTCAGGGAGCATGGTCTAGCGCACGCGCGGTGAGATTCATCGCGCGACCGCAATCTGCCGCATTTCGCGGATCAGCGTCACTTTCACTTCGCCGGGATAACTGACTTCGCCTTCGATGCGGCGGGCGATGTCGTGCGCGACTTTGGCCATGATCGCGTCGGGCACGCTGTGGCCGTTGACGATCACGCGCAGTTCGCGGCCGGCCTGGATCGCGTAGGCCTTGTGCACGCCGGGGAACGAGCAGGCGATCTCTTCCAACTGCGCCAAGCGCTTGAGATAATTTTCGACGTTGTTGTGGCGCGCGCCGGGCCGCGCAGCGCTGATCGCATCGGCGGCCGCGGCCAGCACCGTGTACGGCGTCAGCACCGCGTGGCCTTCGTGATGCGCTAGCGCGGCGTTCGCCACCAGTTCGCTTTCGCCATAGCGCTTGAGCGCCTCGTAGCCGAGCACCGGATGGCTGCCTTCTTGTTCGTGGTCGATGGCTTTGCCGATGTCGTGCATCAAGCCGCAGCGTCGGCCGAGCTTCGCGTCAAGCCCAAGGTCGGCGGCCAGCGCGCCGCACAAAAACGCGACTTCTTGCGTGTGTTTCAGCACATTTTGGCCGTAGCTGGTGCGGAACTGCAACTTGCCCAACAGACGCAGCAACTGCGGATGCAGGCCCGACACGTCGACCGCGAAGGCCGCGTCCTCGCCCAATTTCAAGGTCTCGCGATCCATGTCCTGCTGCACCTGCGCCAGCACTTCTTCGATGCGCGCCGGATGCACGCGACCGTCTTCCAACAGGATCAGCAAGGTGCGCTTGGCGATCTCGCGGCGCACGCCGTCGAAACAACTGATGGTGATGGTCTGCGGGGTGTCGTCGATGATGATGTCGACGCCGGTCGCCTGTTCGAAGGCTTTGATATTCCGGCCTTCTTTGCCGATGATCCGGCCCTTCATTTCATCGTCGGCCAGCTTGACCTTGGCGCTGGTGGTTTCGGCGGTGTGTTCGGCGGCGTAGCGCTGAATCGCGCGCGACACCAGTTCGATGCCCAGGTCTTTGGCCCGCACCGTCAGGTCTTTCTCGACGCGCGCGATGCGCTCGGACTGCTCGACGCCAAGCTGTGCATCTAAACGCGCAAGCAGCTCTTCTTTCGCCGCGGTTTGGGTCATGCCGGCGATTGCGGCCAAGCGTTCGTCGATGCTGCGTTCGCGCGTCGCCAACGTTTCGGTGCGCGTGGCCAATTCCTGATCGCGCGTGGCCAGGGTTTCTTCTTTGGCGCGCAGCGCGGCGTCGCGGCGGTCGACGGCGGCTTGGCGCTGATCCAGATCGCGTTCACGTTCACCCAGGAACTGTTCGCGCGCGCCGATCTTGGTTTCGCGGCGTTCCAGGCGCTGTTCATCGTTTTTAGCTTCGGCGCGGGCCTGATCCAACTGCGTGCGGCCGTCGTCCAACTGCGTGCGCAGCGCCGCCACTTGCCGGCGTTCTTCGCTGAAGGTTGCGGTCATCGCTTCGCGCGCGCGCGCCAACGTGGCGGCGGCATCTTGCTCTAATTTTTGTGCGGCGGTGGCGTTGGCCTCACGCAGTTTCACCTGTTCGAGCGCGACCAGCGCGGCCAGTTTCTGCGCGGTAGATTTGCGCCAGATCGACAACCCCAGGCCGATCCCGGCAATCACGCCCAACGCCAGACCGGCGAGGGCCAGCAAAACATGCAGATAATCCATGAAAACCTTTCAGCGAGCCGGCCTTGCGCTGGCTCAGGAAACGGACCGCGGGGCGCAGTATGGCGCTGCGGTCGCTGACAACAGAAGCATCGCGGACACCGACATTCAAGGCCGGCTGGCTTAACCGTCATCTCTGACGGCCAGCGGTGGTGCGGTGGTGTGCAGACGACTGGTATCGGCCAATACGCGCGGACAGTCTGGCCCATGACCGTTACCGCCGCCTATCGCAGCCGCCGCCGCGCCGTGTCGCTCAGTTTGGCGATCGGGTTGGTGATGTTGGGCCTGAAAATGGGCGCGTATTTACTGACCGGATCGGCGACGATTTTGTCGGATGCGTTGGAATCGGTCGTGCATGTGGCCGCGACTGGTTTCATGTTTTGGTGTTTCCACATCGCCAGCGCGCCGCCGGACGCCGACCATCCGTATGGCCACGGTAAGGCCGAACACTTATCGGTAGCCTTCGAAGGCGGCATGATCCTTATCGCTGGCCTGGCGGTGGTCTGGGAAGCGGTCGCCGGGATGATCGCGCCGCATCCGTTGGCCAAGGTCGACATTGGGTTCGCGATGATCGCGGCGGCGGCGCTGATCAATCTGGTGTTGGGGCTGTACTTATTGCGCGTCGGCCGCCGCTATAGTTCCGCGCTGTTAATCGCCGATGGCAAACACGTTTTGAGCGACGTGTACACCAGCGTCGGGGTGCTGATCGGCTTGGCGTTGGTGTGGGTGGTTCCGGGCGAACGAGCACGGGCATTGATCGACGGCGTGGTCGCGATCGCGCTGGCACTCTTCATTGTTTGGACCGGCGCGAAACTGCTGCGCGAAGCGATGTCGGCACTGATGGATGAGGCCGATCCGCGCCTGATTCAACGCGTGGTCGCGGCCATCAATGCGATCCGCGATCCACGCTGGTTGGATGTGCACAATCTGCGTCTGCGCACCGTGGGCGAGGCCAGCTATGTCGACTTTCATTTGATGGTGCCCGGCGATTGGACCATCGCCGAAGGCCACGCCGCGGTCGATGCGTTAGAGCACGCGATTCTGACCGAACTCGGCGGCAGCGGCGCGGTGATGGTGCACCTGGATTATCCGCATGACGCCGACCTGCACGCCGCGCCGGCGCCGACCATGACGCCGGTGGCGATCACGGTCGCGACGGCGACGCGTTGGAAGTGATCGAAGCTCCCACCAGCGGCTCCGTACCTAACACTGTTCCCCATCATCACGGGGCAGTGCCGCAGGCACGTTCCTGGGGTGTGAACCCCAGGTGAAAGTTAGAGTGACTGAGCGTCCTCGAGGAGCTCTTTCAATTCTTTCATAAACGCCGCGCCATCGGCGCCGTCGATGTACCGGTGATCGGCCGACAGCGTCAAGCTCATCAGTTTTGCGGCAAAAAATCCGCCATTTTTCACCACCACTTCGTCGCGAATGCGGCCGATGGCGATGATGCCGCTTTGGCCGGGCGGGACGATCGCGACGAAGCGGTCGACCGGGAACGAGCCGAGGTTCGACAGCGTGAACACGCCGCCGCTATAATCCTCGGGCGTCAGTTTGCCGGTGCGGGCTTTCTCGACCAAAGCGGTCGACCACGCGGCGATGTCGGCGCAGCTGATCTGATCGCAATCCGGCACCACCGGCACCACCAGACCGCCGGGCACCGCGACCGCGAAACCGATGTTCACGCGGTCGCGGAATTGCAGGCCCTGATCGGTGAAAGTCGCTGCAAATGCCGGGAAACGCCGGATCGACAGCGCCGTCGCGCGCGCCAAGTAATCGCCAAAGCTGATCTTTAGCCCAGCCGCCTTATCAGCCTCGCGCCGAGCGATCAGGCTGGCTGCGTCGATCGTGACCTCGACCTGGAACGCCGGAATGGTGGACGATGACGCCTGCATGTTGGCGGCGATGGCGCGGCGCATCGGCGACGGCTTTTCCAACTTAGCGACCAAGGGCGCGAGCGGCGGCTTTGCCTTCTTCGTGATTGCGGCCGCAGCCGGTGCCGGTGCTGCCGGTGCGATCGCAGCCAAATCTTCGAGCATGATCCGGCCGCTTGGTCCCGACCCTTTCAGCCCGCGCAGATCGATCGCGCGCGACAACGCCGCGGCTCGTGCGGCTGGCGAAACGGTGCCGGCGGCTTCGACATAATCGCGCACGTCCTGCTCAACGATGCGGCCGTTCTCGCCGCTGCCGTCCAGGACCGCGATCGGAATCTCATGCCGGGTCGCCAGCAACCGCGCGCGCGGCGAGATGAACACGCGTTCGCGCGTGGCAGGTTTGGACGCAGCGGGCGCGGTGGTTAGCACGACGGCTGCGATCGGTGCCGGCTTCGGGGCGGCTGGCGCGGGCCGGGGCGCGGCCGCGACCGGTGCCGACGCTTCGGCCACCGGCGCGGCGCTGGCGGTGACCGTCTGCGATGCCACGCACTCGGCGATGAACGCGTCGCTGAGCGCTTCGCCCGGCGTGCCCAACACCGCGATCACGCAGCCGACCGGTGCGGTCTTGCTGATCGGCAGCAGGATTTTCAGCAACGTGCCTTCGTACTGACTCTCGACTTCCAGTGAGCTCTTGTCAGTCGCGATCTCGCACAGAATCTGACTCTTCTTGATCGAGTCGCCTTCCTTCACCAGCCATTGGTTGATTTCGCTGGTCTCAACCGTTTGGCCAAATTTGGGGAGAAGGATCTTGGTCGGCATGCGCGCTCCGGGTGCGGCCGGGATGATTGCGCCGGCGCCGCGCTGCAAAGATGCGATTTCGTCCAGGTTCGATGCGTTGTGATGACGATCGCTGATGTATGTGCATGGCGCATGAACGCATTCCTGGTGCGATTGACTCGACCTGGGCCCGGCCTAGCGTGCCGCCCTTCACCGCGACCGGGGCTGATGCCTTGGCCTGCCAAGCAGCACATCAGGGCCGATGAAGATGAAAGTGCCGATGGACATCAAGACCCTCCGGGACATCACCAAACTGATGAAAGAGCACGACCTCGTTGAGGTCGAGATCGAATCGGCGGATCTGAAGATCAAGCTGAAGAAGGCGCAGCCGACGTTTATTCAAGGCGTCCAAGGCATGCAGGCGTTTGCGCCGCAATACGCCGCACCCGCGCCGGTCGCAGCCCCTGCGCCAGTTGTCGATGAATTCGCTGGCTGCAAACAGGTTACCTCGCCGATCCCTGGCACTGTCTATCTGAAGCCGAATCCCGATGCGACGGACTTTGTTCAACTCGGCACGCAGGTCGACGAAGGCAACGTCGTGTGCCTGATCGAAGCGATGAAGGTGTTCAACGAGATCAAACCCGACGCCGGCATCAAAGGCACCATTAAGAAGATCCTGGTGACGGATGGGCAGGCCGTGGAATACGGCACGGTCTTGTTTCTGGTTGGCTAATGCCATCCGGATCGAGGCCCCCGTTTGTCAGTTGGGGGCTCTGCCCCCAACAACGCGCCTTCGGCGCTGCCCCCAGACAGACGGGGAAGAATAATATTGAAGGCTATGGTTTGTGAGATTCGTCACGTTTTTCTGCGAGCGCCATGTTTAAACGTATTTTGATCGCGAACCGTGGCGAAATCGCCATGCGCATCATCCGCACCTGTCGCCGCATGGGCATTGAGACCTGCGTCGTGCATTCGACTGTGGATAAAGAATCATTGCCGGTGCGCATGGCCGATGTGGCGATCTGCATCGGACCCGGGCCGGCGAAACAAAGCTATCTGAATATTAATAACATCATCGCGGCGGCGGAATTGGCTGACGTCGATGCTATTCATCCTGGCTTTGGATTCTTGAGCGAAAATAGCCATTTCGCGCAAGTGGTGCGCGATTGCAAAATCGAATTCATCGGGCCGCTGTCCTCATCGATGGAAGCGCTCGGCAACAAAGCCAAGGCCAAGTCGCTGGCCGCTGCCAATGGTGTGCCGACCATACCGGGCTCCACTGGCCCGGTGACTTCCCAAGAGGAAGCGATCGCGATCGCGCGCAAGATCAGCTATCCAGTAATGATCAAAGCCACCAACGGTGGCGGCGGGCGCGGCATGCGCATCGCGCACAATGACGCCAGTCTGGTCAGCGGTTTGATCTCAGCGCAACGCGAAGCTGAGGCCGCATTCGGCAATGCCGACTGCATCATCGAAGCCTATGTGCAGCGCGCGCGCCATATCGAGATTCAGATTATTGGCGATCAGCACGGCAATGTCGTGGCCCTTGGCGAACGCGATTGTTCAACCCAACGCCGGCATCAGAAACTGGTCGAGGAATCGCCCAGCCCGGTGATTACTGACCCGATTCGCCAGAGCATGTGCGCCGATGCGGTGAAGTTGGCCAAAGCCGCTGGTTACTACAATGCCGGCACGGTCGAGTTCATTTATGACCTGGATCGCAAACAGTATTTCTTCCTGGAAATGAACACCCGCATCCAGGTTGAACATCCGGTCACCGAAATGGTCACCGGCTATGATTTGATCAAACATCAGATCCTGGTCGCGGCCGGCGAGAAACTGTCGTTTACCCAAGCCGACGTGAAGCCACAGGGCCACGCGATTGAAGTGCGAATCAATGCCGAAGATTGGGAAAACGGCTTCACGCCGTATCCAGGTAAGATCAGCATGTATGTCGCGCCGTCGGGCAAAGGCGTGCGTGTCGACAGTCATTGTTACGCCGGTTATACCATTCCTCCGAACTATGATTCGATGATCGCGAAATTGATCGTACACGGCGATACTCGCGCGCAGGCGATCCAGTATCTCAGCCAGGCCCTGGGCGAATACATCATCGAAGGGCCGAAGACCACCATCGGCTTCCATCAACGCTTGTTAAAAGATGCGCGCTTTCTGAACAACGAAGTCACGACCAAATTCGTCGATGAAGTTTTTCTCAAAAGCTGAAAAAAGCCGGCGCTTAGCCTAGCGTTTGCGCCAATGGTCCAGCACCCCTTGGCCAAGTTTCAGCAGGCTGGCACTGAGCGTTTTCAGTTCTTCCGGTGGCAGTCCAAGAGCGGTGCCCAACGGTTTCATCAGTGCGCGGCCCAGTAAGCGCGCGTCCAATGACAACGCATTGGCAAAATGATCAGGATCGACATCGAGCGTCGCATGCAGGTCAAGCGCACCGTCGTGACGCCGCACAAATTCCGCCAGCGCCGGAGCCAGCATACGGCCCAGGCCGCGTAATTCGCTGATCGGCGCGACGGTCAGATCGTGCGCGGCAAAGCGGTAGTCGAAATGCAGATACTTCGGTTGCTCTAAATTCCACGTATCCTGGACGTCGACGTCGATCTGCCCGGCATCAAACAGCGAAAATGGCCCGCCGACATACAGCGCCATCAGCGCGACCGGCACGCCCGTGCCGCGCCATTGCGTCCAACGACCGTGATCGGCAATCCCACTATCGATACTGATCGGCGCGCCAAACACGCTGCCATTGGCGTGCGAACGAAACAAAACGTCGAACAGCAGCCGGTTGCTGGTCAGGGTTTCGCTCGCGAAATGTTCGATGCGCACCGGCCCACGTAGAATCGTCACGCTGTCGGATCGCGACAACGCGACAGCGAGTTCCAGATCATCGACGCGCAACGTGTCGATGCGAAAGGTGCGGTGAGGAACAGCGACGACGCTGCCGAGGACCTGGCGTAGTTCACCGCGCACACCGTGGATCATCGCGCATTCCACAATCGCCGTGCCGCGCACGCACGCGAGTACTGCCAGATCAATGTCGGCATCGGTACAGGTCAGATCAAAGGCCAGAGTAGGATGATCGAGGCGTGCCAGATGCAGATTCGCGAAACGCGCATGGCCGGTGAACAGATTGATCTGTGCCGAGCGCCAGGTGATCGCGATGCCGCTGCGCGCTTGCTGACGATCCATTGCCCAGCGCAGGACGCTTTCGGCGAAGAAAATCTGTACGATCAATCCCGCGCTCAGCAGCAGCGCGGTCACCACCAACGCGCTCGCCGCAATCCACCGTACAGCACGCGGGAACGGTGGTAGTTTGCGGCCGAAGCGCCGGGCCACCGTCGGCAGCACGCACGCGATTAATTCAAGCAACAGCGTCAACGCCGCGGCGATCAGCGCGCCGATCGCGCTCACCAGCGGTGCGATCAATGCTGCCAGCACTTCTGCAAAGATGGCGATCAGGCCTTCCATGGATTCATTCTCGGCTGGTGTTCACCTATCATGGCGAAACGGTAGCACGGCGCTGCGCTTGCCGAAAGCCCACCGCGCCCGTAGCAAACGTCATGGGCCGAAACACTACCGATCTGTTCCGACTGGCTGCGATGATGATGGTGTGCGCGATCCACGCGACCGCGCTGTCAGAATCGCGTTTCATCGCTACGCACGACTATCTTTCAGCGGACGCGCTCGCGGTCATGCTGAATCAACTTGGACGTTTCTGCGTACCGCTCTTTATCCTTCTGTCGGGTTTTGGCCTGACGCTTAGCCATGCGAAAAAACACGGTGATTCCCGATCTCTGGCCTGGCTGCCGACATTTGCGCGTGAGCGCTTCCTGCGCATTGGCCTGCCGTATCTCGCTTGGACAGTGCTGTTCATGTTTGTTCTGGGGCGATGGCATGCGCAGCAGCCATTGGCGTCGCTAACACAACTCGGTCGCGATCTGCTGCACGGCACTGGCGATTATCATCTCTACTTCTTTCCGATCATTATTCAGTGCTACGTATTGTTTCCGTTACTGCTGCGCATCCGCGGTTCGTGGTTGTGGTGGGTACTGCTGATGGTGCAGATACTATTTACCTCACCGGCGCATTATTTGTGGGCCGCCGTGGGCATCGAACGTCCAAGTTTTCCCAGTTATGCGGTGATTTATTGGCTGTTCTATTTTCACACCGGTATGGTGCTGGCCCGGCATGCCGATGCGGTGCCAATGTGGTTACGTGGGCGCGCGGTAGCCACCGTACTATGGGCGTTCGCCGGCGCAGCGGTGCTGGCCGAATATGCGTTCTGGTCGTATCGCCAAAGCGATCCCGGGTATTTCAATCACTTCAATCGCTGGGTGGTGATCGCGTTTACCCTGGCGACTATCGCGCTGATGAATGCGTGGGACGCGCGCGTTAACGCGTGGTTCAAAGTCGGTACCCGAGCAAGCACGTTGGGCTTGCTCGCGATGTTGTCCTTCCCGGTCTATCTCGGGCACACGCTGTTATTGCGGGCGTTAAATCAGACCGCGTTGGCATCGCAGCCGTTGTTGTTGGCGTTGGTGCTGATCGTCACCGCGATGACCGCCGCCTGGATATTGCACCGGCTGGTGCGGTGGCCGTGGCTGCGACTGCCGTTGGGATTGTCCTGACCCTGAGAGGCGAAGGCCGGTGATTGGCGGGCGACGGCCGACGACAGGCGGCTGGGCGTGGCGAAGTCGCCGGGTTTCCGTTACCTTCTCTCACTGTTTCGGCACCGACTGCCGGCAGAGGTCAGAGGACGGAGCGCATGCCTATATTTCCATGGTTTCGATCAGTGTCCGGGACGGGCCTGTTGATAGGCGTCCTGCTGCTGAGCAGCTGCGGCGCGTTGGAGCGTACTTCCCGCGCACCGGATCTGGTTCTGGCCAGCGGGCCG
>JBBROQ010000102.1:0-11074 GCA_038229115.1 Planctomycetota bacterium | reverse complement strand
GATCCCAAAGCAATGATCGACCGCCTGCATGCGCTCGGCTTCTTGGTGATGGTGTGGATCTGTCCGCAGATTTCCGCCGATGGCCGACTGTACATGGATCTGCGCGATCAAGGTTTGCTACTGAAAGGTGCCGACGGCCGTCCAGCGATCCGCGCCTGGTGGAACGGGTACAGCGCGTTGATCGACATCGCCAATCCGGCCGCGGCGGCGTGGTTGCGTGGCGTGCTGACGGATCTGCAACGCACCACCGGTGTCGACGGCTTCAAACTCGATGCCGGCGATTTCAGTCATTATCTTGCCGACGATCAGGCCTACCGGCCCGGCCATCCGGCGCTGCAAAGCGAAGCCTGGGCCGAATTCGCCGAGGGCTGGTCGCTGAACGAATTGCGCGCCTGTTGGAAAATGGGCAACCGCGCCCTGGCCCAACGCCTGCGTGATAAGAATCACAGTTGGGACGCCAACGGCCTCGCCGGCTGCATTCCCAACGTCCTCGCGCAGGGCTTGGTCGGCTATGCGTTCAGTTGCCCCGACATGATCGGCGGCGGCGAATATCTGCATTTCAATGGCAACGCCGCCAGTTTGGACGGCGAGCTATTTGTGCGCCACGCGCAGCTCGCCGCGCTGCTGCCGATGCAGCAATTTTCGGCCGCGCCGTGGCGCATCTTGGACGCCTATCACAACGGCCTGTGCCGCGCCGCCGCGCACCTGCATGCCGAGAACGGCGAGCGCATCCTGGCCCTCGCGCGCCACGCCGCCGCCACCGGCGAACCGATCGTGCGACCGCTCGCGTGGCTCTGGGACGACCCGCGCGCGCTGCACGTGCGCGATCAGTTCCTGCTCGGCGATGATCTGCTGGTCTCGCCAGTCGTGGTCAAAGGCGCGCGCACGCGCGACGTCCTGCTGCCACCGGGCACATGGCGCGATGACCTGGGCGTTGAACACCTGGGCGGAAACATGGTGACGGTGCCGGCGCCACTCGAACGTCTGCCGCGCTTTGAGCGGCTGCGCTGAACGTCGCGGTGAATTTTCCGTTGTCGTCCTATCGACTGCTCACCAGCGCCGGCTTTATCCCCGTGCTTTTTTGCATCGCGATGCTCTCCGGCTGCGATTCCAGCAACGCCGTCGGGGCCAACATCATCGTCATCAATGACACCGAAGCCCCGGTCACGATTCATTACGAGAAAAGCTACAATCTGATTTTTGTTACCTATTACAGCCACCAACAAATCGACCTGAGCGCGCACCAACAAAGAGACCTGACCGTCTCGCTAAAATTGAACCGCTATGAAATCAGCGTCATCCAAGGCAGCGAGGAAATCCGCTACCGGAATGACCTATTCAAGCGCGTGGTCCGCATTTCTCCCGGTGATTTTAAGCCGGCCGGGAACGGCTGAGCGTTTCTATGGGCATCGGCAGAGCCCAATAAAAACCCTCGGCAGCCGCTGGCTGCCGAGGGTCGCGATGCATCGAGGCGCGCAAACTTAGATGATCTTGTCGATGATCCCGTAGGCCTTCGCTTCGTCGGCGTCGAGCCAGTAATCGCGGTCGCAATCTTCGACCAGTTTTTCGTACGGATGACCGGTGTTCTTGGCCAACAGGGTCAGCAGCGTGCGCTTCATCTTCAGAATGCGGTTGGCGCTGATCTCGACGTCGGTGGCTTGGCCACGGGCGCCGCCCAGGGGCTGATGCAAAAGGACTTCGCCGTGCGGCAGGATCGCGCGTTCGCCCTTGGTGCAGCCGGACAGAATTACCGCGCCCATGCTGGCGGCCATGCCGGCGACGATCGCGTGCACCGGGCAGGGCGAACGGCGGATGACGTCATAGATCGCCATGCCGTCGACGATCGAACCGCCGGGGCTGTTGATGTAGAGTGTGATTGGTTTGACCGCGTCATCGAGCTGCAGCACCAGCAACTGCTGCACAATGTTGTTGGCGACCGTGTTGTCGATCTCGGTGCCAAGATAAACAATGCGGTCGAGCAGCATGCGCGAGGGCAGGTCGACCTCGTGCGCGTCCTTGGCGCGCGAGACCAGCACTTTCGGGCTGGCGCCGCGGAGGACGGGGGCTTCATCGTGTTCGTAGCGCATGGGTAAGGATGCTCGATAGAAGGTTCAGCAGTCAACAGCAGCCGAGAAAAAAGCGCCCCAAGAACGGCAACTCAGTCGTCGCGGCGTCCGCCGAGCAATCCGGCCTGCGCCATCCAATAGATCAGCATCATGATTGAGCTGATCGCGGCCGCGACATACGTCAGCCCGGCCGCGGTCAGTACGCCGCGCACCGCGTTCGCTTCTTCACCGGGACGGGTGATGCCAAGCGTGATCAGCTTGTCCTTAGCCCGCGCCGACGCGTCGAATTCCACCGGCACCGTGATGACCGTGAACAACGTCGCCGCGCCGATCAAAATGACGACGCCAACCGCCTTCATGTAGCCCAAGCCGTGATGAACCGAGGCCGCCTGATGTGCCGCACCCAGGAACGTGCCAGCGATGATGACCCACGGCCCCAACATGCTGCCGATGTTGGCCACTGGCACGAGCACGCTGCGCGCCCACATCGGCGCATAACCGCGCGCGTGCTGGATCGCGTGGCCCACTTCATGCGCGGCGACGCCGGCCGACGCGGCGCTGATGCCGTTGTAGACCTCAGGGCTGAGCGCCAGCGTCTTGGTCATCGGATTGTAATGGTCGCTCAGAAAGCCCTGATGTTCCTGAATGGTCACGTCGACGATGTCGGCGTCGCGCAAGATGCGTTCGGCCACCTGCCGGCCGGTGAGACCGCTGGCGATCGCGATCTTCGCGCCGCTGGCGAAGCGATTCTTCACGAACGCCGAGGTGACCAGCGACAGCACCATGCTGACGCCAAGGATGATGAGATAGATGGGGTCGAAGCCGAACATGGTCGTTCCGTCCTGTGGTGATGGCGACGTGCCGATTGAAGCACGCTGCGTGCCCATTTCTGCCGGTCAATGCGACGCGTTTTGCCGATTGCCTAGCGGCATTGGCCGACACTTTTCCATCTCTGATTCGCAACCACCACACGTTTGGAGCCGTCATGCGTCGCATCCGCACTCTCACCCTCGCCTGCTTTGCGACCATGAGCGCTGCTTTCACCAGTGCTTCTGCCGCCAGTGTCGATCCCACCAGTCCCGAAGCAGCGATCCTGCTACCAGTGCAGGTACTGCGCAGTGGTGATGCCGGCGGCGCAGTCGCCGCGCTGCCAGAGGCGCAGTTGGCCGAAGCCAAAGCCAAATGGGAGTCGTCCAAAACCAACGCGACCGCCTCCGACACTAAAGAATTCGACGCGATGCTGACCAAAATACTGGCGCCGAATGCGGTCGACAACCTGATGAAAGAAATTGAGACGAAATTGGCCGAGTTCCATCCGGCCGAAGTGCAGCAAAAGCTGAACGCAATTTCCGTATTGCTGCCAATGCTGATACCTAACGACGCGAAGACGCAGACCGCAGCGCTAAAGGCGCAGGGCGCGATGCTGACCACCATGATTCAGGATGTGGCCGCCTGGATCGGCACTGCCGGTTTGGACGACCGGGCAAAGATCAAAACCGCGCTGACTGCCCTGGTGGATGGCGCTAAGAAAACCGGCATCACCAGTGCCGCCGATCTGCACGCACTGACGTTTGTTCAGGCGTTGGGTAAGCTGCCGCCGCTGTTGGCCGGGCTGAAAAAATCGCTGAGCGTGTTCGACCTGCAGGTCGACAACTTCTTGGATTCAGTGAAAGCCGTGCCCCAGGGCACCGGCGATCAGCGCACCCTGAATGTCACTTTCAGTGCCTTTGGTCATAGCCACACCCTGCCGGTAGAGGTCGAAAAGAAGCCGGACGGCACCTGGCAAGTCAGCCCGAAGAATGCCGAAAGGCTGGGCGCTCTCGGCGCACTGGCTGGCGGCATGTCCGCACCCTAAGCGCAACAAAATGGTGTGATTGGTCTCAACCGACCGCTCGGCGTAAGCCGGGCGGTCATTTTTTTAAGCGAAGCGTTCTGGGGCGCGGTGGCCGTTCAGAAACTCAGCAGCACTTAGCGGACGTTTGCCTGGCAGTTGCAAACGCGTGATTTCCACCGCGTTTTCAGCGCAGCCGACCAACAAGCGGCCGTCCTGTACCACGCACGCGCCCGGCACCAACACCACGTCCGCAACCGCACACGCCAGAATGCGCCAACGCTCCGCGCCAACCGTCGCCCAACATCCCGGCGCGGGCGTAAAGGCGCGCACCCAACGTTCGAGTTCGATCGCGCTGCGACTGAAATCCAGATGCCCGTCATCGGTCGTCAGCTTGCGGCACAGCGTGACCTCTGCCTCGATTTGCGGCGCGGCCGGTAACTGCGGATCGGCTGCATACGCGTCCAGGAACCGACCAAGTGCGACCGCCGACAACTCGGCGATGGCGTCGTGCAGTTCTGGCAACGTGGTGCGCGCGCTCAGCAACAGTGACTCGCGCAAAAATACCGGGCCGGCATCCAGGCCGCGCACCATGCGCATCACGCTCACGCCGGTTTCGGCGTCGCCGGCGCGCAGCACGGCCTGCAACGGACTCGCGCCGCGCCAACGCGGCAGCAAGGACGCGTGCAGATTGATGCAGCCACCGCGCGGACGATCGAGCACGTCCTGGCGCAGCAATTCGCCGTAGGCCAACACCACGATCAAATCCAACTTCTGCAAATACGCCGATTCAGCCTGATTTTTCAGCGTTTCCGGCTGCCATAGCGAAAGGCCCAATTCCAGCGCCGCACGTTTCACCGGCGGTGGCTGCGATTGCTGTCCGCGTCCGGCCGGACGATCAGGCTGCGTCACCACTACCTGCACGTCCGTCCGTGCTGCAAACAACCGCAGTGTCGGCACCGCGATCTCGGGCGTGCCCATGAAAGCAGTGCGCAGCGGCAGTCGCGTCGATTCAGCCATCGCCGACGTCCTCATCATCGCCCGCATCAGTAGAAAAATCTTCAGCGTCAGGCGGCTCGTTCGCGGCTGTTTGCGCGGCCGTTTGTGCATCAGTACGCGTCGCGCCCAGTTCGGCGATCAACGCGTCGATGTTGAATTCGGTCGGCAATTCGCAGCGCACCACGATGTTATTCCCGTCGACATCGACGCTGGCTTTCGCGGGCTGCGCGCGGCAAACGCGACGGCCGCCTTGCAGCGCGGATACATCAGAAAGTCCGGCAGTCGTCAACACCGCCGCTTCACGCGCCAGCGCCTCATTCGCGGCCGGCGACATGCCGCCGCCATACAACGGGCCAAGCACCACCGCTTCCCAACTCGCCACGCGTTTGCGCATGCTCTCTAAATCGGTCGCCAACAATTCGCTGCCGTCGCGCGCGCTTAAACGATCGCCCAGCAGCACCGCATCGAGCAACCCATCCGCCACCCGCGCCGCTAACCAGCGATTGAACAAACTGTCACGCAGAGCGCCCAAACATTCGCCAGGCGACACGCCCAGCGCCGCCACCGCCGGCGGCAGGCGTTTGCGCTCCAACACCAACCGGCCCCATTTTGCCGCGTCGCGCCGGCGTTGGTCGGTGCTCAAATAGGCCGGTACGCCGACATGGCGCAGGCGATCGACGATCGCGCGCCCGCGCACATAGCCGTCGTGCTCTTTCGCCTTGGTGAAGGTCAGCGTCCACGCCAGGCGCGCGACCACCGCTTCTGATACTGGCTTGTGGCTTTGCGTGACCGCTAGCACGCGCATTTTTCCCTGAGTTCCCGCACGTTTCAGCGGACCCGGATGTTCGACCACGTCGGCCGGCAGGCTGAACCATTGTACGCTGATACCGCGGCGATCGCGCCAGCCGGCACAAGCCACGGCGTCCACCGGAGCGTTCACGGCCTTGGCGATGGCCACGCGCGCGGGCTGCGTGCCCAGGCCGTCTTTTTCCACCTGGATCCACCAGTGATCGCCGGTGCCGGCCGGCTGTTTCGCCAGCACTTCGTGACAGGCGCGCGCAGGCTGCGCACGGGTGGAAATCAGCGGAGACAGCGTCGCGGTGGCCAATGGCAGCATGGGCGGCGCATGCTTACGCCGCGGCAGTCGAGGCAATGACAGCCTCGGCCATGCCGCATTACCGAAAGGTTACGCCGTGATGTACCTTTCCGCGTGAAAACGAAGAGCGCAGCGTGACTGAATCTGACCCGCTGATCGGCCGAGTATTCGGCAATGTGCGACTGACGGCGCGGCTTGGTGCCGGCGCGATGGGCGTGGTTTATCGCGCTCATCACGAGCACATCGGCACCGACGTGGCGGTGAAATTCCTCGCGGCCGGTCAGGGCGAACGCTCGCGCGAACGCTTCCTGCGCGAAGGCCGCGCGGCGGCGAAAGTCACCAGCGATCATATGGTGCAAGTGTTGGACGCGGGCCTAGCCGACGGCACTGCGTATTTGGTGATGGAACTGGTAAACGGCCACAGTTTGGGCCGGATTCTGGACGAACACGGCGCGCTGCCGGCCGAGGCAGTAGCGCGGCTGGGCGCGGGCATCGCCCTGGGCCTCGCCGCGATTCATGCGCGCGCGATTGTCCACCGCGACATCAAGCCGGACAACATTTTGGTCGGCACCGACGGCCGGCCGAAGATCGCCGATCTGGGTCTGGCCAAGCAGCTCGACAATCCGGAACTCTTACGTCTGACCGGCACCGGCATGGTCGTGGGCACGCCGCTGTATGTTGCGCCAGAGGTCATCCGCGATCCGGAAAATGTGACGATAAAAGCGGATATTTACAGCCTAGGCGTGACGCTGTTCCACCTCGCTAGCGGTCGCCCACCGTTTGATCATTCGACGCCATACGAAGTCATGCGCGCGCACCTCGAGCAAAAACCGAAGCTGTTGAGCGAGGTCAAACCCGGCGTGATTCCTGCCGCGCTCAGCCAGATCGTCGATCGTTGCCTATTGAAGAATCCGGCCAGCCGGCCAAGCGCGTTGGATGTTGCCGATGTGCTTGGGCAGTTGGCGCAGGGCGGCATCGGCCAGCAGCGCAAACGCCGGCGGTGGCCGCTGCTAATCGCGGCCGCCGTGATGCTGGCAGTGGTAGTTGGCGGCGGCGCGTGGTGGTGGCGACAACAGCAACAGCCAACGCCGGTCGCGGTGATCGATCCCGCCACCGCCGCGACCTTGCGGGTGCAGGTCAATCATCCGCAGGTCGAAGGCCGCATCGACGACGGCGCGTGGCAATCGCTGAGCGCGCTTACTGCTCTTCACGATGAAAGCGGCTGGCGCGTCGCGCCGGGCGCACGCCAAGTGACGGTGCGCGCCACGCAAGGCGGAGCGGAACTCGCGTGGCACGGCACGGTGACGCTCAACGCCGGTGAAACACGGGCATTACCGATCGAACTCGCATCAACACCGGTGAAGCCAGTGGCCGTACCGGTGACTGGCAGCGGCATGCTGTTCGTCGACGGCGTCGCCTTCGGTACTGATGCCGCCGCGACCTTTGCCGCGGTCGGGCGCTATGCGGTGGCGCGGTGGGACGGCGCGTTGTGGCAGGCGTTGGAGGTCACCGTCAACAGCGAGGGCCGCGTCAGCGCCAGCACTCCGGGCACGCACGATCATCCGGACGGCGCCGCGTTCTGGCGCACGGTTGGCGATGACGGCCAACCGGTACCGCCGTGGCATTTGGCCTGCTGGTGGGAAGTCGATCGCGCCCGCGACGCCACGCGCGCCAGTGCTCCGGCCGGATGGGAAGCCTTGGGCGTCACGCCCGAACAACCGGCCACGCGCGCCGGGCCACTGTTGGCCGGCGCGTATGCGCAGTGGTTGGGCGCGGCGGTGGCCCGGCTGCCGACTCGTGAAGCCGCGCTGCGCCTCAGCCTGGCTCTTCGAGCACCGGTGTGGTGCGGCGAAGCGACGCGCCCGGAACTTGCCGGTGGCCAGACCATGGCGGCGGCGGTGATCGTGGTCGTGCCACCGTGAAGTCCGCCGTGAGCGTCAGCAACGATGCACGTCAACCGACGTACCATGTTGCCCGATGCTGACCCCGCATACCGTCCGGCCATGATGCGTCCCGTTTTATCGCTGCGGTTTTTCCTGCTGTTCCTCGCACTGAGCGCCGCCACCGCCGCCGACATGGATCCGGTCTCGTCACCGTTACCCACGGTCAAACCCACGGTAAAAAACGGCACGCCCGCGGCAAAATCAACCGGCGCGACCAAACCTGATGCCAACGCAAAATCTGCCGGCGCGACCAAATCTGCACCAGCCGAGCAAGGCAATCAAACCGATCCGACCATGCAGGATCTGGTCATCCTCGATAATCAGCAACGCATCACCGGCTCGGTAGTCGAAGGCGCAGAACCGGGCTTGGTCGTGATCAACACCGGCTCGGGCACCATGCGCTTTCGCGAAGACCGCGTGAAAGAGGTCTACCTGGGCTTGGGCAGCCGCTTGGCCAAACTGCGCGGCGACGACCTCAACGAATTGGTGCTGCAAGCACGCTGGTGCCACGCCAATCATCACGACGCCGAAGCGCTGCAATTATTGGCCAAGGCGGTGGCGTTGCCCGGCGTCGACCTGGACAGCCGCGGCCTGTATGCGCAGTTGGTTGACCAAAGCGGCAACCCTGCTGCCGCGGTCCCGCTGTACCGCGCCTATCGCAAAGCCGGCGGCAGCGACGCCGCGATATTGGCGCGACTCGATCAACTCGAAGAAGCCGCGCGACGTTATGTGGCCGACAATCCCGGCGCCACGCCGCCGATTGACGACACTCCCCTGCCGGCCGGCACCTTGCCCAAAGTCCCGTTAAAACCCGCACCAATGGCGCAGGTCGGCCTCGAAGCGAAAGGCTGGGAAAGCGAGAAGCTCCAATATTCCAATCCGGTCGAAATGAAATTGGCGCCGGTCGACGACAGCGGCGGACCTAATGTTTTGCACCTGACGTTCACTGGCCCAAGCGACGCCACCAAACGCACCGACAAAGCCGCGATCCGCAAAAGCGTGCAATACGCCATTGGCGAGCAGTCGGTGCTATCGTTCTCAATTGCCAACCACGGCGAACAGCCGTTCAAACTGGCGATCGCCCTGAAAACCGGTGACTTCGAATATTTTGAAAGCGCCGTGCAGACCGTGCCGCTGAACAAAGGCTTCACCGAATTACGTTTCGACCTGCGCTCGCCCACCTTCAAAAGCAAAGCGACAAACTGGCAGAACAGCGCCACCGTCACCAATCTAGACGACGTGAAAGAATTGCAGGTGCTGGTTTATAACGGCACGGCGAGCGGGGAATTGCTGATTAAGGGCATGACGTTTGTGAAGACCAACGAGCTTTGAATCGGAACATGTGTCACGCCGCTCCGAGCACCGTAAAATACACACTCAGCTTTGATATGAAAGGTTATTGAGTGAATAAAACGATAAAAATAATATGAAATCGCTGACTGTTATTGCAGTGGTACTGGCGCTCGCGGCTAGCCTTTATTGTATATACGGTCGCCTGCCGACCGGCTGTCGCATAGAGGTAACGCGCTTCACGGTCAAAGATAACGTTTTTGAGTATGTAATGAATATCAAATTCAACGCAGATTCACAATTGGAATGGTGGGAAACGGTGAATGGAACAGATGTATTTAAGTCACAGGGAGGCAGCACATCGTCTCATGATCCATTATTTCTAAAACAATCGCGAATATGACAATGGGGCACCGTATGATTTCTGGAATAAATGAGATATCGCCCGGCGCTAGAATAATACGCACGCCAAAATCAGGAGATGTGGTTTGGGTCGATGTAGGCCATCCATTCTGTTATCTAAAGTATGTCGATAAGAATGGCGATAATGTCGAAAGATCAATAAAAGTGTCGGCATCAAGGTAATGATCGCGATAATCAGCGACATTCACGGAAATATCGCGGGACTAGAGAATGCACATCGAAGACCGTTCGCGCTACCAACCACGACAGAATCAGATCAACCGCCGACGTGAAGAGCGGATTTCTATCCTTCGGCGCACGCTCTGTGCCATCGACCTACCGACATTGGCGCACTTCCATCGCCGATGAGCCTGGTGTTTTTTAGCGCCGGCGTGAGGCCGCGGAGGCTTCAGCGTCCCTGGTTGCGGGTGACGATGCTGAGGTCCGTGGCGTTGACGCGCCCATCACCGTCCAGGTCGGCACGCGCATCCCATCCGGAATTGCTGCCGGTCTGACCCATGTGTCCCTGCACCATCGTGCGATCGGTAGCGTTGACGCTGCCATCGCGATTCGCATCGCCGGGTTTGACAGCGACCATCATGGTCACTGCAGGTGTGCTGCGGGTTAGGGTCAACGTGCGGGTAGTCACGGCCGCGCCCGGAGCATTGCAGTCCAGCGCATAGTCGCCCAGGAAGCCCCGCGCCTGCGCCATGCCGTTGGCGTCGGTGCTAAGCGTCACATCGGTCCACCAGGTCTTGAAGATCAGGTCCCGGTAGGCTTGGCCGTTCGGTTTGATCGACCAGTCTGCGCGCCACAACGCGGCATTCGGCAACCAGTGTCGACTCGCCCAGAATCCCCACATCTGGATGCCAAGGACTTGCGGGTGACTAAATGCCGCGGTGTAGAAGTCCGTCAGGTATTGCGCCTGAAGGGCTTCATCGCGGGTATCGTGGTCGAACTCAGTAATGCGCAGGGGCAGACCGACGCTGCCCAAGCGGTTGAACAGGGCGAGGATGTCAGGAATGCCAACCGGATCGGCGCTGATGTGGCCCTGAACGCCGAGACCATCGATCGGTGCGTGGGCGGCGAGCAGATTCTGGGCAAGCGTCACGAAAGAATCCGCGTGGACCCCGGTGGTGTTCGGATAGTCATTGAGGTATAGCCGGGCATTAGGCGCGGCGCTGCGGGCGGCCTTGAAGAAATCCGCCAGGCAGCCCTGCCCGAGTAGGTCCTGCAAGTTGTGGTTGGCGTAGGGCTCGTTCACCACGTCCCAGTCTTCCACCTGGCCGCCCACGGTGCCGGCCTCGTCGGCGATGTGATCGAGCACATCTTGTTTCAGCTTGACCAGATCGTTCTGGTCGTTCTGCACGAAGGCCGGCATCCACTGCCATGACGGCCAGACCAGATTATGGCCGCGCACCGGCAGATGGTGGTCATTCATCCATTT
>JBBROQ010000101.1:0-11122 GCA_038229115.1 Planctomycetota bacterium | reverse complement strand
CTGAAGGTTTCCGTGCGCTGGGCCTGAACGATCAGATCCTGGCCGACCTCGCCGCGATCGGCTACGCCAACCCGACGCCGATTCAGGCCGAAGCGGTGCCGGTGGTGCTCAGCGGCAAAGACGTGTTGGGCCAAGCGCAGACCGGCACCGGCAAAACTGCCGCGTTCGTGCTGCCGCTGCTGCAAAAACTGTACGTGGTCGAGGGCGCCGGCCCGGTGGCGTTGGTGCTGTGTCCGACGCGCGAACTCGCGCGCCAGGTGCATGCCGAATTCACCCGCATGGCCGGAGCCAGCGGCGCGCGCGCCGCGATCATCTACGGCGGCACGCCGATGGACGATCAGATTCACGCGCTCGAACGGCATCCGCATGTCGTCATCGGCACGCCCGGACGCATCATCGATCACATGCGCCGGCATACGCTCGACCTGTCGCGACTCGCGCTGTGCGTGCTGGACGAGGCCGATCAGATGCTCGACATCGGCTTCTGGCCGGACGTCAATTACATCATCGGCCACTCCCCGCCCGAGCGGCAGATGCTGCTGTTTTCGGCCACCTTCCCCGAACCGGTGAAGCTGCTGGCTGACAAATACATGAAGGAGCCGACGCACATCCGCATTAAACCGCAGGAAGTGACGGTCGAGCAGGTCGATCAGAAATACATCGCGGTCCCGCGTGACCGGAAGAATGAGCTGCTGGCGCATTTCATCGAAAAAGAAAATCCGCCGCAGTTGGTCGTGTTTTGCAAAACCAAGCATCAAACCGATCGCGTCGCGGAAGTGCTGAAGCGCAAAAACATGAGCGCCGCCGCCATCCACGGCGATCTGCCGCAGTCCAAACGCGAGCGCACCTTGGCCGCGTTCCGCAGCGGTGAACTCCAGTGCCTGATCGCGACCAACGTTGCCGCGCGTGGTTTGGACATCCCGACGGTGTCGCACGTGGTCAACTACGACATTCCGGAAGCACCGGAAGAATATGTGCACCGCATCGGTCGCACCGCGCGCAATGGCGCCAAGGGCGTGGCGCGCACCTTCATCACCCCCGATGACGGCCAGTTCCTAGTCGAGATCGAAAAGCACATCGGCTTGTTGCTGGAAGAAGAGATCGTCGAGGGTTTCACCCTGGCGCCGACCGCGCCGGTGAAACGCACCATCGCCGAAACGCCGGTGGGCGCGCCGCGGTTGCTGAAGCCGCTGATAGGTGGGATTCGTCTGGGTCGTCGCCGCTAAGCAGCGGCGACTGCATGAAAAAAGAAGAAGCGTCCACCTCGGTTTTTTCCGGAGCTTTCATGCTGTCCGTCGCCCGTGTGCTGCCGCTGCTGCTCGCCTGTTTCCTGGTGGCGACGGCCCTCGGCTGCTCCGGACGACGGTCGCGCAACGCGATGGTCGAAACGCCCGCAATCATCCACGAAGTCGCGGTCGGCGAGACGCTGTCGACCATCGCCGCAGCCTATGGCGTCGAGGTCGTGACCATCGTCGAGGCCAACAGCCTCCGCCAGCGCGATGTGCATCCGGGTCAGCAGCTGCGCATACCTGGCGCGCAACTGGCCACACCGACACCAGAGCCTGAGCCAATTGCCGAACCTGAACCCGCGCCGAAACCGCCGGTGGCTCCAGCGACGGATTGGTATGTGCCGCGCACCACTTGGGCCGCGCAGCCGATCGACACCAGCAACATTGAACCGATGGGTCCGATCTGGCGCCTGACCATCCACCACAGCGGTGAAACCCGCGATGCGCAGTCGCCCGCGCCCGGCGAGCTGCGTTTCTTTGAACGCGCGCACAAGGCCAAGGGCTGGGCCTGCATCGGCTATCACTTCATCATCGACCGCGACGGGACCGTGTACGAAGGCCGACCGCTGAAATTCCAGGGCGCGCACGCCGTCGGTGACAACAACAAAGGCAACATCGGCGTCTGTCTGATTGGCAACTTTGACGACACCCCAGTGCCCAATGAACAGAAAGCCGCGCTGCTGTCGGTGCTCAATCGCCTGTGTGTGCAATACCGCATCGGGCGCGACCAAATCTTCGGCCATCAGCATTTCAAAATCACCGACTGCCCCGGCAGGAATCTGCAGGCGTTGGTCGTCGCCTACGCCGCCAACCGCTGGTAGTTCGTCTGCGGCCTGAGCCGCATTGACGACCCAAAGGTCGACCACATACTCCGCGCCGATTCGAAAGACCCTACGCGCGGGTGGCGGAATTGGCAGACGCACTAGCTTGAGGTGCTAGCGAGGTAACTCTCGTCGGGGTTCGAGTCCCCGCCCGCGCACCATAGCAAAAACCCACGGCAAATGCCGTGGGTTTCGCATTATCGGCGTGGCATGTCTCGCTAGCGTTAGGTGCCATTCATCTTCGCCACGGAATTGCCGGCATGATCGAATCACGCCTCGATGAAGTCATATCCTGTCTCAGGCACCCAATAGCAGTGAACGGGTATCCACGGGTAAGAACCCGCTGGAAATTTGAATTTAATTCGTCTTGTAACTGTGTTCACAGAAGCAGTGTCCGCCTCAACTTATTCAGGAGAGACCATGTTGCGCTTCTACATAATTTCATCGACGTTTTTCCTGCTGGCCCTGCTATCCGCATGTGGCGGACCCAACCCCAAACAAGTATTGGCGGATGCTCAGGCCCAGTTCACCGAGGCCGGTGCGGCGGTTGGACGTGGTGAATGGGTGGCGGCGCGCAGTGCGTGGCTCGCCGGATCCAACCTGATTGTTCCCCATGCTGCACTTATTGCCGATGGACGGTCTCTTGCCCAACACCGTGACCAAGCCGCGGCCACCTTGGAGGCGCAAATCACGGCGGTCACGCCCCGCCTGCTAGCGGATGCAGAAAAGGATCGCGACACTTGGACGGCAGTCCAAAACCTCATTACCACCTGCGGATCAGGCCCGTTGCGAGAGACGTGGGGCCGCGAGGGGAAGGCCATCTCTGATCGGCTTGATGCTGCGGCAACTGCGGCCAAACAGTCCGCTGAAGCTGCGGAACGTGCTCGCCGAGCTCAATCATATCTGTGCTGGGTCGTGGCGGGCAGCGAAACGAAGCAGCATGAAGTCGTAGAATGGCGCAAGTCCCTGGCCAAGCAGTTGGCCACCACCTTTGCACCGGTTGAGGTGGTCATGGTCGATGCCAAGCCTACATCACGCGAGGGCCTCGGCTCCATTGTCATCCAATTTCAGTGGGATCATGTGGCCTACAGCGGTGGCGCCGGGGCGGGTATGGGCATTGCCTTTGATAATGACAAAGTCCCGGTCCAACTCGATGCCACTATGCTTGTCACGACCTGGGTGAAGCCGGGCAGTCGTGATGGCGAGCTGAGTTGGCACCTGCGTAAAGAAGCACCGGCACAGGTCGGGCAATTTGGCGTATCGCACCTGGCCGATGAGCACCGCAAGGCGCTACTCAATGACCTGAACCACGCTCTGGCGGCCCTGCCGCCGCTGGCCGACGGCGCGGACCTGATCGAGGCGGCTAAGACATATGTTCCGGCGCGGCCGCAGGCGATCTGGGCCTACACGGTGATTTCCCACACGCGAAGCGACCAGAAGGATAATCCCAACGGGCTACATGGGTTCACCAACGTCGGTAAGGAACTGGCGGAAGTCCTGACCGACCATTGGGGCATTGTCGAATTGAAGGACGTAGCGGACAAGCCGACGGCGTCCGGAACCGCGAAGATTGTCATCGAAACCTTCGAAGAAACTTTCGGCCGTAAGGGCAAATCGTTGATCACGGTCAATGGCACCATGCCTACGCGTATGACGGTGACGTTGACCATCTCTCCAGCCGCCGGCACCACCACAAATTGGCCAGCGACCGTTACCTGGACCGCGAGCGAACCAGCTCCCGCCAAGATCGATGTGAATAACCTGGAAGCACAGGTGGTGCGTAACAAAGAGGCCCTAGTCAAAAAACTCACGGCTAAAATACAGGCCGAGCCCAAGCTGACGCTGGAGCCAAAACCTGCGCCCTGAAATCGTAGGCTGGGCACTTTACTGCCGTCACATCATATACGTGGAGGCATAGCGAGTGAGTTCGGACAATGTTAACTCGCGCACCAGGTGTTTTAGCTTTTCGATACGATCGTGACCGGCAACGAATCGAATGGTTTTCACAGGATTTTCTGCGATTTTTTTAGGCCGGGCGGCCGCGCACGGTTACTAACCAATCGCCTGCGCCCTGTTCAGCAAAACTGACCACTTCGCCCAAGAACTGCGCGATGATCGCGGCATTGGTGCGCGTGTGGTCGCTCAGGGCGACGGTGCGAAACCGACCGCCGGCACCAATCGCCAACGGCAGCAACAATTGATCGGCCAGATGTTCGCACACCGGCGCGTCCGCCTCGGCATACCGCTGCACCTGCTGCGCGCAGACGCGTGCGACCTGTTCGGCAGCTTTGCGCAATTCGCCGAAAGCGGTGAACACGGCCGTGACGTTGGCATGACGAAGCCGCGCGATGATGGCATTGCCGGGACCATCGGCCTGAAAGTGGCACTCAGTGATGTCGTGCAGATTCCAATGCAGCGCGTGTTTGAGCGCCTGAGCTTCGCGCATGGCGATATGTGCCGGCAGATTGGCAAGCATTACGTCGGCGTGCTGGCCCAAACTTTTCCCGCGCTCAATTAATTCGAGCGGCGTCGGCGCTATCCACGGTGAAATCGTGGCGCGAATCTGTCCGCCGCCGGCCGGATAAAAACCAGGTCGTGCACATACGATCGTGGCCGCCATACCGCAGCCGTGCAGCACCGGCAGAAAGCTCTCGACCAAGAATTCCACCGGCGGCGCCATGCTATTGTGCGTGCCGCCGCTGATGCTCACGGTCGAAGACGAATCGGCGCAGCACAAAATCGGCAGCACCGTTTGCAGTACCAAGGTGGTGCTACCCGCGGAACCGATGGCGAATTCGTATTTGCCAGCGCATGGCGCCTGCGGCGTGAACGTGATCGCGAGGCTGCCCAGTTCAGCGCCAATCAATTGCCCATGACAAACCTGTGCCGCCGCCTGCGCTGCTAGTAAATGCTGCCGCTGCAAACCCGGCTTCGGTCGACGCGCACGAATGTTCTCGATCGTCACCGGCGTGCCGGTGATTGCCGATAGTGCCAAAGACGTGCGCAGGATTTGGCCGCCGCCTTCGCCTTGGGAACCGTCGATGGTGATCATCGGATTTCAGCTACTACTTCCTCACTTAGTGAAGGGCAGGACAGCAGTGCGAAAGGAAACCAGGGCCAGCAACCATTCTGAGGATGCGCATTTTGTTGTGCGCAAAGTGAGACAGCACTCTCTTCGTCCAATAATTGGCTATTTTCAATGAGGGATTCACTAAAACCCGTCATGCGGTCGACCATGATAACCTCCCAACCTAGAATTGAGTGGCCCAAAGGAACTTCCCGGTGTTTTTGGCAGGCCCGACTGAGACCGATCTGACCCATTGGCGCAAATCCAGGTAACTGAGGAGTCGGTTGGGTTACCCCAAGAATTGCCAAGCGATTAACAGTAGAGCACCCGATACCAATTAGGACAAAACCATTTGCGGCGCCAACGCGCCGTTGGATGTCGACGGCCCAAGCGTGATCGAAAATGAGGCCTGGCCAACCCCAGGTTGAATCGAACGAATCAGAGATCCACGCTTGTGATGAACTCAGCAGATCAATTAAGGGATCGTTCTCGGATCGCGAAACCCAATCCAGGCACCATGTGCCCGGAAGCCAATCGTGGGTTTCAATAGACAAACTTAGTGTGCTCACTTCACGTTTCCCCGCGCGTGGCCTGATGCACAAATATCCAACAAAATGCATCGGTTTATCCCTTCACGCAAACAACCTGCTTCAAGGTATGCACGATCTCGACGAGATCGCTCTGCGCCGCCATCACCGCGTCGATGTCTTTATAGGCCATCGGAGTTTCATCGATCACGTCTTTGTCTTTGCGGCATTCGACCCCGGCGGTGGCTTGGATGTGGTCCTCGACCGTGAATTGCTGTTTCGCACGGTTGCGCGACATAACACGGCCGGCGCCGTGGCTACACGAACTGAACGAATCCGGATTACCCTTACCACGCACAATATAACTGCGCGCGCCCATCGATCCGGGAATGATACCCATATCGCCCAGGCCTGCGCGCACAGCGCCTTTGCGCGTGACCCAGACCGACGCGCCGAAGTGCTGTTCATTCTGAACATAGTTGTGATGGCAGTTCACGGCTTCGACGGTGCAGGTGAATGGTTTTATTCCCGGCGCTTTGGCGACGGCGTCGATTACGTTTTCTAACATCACCTGCCGATTGATGCGTGCATACGCCTGCGCCCACCCAACGGCTTCGGTGTAATCCGAAAAGTGTGACGTTCCTTCAGTAAAATAGGCCAGCTCGCGATCCGGCAGGTCGACCCCGGCCTTTCGGCAATCATCGCGCGCCATGCTGATGAAATGCTCGCCAAAACGGTTACCGACGCCGCGCGAACCAGAATGCAGCATGAACCAGACGTGCCCGGATTCATCCAGGCAGACCTCGATGAAATGGTTTCCGGTGCCTAACGTGCCAAGATGATTGATCGAATTTCCGCGATCAAGCTTCCGATGCTTTGCGCAGATCGCAGCGTAACCAGCGGCTAAATGTTCCTGCCAGAGATTGGCAACCCGCTGCGGCAAATCGTGCCACGCGCCACGATCATTCTTGCCGCCATGATCGGTACGCCCGTGCGGCACCGCGGATTCGATCGCATCGCGCACGCCACGCAGACTTTCCGGTAAATCCGTCGCCGTCAGCGACGTCCGCACCGCGCACATGCCGCACCCGATATCAACCCCAACCGCCGCCGGAATGATCGCGCCAATAGTCGGAATCACCGAGCCAACGGTCGCGCCGATACCCATGTGCACATCCGGCATCACCGCAACGTGATGATGAATAAACGGCATCCGCGCCGCATTCACCAACTGCGCTCGCGCCTGATCTTCCAACGGCACCCCGCGGATCCACGCCTTAATCGGCGCAGCGTTGGGAATGGTGATAGTTTCGTAGTTCGACATGGGATGTTCCTAATTCAAACAATGCCGGCAGCGGTGGCCGCGGCGGAAAGAGAAAGATGGAGTTCGTGTTCGAGTTCCGGATCAGTGCCGCGCAGGACTTCGGCCAGCAGTCTCGATTCACGGACATACGTTGCTATCCAGCCGCGATCCGGGCACCGGCAGCTTTCGCGCAGATTATCAGCGCGATCGACAAGTTTCAGGCAACGGGCCCGCGGGCTGATGGTGGCGATGTGCGCTCGATCCATCGCCTTGCACTGCCCGCGCGTCAGGTCGCGGTGTTGCTTGCTTGGGTTGGTAACTTCTTCGACCACGGCGAATGCGTCGTCGCCGATGGTAATGCGTAATTCTTCGCGTGTGATCTGTGGGCAGTCTTCAATGACGTCGTAGCACCATCCCGCGGCAGCCAGCGTCATATCCGAAGGAAAGCGCAAAGCCAAACGCAGGGCCACGCGTTCAGGATGAACAATGTAAGGGATGACGCTGTGCTTCCTGCATTGGCCTTGATGGGCGCGACGGGAAATGGCCTCGGCATCGGCAGTGAGGGAATATTTCTGCATAGTATGTTCACTTAACCGGAGTCAGTGTTTGATAGGGGAACGGATCGTCGTCGATCAGAAGCGCATCAACGGCGATTGCTGGACGCAGATCATGGGGGTCGGTCTCATCATTGTACCAGGTCGAATAGACCAGCACGCTCTGTGTGGTTGCCGCCTGCCGCAGATAGCCCGCTAGGAATCTGCGGCAGACGGGATCGTCTCCGAAGAAGTCGCAAGCACAGCCCGAGGTCGAGCCGGCCTCGACGACCTGCCATCCTTGTGGGAACGGCAGTATGGCGCGGACATCTGCAGAGATGTCTTCAGCAGAAAAGGTGTTCCCTGCCTCTATTGGCGCGATGAGGGGCAGTGAATGATTGCTGGCGATGAACAGGCGATGGCACATGCGTTGTCTCCAGTGTGTTTCGTTGAGATGCCCGTAAGAACACTACGCATATAGCGGAGTCAGAGTCAGTGCCGCGTTTGGAATGATGATAGTTTCGTAGTTCGACATTACTGATTCCTATCGCGCCGCCGGAAGCAGTCCGGTGGCATTGGTGTTAACGACCACGCTGGCGCCTGCGCGCAGGCCTTCGCTAAGAATTTGCAGGCCGCGAACCTGCGCTAATTCCGGTTGTTCTTTCATTAAGCGCGCCGCATTGGCCAAGGCACGTAACGCGGCTTGCTCACCACGCGCTTTTTCAAGCGAAGCCAGCGCTTCCTGCTTGGCGAATGCCACCGCCGCCATCGCTTTGCGCGTTTCGGCGCTCGGCATGACATCTTTTAATACCGCTTCGTGAATCGTCAGGCCGATGCCCTGGACGGTGACCGAAATGCATTCGCGCATAGATTGTGCAATTGCCGAGCGTTGGGCGTTGATCGAAGCGAGTGGATGCGCCGCGGCGGCTGCGCGCACGGCTTGCTGCGCCGCTGCATATAAGGTTTGGTGATGATCTGCGTCGCGGGTGATGGCTGCCAGTGGATCCATGATCTGCCATGCAACCTGAGCCGTAACTTTGAGGGTCACGCCATCGGCGGTCGCTAATTCCTGCGCTGGAATGTCCAGCAATTGCCGGCGCCGATCCAGGCTAACGACATAGGAATGGCGACCCCACAAGCGGTGTAGGCCAGTCGGCAACTGACCGACGCAATGGCCGTCGCGATAGTGAAGTGCGAACTCGTGTTCATTAATCACCACAGTCCGCCATGGCAGCAGGCGCAACATGGGGCGTGAAGTACGGGTGTAGAATTGTGGCTGATGGTTCATGACATCCTCGTTTAGAGTCAGCCGCGTGGATCGAAACGGGAAGACGGGAGCGCGTGCCCGCAGAGTCGTCCGGCTTCTGATGATCCAACGCGGCCTTCTCGGCTTTCTTCAGGAGTTGGGTGCTGGCCCTTGTCCCCGGCGCCGATCGATCCGGCCTTGGCGATGCCTTGGCCGGACCTGCGCATCCGAGGACAGTGGCAATGATGCACGTTGCATGCCGAATTCGGTAATTTGCCGAATTAGCTGTAATTTCAGCGAAAGTTTGACGAAGCACGAATGAGATTAGGCTTCAACGATCGCTTGTGAGCGAGTTTTATCGCTAACAGTCTAGCCATGTCGAAGCCGCGTCCCTTGGTCGCCATCGGTTTACTGGGTCCGACGTTGGATGCTGGGCAGGATTCGAAGCGCTGGCAGCGGTGGCGGCCGACGGTGGGTTTGCACATGCAGGCGGATCTTGCGATCAGCCGGTTCGAGATGCTGCATCAACGGCGGTACGACAAACTTGCTGAGGGCATCGCGGCGGACATTCGCGAAGTTTCACCCGATACGGTGGTGAATAGTCGGCATATTGAATTCAGTGACGCGTGGGATTTCGAGGGTGTATATAGTACGTTGTGGGGATTTGCTGCCGGATATGCGTGGCGGCCGGATGAAGAAGATTATCTCATCCACATTACCACCGGCACCCATGTTGCGCAGATATGTTTGTTCCTACTCACCGAATCGCGGCGGTTTCCGGCGCGGTTGGTGCAGACGCAGCCTGCGGCTAAGCGCGATCCAAGCGAACGCGCGCGCCGTGGTGATGAACCGGCATCCATTGGCGGTCGGCACGCGATCATCGATCTGGATCTGTCGAAATACGATCAATTAGCGTCGCGTTTCGCGGCCGAGCGCGCGGCCGGCGCGGCATTGCTGACGGCGGGAATTCCGACAAAAAAAATGCGGCATTTGCTGCGCTGATCGCGCGCGTCGAACAAGTCGCCGCCGCCACCCGCGCGCCGATTTTGTTGGGTGGGCCGACCGGCGCCGGCAAGACGGTGTTGGCTCGGCGCATCTATGAATTGAAGAAAGCGCGTAATTTGGTCGATGGGCCGTTCGTTGAATTGAACTGCGCGACGGTGCGCGGCGATGCTGCCGGATCGGCATTGTTTGGTCATCGCAAAGGTGCGTTTACCGGTGCGGTGAATGATCGCGATGGTTTACTGAAACGGGCCGACAGCGGCGTGCTATTCCTGGATGAGATCGGCGAACTCGGATTGGACGAACAGGCGATGCTGTTGCGTGCGGTCGAGGACAAGATCTTTCTGCCATTGGGCGCCGACAAACCGACGCTGTCGGATTTTCAACTTATTGCCGGATCAAACCGCGACCTGCGCGCATTGGTACGCGACGGTCGATTCCGTGAGGATCTGTTGGCGCGTATTGATCTATGGACGTTCACTTTGCCGGGATTGGCGCAGCGGCGTGAAGACATTGAACCCAACCTGGATTATGAATTAGAGAGATTCGCGCGCGATTCCGGGCGTCGGGTCAGCATGAATCGCGAAGCGCGTGAACGGTTTCTTAATTTCGCCGCCGCGCCGGAAGCGGCGTGGAGCGCCAATTTCCGCGACCTTGGTTCGGCTGTCACCCGCATGGCAACGCTGGCGACCAGTGGCCGCATTGATGAGGCATTGGTACGCGAGGAAGCTGCGCGTTTATTGGCCCAATGGCAGCCGCCGCCCACGGCGAGCAAAGATGTGCTGAAAGACTTACTGGGGACGAAGGTTGCTGAACTGGATCATTTCGATCGCGTGCAATTGGAAGAAGTCGTGCGGATCTGTCGTCAATCACGCAGCTTGTCTGAGGCTGGCAGATCATTGTTTGCGGTGTCACGGCTTGAACGAAAGACGGCAAATGATGCGGATCGGTTGCAAAAGTATTTGCTGCGCTTCAAACTCGATTGGGATGCGGTGCGGGGGTGAACAAATGAAGATGTTGCTTATGCGTAGTTGGGAAAATGAATTTACGCTCTGGCGAATAACGTGCGCCCCGCCCGCCTTGCTCCTCGCTGGGCTGCGGGGTTGTGGCGGTCCTGCGCGCGGCACGCCGGCCCCACTGGGGCCGGCACTCGCTGGGCGCTCGGCCGTGCTCACCTCTACAACCCGCGGAGCGGGCGTCGCAACTGCGGTTCGTGGTGGTCCGACCCAAATAAAAATACCCCCCGCAAGGCGGGGTTTTTAGGTTTGTGGGTCCGGCCAGATTCGGGCTTTGGACCGCGAAAACCCCCCAGTATCGCTCTCAAAACGGCTGTG
>JBBROQ010000100.1:0-11138 GCA_038229115.1 Planctomycetota bacterium | reverse complement strand
CATTCATCAAGGGCAAGGAATTATTCGGTTCTGGTCGAATATCGCACGGATTGTTGAAGAAGGAATTCAAGTACCGAAAAACAATACATAGGGCTGGAAGAATGCGCCGCTCAGCCTAATGCTACCTGAGCAGGTTCGATTATGTCACCCGCGCTTCGTTCTCCGCGCCATTTCCCGTTCCACATCGCGCCCCTGCGCGCGCTTAATCAGATCCTGACGTTTGTCGCCTTTGGTTTTGCCTTGGCATAAACAAATGCCGATCTTCGCCCAGCCGTCGCGGAACAAGACTGATTCCGGGACAATGGTCAGACCTTTGCCTTTCATCTTGCCGAGGATTTTGTTCAGTTCTTTGCGCGACAGCAGCAATTTTCGCGTGGCGGTTGGTTGATGACCGAAGATACCGGCTTGGCGGTATTCACCGATGTGCAAACTGTAGAGCCATAGTTCATCGCCGTCGAAACGTGCGTGCGCGTCGGCGATCTGCACGTCGCCGTTGCGCAGGCTTTTGACTTCGCTGCCCATCAGCACGATTCCGGCTTCCCAGGTATCGAGCACGGCGAAATCGTGGCGCAGTTTGCGATTGAATAGAATCTGTTGGACCGTTTGGCCTTTTTTCTCTGCGGCAGCGTTATTCTTTTTTGGCGCGACGATGGCGACCGTAGTTTTAGCCATGATTAGACGCCGCCAAAACGCCGGTCGCGGCGCTGATAATCGCGCAGCGCGGAATGATAATCGGCGACACTGAAATCCGGCCAGCACGCCGCGACCGTGACATATTCGGCGTAGATCGCCTGCCACGGCAAAAAGTTTGATAGGCGCTGTTCGCCAGCGGTGCGAATGACCACGTCTGCGTCGTCGGCGCCAAATGGACAGCGCCCTGCGTACAAACTGGCCGCTAAAGCCTGCGCATCGATCGCATCCGGTGCGAGTTTCCCACTCGCGACGCGCACGGCCAGCGCGCGGCAGGCGTCGACTAGTTCATCGCGACCACCGTAACTGAGCGCGAGGCTGAGGATCATGCGCTGATTCGCGGCGGTGGCGGCGATCGTGCTGTCCAACGTTCGGCGCACTTTGGCCGGCAGACGATCCAACCGGCCGATGCCTTCGAGGCGCACGCCGTTGGTTTGCAGCGTCGGCAGTTGCTCAACCAGGAATCGATCGAGCAGCGTCATCAAGAAATCGATCTCGCGTTGCGGCCGGGCCCAGTTTTCGCTCGAAAAAGCGTACAGCGTCAGCCGGCGTACACCCAAATGCACGCTCTCGGTGGTGATCGCGCGCACCACGTCGGCGCCGCGTTGATGGCCGGTTACGCGGTCCCAACCGCGGCGTTTCGCCCACCGTCCATTGCCGTCCATGATGATCGCGACATGGCGCGGAATTCGGCCAAGGTCCAAACCGTGATCGGCTGGAGCAACAGTGGCAGAAGCAGCGTCGACGGCCGATGACACGCGCGCAGCTTTAAGCGGTGACGGTGCAGCGCAAGGCGCGGTGAGCATGCGGACGCCGCGATTTTCCCGCAGAAAAAGCCTCAACTTTTGACTGGTGGCGACAGCAGTTCGGGGTGCAGCAAGCGACCGGGCAGCAGTACCGTTGGCCGCGGCGGCAAGGGATCAGCGATGCGCTGCCGCAGCATGTCGACCGCTGCCACAGCAATGCCGGACCAATCGATCCCGACCTGGGCAAATTCGAAGTCACCCCCTCTGTAGCCGTCGCCGAAGCCGATCAGGCCGAAGTCGCGCGGGCCAAGCCATTCGCGGGCATAGTGCAGGCCGGCGAGCTCGGCGGCCTGCGCGATCGCGCCGGGATAGCCGTAGCAGACCACCGCCGTCGGCCGCTCGGCAACGGGTTCCGCAAACATTCGGTGGAAACAGGCGAAATGGTCCCTGCGCGCATTGTCTTCGGCGGTCTGCGTCAGCAGCCGCGCTTGTAGCCCGGCTGCAGTCATAGCATCCACATAACCGCGATAGCGATGCTGACGGCTGTAATGCAGCCATTCCGCACCGACGGTGAACGTCGGGTCGCCATAGGCGATCCGACGATGGCCGCGTTCCAGCAACGCCTCGGTCGCTTGCTGCGCCATGTGCAAATCGTCGGGACGCACGGCATTGTTCGGTAGATCCAGGTTCAGCCACACGGCCGGCACCGACGGATCATCGACCAGCACGCGCAGCGCAGCCGGCAGGTCGACGTGATAATTAATGAGCAGACCATCGGCGAGTGTTTCCCGCAGCAGTTTCGGCGCCCGCTGCGGCACGGCCAAATCCTCGTCGCGATAGAACGCCACCATCAGGTGCAGGTCGTGCTCGCTCAATGCATCATGCAGCGCTTGCAGCAGGGTCGGATCCAACGTGCTGCGTCGCATCAGGGCGTCCTGCACCAGCGCCACCGCGCCAAAGCTGCCACGCTTGATCGCTGAGGCGGCGGCGTTGCGGCGATAACCAAGTTCGCGCGCCGCAGTCAACACGCGCTCGCGCGTGACCGCATTGAAGGCCAGCGGTCGACCATTCAGGATCTGGCTGACCGTGGCCGTCGACAGCCCGACCTTCGCCGCGATATCCTTGAGGCGTATGGTCATGAAGTGAGCATTGCGAAATTACCAACGTTTCTAGCGCAACGGCGCACGTTTCGGCACCCCGTCCGACTTACGGCAGAACGATGGTTTCGTCGCGACCAGGACCGGTGCCGATCCAGCGCACCGGCGTGGCCAGCATGGTTTCGATGAAGCGCACGTAGTCGCGCGCGGCTTTCGGCAGCGCTTCAAACGTGCGGGCGGAACCAAGTGTTTCGCTCCACCCGGGCAACGTCGTGTATACCGGCGTGACCCGCGCGAGGTCGTCCAGACGTGCTGGCACGGTGTCCATTCGCTTACCGTCTAATTCATAGCCGACGCACACCGGTAGCTCGGGCTCGCCGGTCAGAATGTCGAGTTTGGTCAGCGCGATCGCGTCAACGCCATTCAGGCGACAGGCGAATTTCACTGCGACCAGATCCAGCCAACCACAACGCCGTGGGCGCCCAGTGGTCGCGCCAAATTCGCGTCCACGCTGGCGGATCGCTTCGCCCACCGCGTTGTCGAGTTCGACCGGGAACGGGCCCGAGCCGACGCGCGTGGTGTACGCCTTCACCACGCCAATGACTTCGCCCATCTGCTTATGACTGAGCCCGGAACCAGTGATGACGCCGCCGATGCCGGTGTTCGAACTGGTGACGAACGGATAGGTGCCGTAGTCGATGTCCAACATCACGCCCTGCGCACCTTCGCACAGGAACGACTTGCCCGCGGCGGACGCGACATGGATCGCGGCGGCGGTATCGGTTACCAGCGGCGCGATGCGCCGGCACGCCGGCATCAGCTGCGCCACGGCGGCGTCGATCGCGACCGGCGCGCCACCCAGCGCAACGATCTGCCCATTCACGTCAGCCAGATGCGCGCGCAGCTTGCGCTCGAACGTGACCAGGTCGGAAAGCTCGCTGCAACGCAGGCCGGTGCGCGCGATTTTGTCACCGTACGCCGGGCCGATGCCGCGCAGCGTGGTGCCGACTTTGGCGTCGCCCTTGCGCGTTTCCGCCGCGGCGTCCAACGCCTTATGGCACGGTAAAACCAGGTGCGCGCGATCGCTGAGCGCCAAGCGCTGGGCCGCGTTGCAACCACCAGAAAGCAGGTCGTCGAGTTCGGCGCACAACGCCAACGGATCGACCACCACGCCATTACCGATGATGCAGCGCGCGTGTTCGTGCAGCACGCCAGAGGGCAGCAGATGCAGCACGGTTTTCTTGCCGCCAACCACCACCGTGTGGCCGGCATTGGCGCCGCCCTGGCAGCGCACGACCACGTCGATGTGCGCTGCAAGCACGTCGATGACCTTGCCTTTGCCTTCGTCGCCCCACTGCAAACCGAGCACTACTTTGTTGCCGCGCATGTCTTCCCCGTGCGTCATAGATCGACCAAAAGATACACCAAAACCGGACGCCGTCCGCAGTGCCCGCGGCAGGGTAGAGAGGTCGCGCATTCGGCAAGGCCTGCCGCGGGCTGGGTTCAGCTTTCAGCGCCCCGGCTTCAGCGCGCGCGAAACGCCGCTGCAACCGCCAACGGTGCGCGTTCAAGACGTTCCTGCGCGTCGTCGTAATGCAAAAATAGATGTCGCCGGTCCATCGCCGTCACCGCGTCCGGCGGCAGACCCAACAGCAGGTCCGCGACCCGGCCAGGCGCGACGTGTTCCAGCGTCGCGAGCAACCGTCGCCGCGGCTGCGGCGCGCTGGCGATCAGCAACTCGCGCGCCCACGCCGACTCGCGCGGCAACGGCAGCCAGCGCGCAGCAAACACCGGTTCGCTCGCCAAACACAGCGCCACCGCCGCGCGGTTGTGTCGCGCGCAGGCGCGCAGTGCCTCGCCCACCGCCGGCACTGCCACTGGACATGCGGCAAGCTCGGTCAGCGCATCGAGGCCTAACAGTTCGACGTCCGCGAACTGCCCCGCGTCAGCAAATGACTGCGGCGCGCATACCGCCTGCGCCCACAGCAGCCGCGGCATATTTGCTGTCACCGACCACGCGCGCGCTTGCTTTAGCAACCGCGCGCCGCGCGCGCCGGCCAAACGCCCCGCGCGCCGCTGCCGTTCTAAGCGCAGGACCATGGTCGCGTCCGCCATCTGCGTGCCGACCACCACCCGCGCCGCCGCAGTTGCCCACAACTGATCCTGAACGACGCGAAATAGCGGAAAAAAAGCAGCGATCAGCGCGACCATCGCCGCCGCAGCCAGATGCGCACGACGACACGACCACACCCGCGGCGCGGCGGTCAGCAACGCCAACCAACACGCGATTACGCCGGTCAGCGCCAACAGCACGGCCACCCACGGCACGCTTAAGAGCGCCGCGCCCGCGACGATGAACAACAGGTTGTGGACCACATGCACCAGCACGCACGCGCCCAACCCATGCCCCGATAAACGCAGCGCGCCCAACAACACGCCCACCGGCAATGCGATCACCACTTGCCGCGGATCACCATGCGCGACTGCAAACGCCAAGGCCGAGATCGACACCGCCGACCACGTTCCAACTCGCGCCGCCAACCACGGCGCCAAGCGGCCGCGGAAGAACCACTCCTCGGCCAACGGCGCCGCCAGAGCGAGAATCAGTACCTGCCGCCACATCGCGCCATTGAACAACTGCGGTGGAGCATCCGGCAATACCAATCCCGCCGAGCCTGGCGGCGGCCGCCACGCCAACCAACCCAGCAGGCCCAGATGCAGCCACGGCTCCAGCAGCAGCAACCCGACCCCCAACAGTCCGCCGCGCCAACGCGTGGTCGCGGTCACCGCGACCTGCGGCAGCATCCACGCAGCCACCGCCAGCAAGCCGCTGACCAGCAAATGCGCAGCCCAGGGATGCCCGCCGACCAGCGCCGACCGCACTGCCGCGCCCCACGGCACCAGTTCGACCGGCGCGGACAGCAGCACCGCGGTCAGGGCGGTCAGAAGCGCAAAGCTGAGTCTCATTTTGTTCGCAGCGACGCTACGGCGTCGCCTACGGGGGAAAGCTGGTCTGCCCGGCGACGCTTCCGCGTCGCCTACGTTGGGATTCTCCCCCCGTGAACGCGCTCCGCGCTGCCCCCCTCAAAGACTGGGGTTGGCGAGCGCGCTGCGCGTGGTCTCGCTTCCCGCCGATTGGCACGCCGGGTGCCCCGGGTTCTGCCAAGCGCCTCTGCGCGTCCCTGGCTGTCGCATCCGGCGACAGCGGTGTGGACGGGGTGGACGCGCGGCGCATAGGGGACGATCGTGGCTGAAGCACGGGTGCCATTGCTGACTACGGCTGAGCGGCTGTCGCGCCGCAGCGAACTGGTGTTCGCGTTGGCGGTGATGGGCATTCTGGCGGTGCTGATTTTGCCGCTGCCGGGGCCGTTGCTGTCGGGGTTGATCGCGGTGAATCTGACGCTGTCGGTCCTGATTCTGCTGGTGTGCATCTACGCTAAGGAACCGCTCGAGTTCAGTTCCTTCCCCAGTTTGCTGTTGGTGACCACGCTGTTGCGCCTGGGCCTGAACGTTGCCAGCACGCGTCTAATTCTGCTCACCGGCACCGGCGGTGCGGTGATCGAGTCCTTTGGCAATTTTGTGGTCGGCGGCAACTTTGTGGTCGGCGTGGTGATCTTCGTGATCCTGCTGATTATTCAGTTGGTCGTCGTCACCAAAGGTGCCGGTCGCATCAGCGAAGTAGCGGCGCGCTTCGTGTTGGACGCGATGCCGGGCAAACAGATGGCGATCGATGCCGACCTGAACGCCGGCCTGATCAGCGAAAAGGAAGCGAAGGAACGTCGGGCCAAAATCTCGCAAGAAGCCGAGTTCTACGGCGCGATGGACGGTGCCAGCAAGTTCGTGAAAGGTGACGCGATCGCGGGCCTGATCATCACCGTAATCAACATCAGCGCCGGCTTCGTGATCGGCATGACCATGTTGGGGCTCAGCGCGCAAGAATCGCTGACCACGTTTTCGATCCTGACTATCGGCGAAGGCTTAGTCGCGCAGATCCCGTCGCTGCTGATCACGGTCGGCAGCGGCTTATTGGTGACGAAAACGCGCTCGGGCGAAACCATCGGCAAAGAGTTGTCGGCGCAGTTCTTCTTTAAGCCGAAAGCGCTGATGGTCGCCTCCGGCGTGGTGCTGTGTTTGGGCATGGTGCCGGGCATGCCGCTGCTGCCGTTCGCGATATTGTCCGCGGTGCTGTTCAGCTTGGCGCGCGCGCTGCGCAATACCGATAGCGAAACCGCAGCGATCGCCGCCGACAGTAAACGCACCGAAGATTTGGCGAAAAAGACCGACGAAAAAGTCGAAGATCAATTGGGCTCGGATCGCATCGGCGTCGAGATCGGCTACCGCCTGATCCCGTTGGTCGACAAGGACCGCGGCGGCACGTTGCTGGATCGGGTCACCGCGTTGCGCAAACAATTGGCGCGCGACAGCGGCCTGCTGATCCCGCCGATCCGGATCAAAGACAACATCCAGATTGGCCCGAACGCCTACCGCGTGCTGCTGTACGGCCAGACCATCGCGCAGGGCGAACTGCATCCGGATCGGTTGCTGGCGATCGACGGCGGCGGTGTGGTTGGCGCGGTGCAGGGGCTCGCGACGAAAGAGCCGGCGTTCGGTTTGGACGCGGTGTGGATCGAAGGCGGTCGACGCGCGGAGGCCGAAACCGCGGGTTATACCGTGACCGATCCGACCTCGGTGTTCATCACCCATGCGACGCAATTGCTGAAGGCCAACGCCGGCGCACTGCTGAATCGCGAAGACGTGCAGACCATGCTGACCACGCTGAAAAAGGATTCGCCAGCGCTGGTCAAGGATCTCGAAGCCAATGCGAAATTGGGCACCTTGCAAAAAGTGCTCGGCCATCTGCTCGATGAAAAAGTGCCGATCACCAATCTGGAAAAAATCTTCGAAGCGGTCGCCGACGTGCCTGCCGCCGATCCGGCCGCGATCAGCGAACAGGCGCGCGCACGCATCGGGCGCTCGGTGGTCTCGCCGTACCTGTCGGCCAGCGGCAGCCTGATGGCGGTGATCCTGGAACCGATGACCGAACAACGTCTGGCGCAGGCGCTGCTCGGCGCGAATCAGGGCGGCGGCCTGGGCATCGCGCCCGCCGAAGCCAGCGCGCTGGTTGATCAACTCGGCGAAGCGGTTCGCAACGCCACCGCCCAAGGCCAAGAACCCGTGCTGCTGACCACCGCCACGCTGCGTCGCAGTCTGCGCCAAATCACCAGCCGCTTCTTCCCCGATCTTGCGGTGCTGAGTTATTCCGAGCTCGGCGCGCAGGTGCAGGTGGATGTGGTCGGCACCATTCAGTTAGGCAAGACATGAGCCGCCTTCCGTCACCGTTTTTCCACGCCTCCGCTCCTCGTACTCCGCTTCGCGAGAAGCATGAGATGCACCCATGATCGTTCGCAGCTACACCGGTCGCACGGTTCCCGAAGCGCTGGCAAAAGTCCGCAATGACCTCGGCGATCAGGCGCTGATCATCGAAACCCGCAGCGTGAAAGAGCCCGGACTGTTGGGCCGCAAATGCGGTTACGAAGTGGTGGCCGCGCGCGACGACAGCGAGGTCACGCCGCGCAAACGCACGGCAATCACCGAGGTCGCGGAGTTCTCGCAAGAACGCGCTCCGGTCGCTACTCAAGCGACCGCGCTCGCGCGCAGCGACAGCGCCAACAGCGCTGCCAGTACGCCCGTGCCGCGCACCGCGATCGAGGACGAGCTGCTGGCGATTCGCAAACAGCTGGCGCGTTTGGCCGCCGGCAAGGTCGCGCCGACCGCCCATCTGGGCGAAGAACTCGCCAGCCATTTGGATGAGGTCGAACTGCCAGCCGAACTGATCGCCGAGATCGACGACGCTCTGGCGCGCGCCGGTGAACGCCTGGATGCGAACCGCCGCCGTGAGTTCGTGGCGCTGCTGTTGGCGCGCGGTCTGGCCGAACATCGCGCCTTAGATTGGAGCACCTGCCGGCGGCTGTTGATGGTCGGGCCAACCGGCGTCGGCAAGACCACCACCATCGCGAAACTGGCCAGCGACTTGGTGCTGACGCAGCGCAAACGCGTGGCGTTGGTGACCATCGACACCTATCGCGTCGGCGCGACCGATCAGCTGCGCGCGTACGCGGATCTGCTCGACATTCCGATCGAAATCGCGGAAACGCCCGCGCGTTTAGGCGAGATCCTGCGTCGCTTCGAACATCTGGATCACGTTCTGATCGACACCGCCGGGCGCAGTCCGGCCGACACCGCACGCGTGCACGAACTGAAGGGCTTCTGCCGCGCCGCTGCCAATTTGGACGTGATGTTGGCGGTCGCCGCGACCAGCGGCCGGGCCGAATTCGCCGCCGTAGTCGAGCGCTTTTCAGTGCTGCCGATCGCGCACACGGTGATCACCAAATTAGATGAATGTGCCGCACCGGGCCGCCTGTACGGCTGTCTGCGCCGTCATCGCTTGCCGGTTAATTTCCTTACCACCGGTCAGGAAGTGCCGCGCGACATCGTCGCCGCCGATCCGGCATTGGTTGCCGAACGCGTACTCGCGCCCAGCGCAGCCGTGCTGTGTTGAAGCGACGGTCACCACGCGCATGAGCGATCAGGCTCGCGATCTGCGCGCTGCCAGCTCGGCAGCAGCCGGCACCAGCACCGCCGCTGTGACCTGGCCGACGCTGCCGACGCTGGCGATCACCGGCGGCAAGGGCGGCGTCGGCAAAACTTGCATCGCGGTGAATCTAGCGATCGCGTTGGCGAAGCTCGGCAAACGGCCGCTGCTGGTCGATCTGGATTTGGGCTTAGCGAACGCCGACGTGCTCTTAGGCGTGAACCCACAGCGCACACTCTATGACGTGGTGTTCGGCGGGATCGCGTTGGCCGAGGTGGTGGTAAGCGCGCACGGCGTCGCGTTCGTGCCCGCCGCCAGCGGCCACGACGAACTCACGCGCCTGTCGCAGGAACAGCTGAGCCGACTGTTCGCGAGCTTAGGCGAGTTGGCGCGCGGTTATGACCTGTTGATTCTGGATACCGCCGCCGGCATCGGCCGCGAAGTCACGGCGGCTGTTCGCAGCGCGCGTACCACGTTGGTCACACTCACGCCTGATCCGACCTCGATGACCGACGCGTATGCGCTGATCAAGGTCCTGGACGCGCAGCAGCCAGGGTTGGATCTGCGCGTGGTCACCAACATGGCGTTGGGCGCCAATGAGGGACTGGCCGCGTATGTGCGTCTGCGCACCGTCGCGAAAACCTATCTAAAACGTGAGCTGCCGCTGGCCGGCCAAGTCCCGCGTGACGCCGCGGTCGCCGAGGCGGTGCGCCGACGCAAACCGCTGTTAACCGGCCGCAACGATGGCTTGGCCGCGCAGGGCATCCGCGCCTTGGCGCAGAAACTCGCGGGCGAACGCTGGCGCGGCTAACGCTGCCAGCAAACGAAGCCCTTTCTCACACCGTGCAGGTATACAAAAAAACGCAGAGCGCAGGCCGTGTGGCCTGCGCTCTGCGTTTTTCTGGTGAGGAAGGCCTAGTCGCGACGGCGACGCAGGCTCAGACGCAGCCCAACGAGACCCAGCAGGCCGAGCAGGCCAACGCCTGAACCGACACCGCACGACTTCTTGCTACTGCCGCTATCAGTGCCCGGCGCCGGCGTCCCGCCACCCGCGTTGTTGCCGGTGCCGGTTGCTGCAATGATGAACGGCGCGTCACTGTAATCGGCGGTCGCGTTTGACAGCGCAGCCAGACCAATCAAGGCCTTGGTGTTGACGGTAACGGTGGGCAGTTTAACCGACGCGGTACCGGTATCGGGAGTGCGACCGAGTTCGGTCCAGGTCACACCAGCGTCATACGACAAGATGATGACCAGCGTTCCCAGGCTGCCGTCGCTTTGCCAGCGAACCGTCAGGGTACTGGCCGAGACCGCGTATTCCCCACCATTAGGAGACAGCACACGCAGGGTTCCGGGCGGCTGAACTGTCACGGTAGTGGTCGGCGAAGCCGGACTGAAATTCCCGGCCGCATCGGTTGCAGTCACCGACAACTGATGCGTGACGACGCTCAACGGCGTGGTGACGGTGAAGGTGTACGAGCCGGTGAGCTCATTCGCCGTCACCGTGCCGATCAATGTGACACCATCATAAATCTTAACCGTCGAGCTCGTTTCAGCGATACCGCTGAGCGTCGGCGTCAGGCTGTTGCCCGCTGCCACCGGTGCGCCAGGCGTCGCGGGCGGCGTAGTGTCCGGGCCCGACGCCGTGGTAACTGTCAGTGTCGCCGCCGTCGAGGTCGCCGTGCTGACGCTGTTGGTCGCCAGCACGCGATACTGCGTGCCGTTTAGGCCGGTGGTCGCGCCCGTGGTGTAGCTGGCCGAGGTCGCGCCGCTGATGTCGGTAAACACCGTGCCGCCTGCCGCAGCCGACTGCCATTGGAACGTCGGCGTCGGCGTGCCCGAGGCTGCGGCCGTGAACGTCGCCGTCGCCGGCGCCGTCACTGACTGATTCGACGGCTGCGTCGTAATCGCCGGAGCCAACGTCACCGGCGTCGCCGTGGTAACCGTCAGCGTCGCCACCGTCGAGGTCGCCGTGCTGACGCTGTTGGTCGCCAGCACGCGATACTGCGTGCCGTT
>JBBROQ010000099.1:0-11295 GCA_038229115.1 Planctomycetota bacterium | reverse complement strand
GCTCCGTTTATAAGATGGCTCCGAAACCACATCCGCTCTCGCGGGCTCTGGGATCAGTCGCTGGTCGCCCTCAGACGCGCTTACGCGGTTCCGATTCGATGAATTCCCGGACACCGATGTGAAATGGTTTGCAGGAATGTGCCTGACGGCCAATGGGATTTATATCGGTCTCGGATGGCTGGATACCGGCGGTGACGGCGGCGATCTGATTCAGGGCGGGCAAACCGTTTTCCTGCTGATCGCTTTTGGCGTCGTCGCATCGATCTCAGGACTGACGCTACTGCTCGCGAATGATGCCTCTGAAAAACGAACGCTTGGTCCACACTCGTCCTGAGTTTGCCGTTGTCCGCGTAGTCTTTATCCGCGCGGGCAGTATATTTCACAGATTGAAATACTGCGCCGCCGGATGATGGACAATAATGGCGCTGGTCGATTGCTCGGGATGCAATTGATCCTCCTCCGAAAGCTCGACGCCGATGTCCTGCCAATGCAGTAGTTTCTGTAGTTGGCGCTGATCTTCCAGGCGTGGGCAGGCCGGATAGCCGAATGAATAGCGGCTGCCGTGATAGCCTTGGGTGAACAAACCCGACATTTCCAAGGCATCGTCCTGGGCGATGTCCAACTGCTGGCGGATGCGCTTGTGCCAGTATTCCGCCAGGGCTTCTGCACTTTCAACCGACAGACCGTAAAAATACAGGTACTCCTGATAATTGTCGGCTTTGAACAATCGTTGGCAGTGCTGGCTGGCGATTTCGCCCATGGTTACGCAATGAGTCGCAAACACATCGCGGGCGCCGTTGGCCCAGGCGGCCGCAGGAAACCAGGAAGCTTCATCGCCAATCGCAGCTGCGCCGCGCGGACGGAAATAATCGGCAATGCACAGATGCTTGGAGTTTGTCTGCATCTGACGTGGCAAATTGAAACGCGCGGCTTCGACGCCGGTATCGGGATCGAAAATAATCAGATCGTTCTGTTCCGAGGCGCACGGAAAGAAGCCATATACGACTGATGGCGCCAGCATTTTTTCACGCGTGGCCAGTTCGACCCAACGCCGGAATGCCGGCTCGGCTTCGCGGTCGATGAGTTCCTGCCATTGTTCCTTTGATAGTTCTTGGCCTTGGCGGAAGCCCCATTGGCCACGGAAGAGCGCGTTCTTGTTGATGTATCTGGTGATCGTACCCAGGTCGAGTTCAGACGGATCGACGGTACGGCGGCCCCAGAACGGTGGCCGCGGAATTCGCGGCGCAGACGGGGTGTCGGACGGCAAATAGGCTCGGCCAGCAGCAAGCTTCTCCTCCAGAATTTCGTACGCAGTCTTGGTCTTCGCGACCCGGACTTCGCGATTGGTCAGGGTAAATGATTCCCGCGGTATAGTGCCGCAGATCTCATTCATCAATTGCAGGCCGTCGAACGCATCGGCGGCATAATAAACTGGTGCTTGTTCTTTGGTCCGCGGTTGTCCCCCCGGCGGCGCGGCTTGATACGACTGCCGTAGATCATTCTCGACATACGCACGATTGAGCGCGGCGCCGCCAAGAATGACCGTGTGCGCGAGGCCGCGTGCGGCCATGTATTCGAGATTTTCCTTCATCACTACGGTGGATTTCACCAGCAATCCGGACATGCCGATGGCATTTGGGCGGTGCTGTTCGGCGGCCTTAAGAATGTCTTCGATGGGCTGTTTGATGCCGAGGTTGATAACCTTGTAGCCGTTATTGGTCAGGATGATGTCGACTAAGTTCTTGCCGATGTCATGCACATCGCCCTTCACCGTGGCCAGAACCATGGTGCCTTTCTGGTTGCCGTCGATCTTCTCCATGAATTGTTCAAGGTGACGGACGCAGGTCTTCATGCATTCGGCGGATTGCAGCACGAATGGCAATTGCATCTTGCCCGATCCGAATAATTCCCCGACCGTTTTCATGCCATCTAAAAGCAGCTCATTAATGATTTGGATTGGCGTATAGGTCGCGCGCGCTTCATCCAGATGCTTATCGACACCAATCTTTTTTCCGTCAATAATACGGCGTTTCAGCCGTTCTTCGATCGGCAGGGCAAGTTCGGCGTCGGCCGACTGTGCAACCGCGCCGACGGTTTTGGTGAAATGATCGACGAATACGAACAGCGGATCATAGGTACATTCGCCGTTCGCTGCGAATTCGCGCCGATCATAAATAATGTCCAACGACATCTTCAATTCATCGGCCGGAATCTGATTCACCGGTTTGATCTTGGCCGCGTTCAGGATCGCGCTGGTCAGACCACGCTTGATCGCTTCATCTAGGTAAACTGAATTCAACACCTGACGCGCGTTCGGTTTTACGCCGAACGACACATTCGACAGACCCAGAATGAAGCCGGCATCTGGGAAACGTGCGCGCACCTCCGCGATACCGTCGAGCGTCCACAGTCCAAGTTTGCGCGTGTCTTCGTCACCTTGGGTGATCGGAAATGTTAGCAGATCGAACAGGATGCCGGAGCCCGGCAGACCGTGATATTCAGTGATGCGGCGATACATACGTTCAGCGATCGCGACTTTGCGCTCGACCGATTTGGCCATGCCGGCTTCACGATCTTCGTCGATGGTGAGCGCGACCAGCGCGGCGCCGTAGCGTTTCGCCAGCTCGCACACACGGTCGAATTTTTCTTCGCCGTCTTCGAGGTTGACGGAATTGATGATCGCGCGACCGCCCAGATGCTTCAGCGCGATTTCTAGTACATCGATTTGCGTCGAATCGACCATGATCGGAATCGTCACCGCAGTGGCGAAACGCCGAATGACTTCGGCCATGTCGCGACGTTCATCGCGGCCGGTCCAGGCGACGGACACATCTAATACATGCGCGCCTTCAGCCACCTGTTCCTGCGCCAGATGTACCATGCCGTCCCAGTCATCCTTGAACAACAATTCGCGGAATGCCTTTGAGCCGGTGGAGTTGGTGCGTTCGCCCACGATCAGGATGCCCGCGTCCTGTTTGATCGGGATCGCGGTATACAGCGACGATAATGACGGCTGCAATGATTCTTGCCGAGCGCGACCAGGAGTGAGCCCGTGTACGGCCTTGGCCACCGCGCGAATATGATCTGGAGTAGTGCCACAGCAGCCGCCGACCGCATTCAGGCCGTAGTCTTTAATAAATTTCACATGCCAGCGTGCCAATTCATCTGGCGTCAGATCATAGATCGCCTTGCCCTTTTCATTGCGCGGCAGACCGGCATTGGGCAAACACGAAACCCAACGCGTCGCGTGTTCGCCCAAATGACGCACATGCGAATCCATCAAATCCGGACCGGTGGCGCAATTCATGCCGATGACGTCGATCGGCAGTGATTCCAATGCGGTTAGCGCGGCGGAAATATCCGAGCCGGTGAGCATCGTACCTTGCGCCTCGATCGTCACCTGCGCCTGTATGGGAACTTCACGGCCAAGTTCTTTCATCGCGGCGCGTGCAGCCAGCACCGCGCACTTCAATTGCAGGATATCTTGCGCGGTTTCAAAGAGGATCAGATCGGCACCGCCACGCAGTAAACCGCGCACGCCAGTACGATATGACGCGAACATGTCATCCCAGCTGATGGCGCCCAGGCTTATCATTTTCGTGCCGGAACCCAACGCGCCGGCGACGAAACGTGGGCGATCGGGCGTGGAAAAATCATCGGCGGCTAAACGCGCGGCGCGGGCCGCGAGTTCGGCAAGTTCTTCGGAGCGTTCGGCCAGGTCGAATTCAATCAGCGCATGCGGGAAAGAATTGAATGAATGCGTTTCAACTACGTCCGCACCCGCATCGAAATAGCGGCGATGGATCGCGCCGGCGATTTCCGGGCGGGTTAGATGAATGAGTTCGACGCAGCCATCCTGTTTGCCGGTACCAAGATCGCTGGGCGCCAGATCGAACTTGAACAATTCGGTGCCGAACCCGCCGTCATATATAAGGACCCGTTCGCGCATTGCCGCTAGATACGGGAAACGATTCGCGCGCGCATCGCGGCGATATCCAAGATGATCCTGCGGCTCTTCGCCCCAACCACTGCCGGCGGGAATGTGACGATGATGCGGACAAGTATCGCCACAAAGATGTCCGGATTGTCCGTGATCGGGTGGCAATGCGGCTGAGGAATTCATCGTCATAGTTTTTTCAGCCCGGTTAGCAGTAGCGTTTGGAAGCGCGGTGCGCGTGTTTCGGGCGGCAGGGTGGTGATATGTAATTGCGTCAGCGGCTTTGCCCAACGCAGCAAATGTTCTGGGGTGAAACCCCGATGCAGATGGCCGTAACGCTCGGCCTCGGCGAATTGATGCGCGCTCAGCGTGAGAATCAGCAGCCGGCCGCCAGGCGCGAGCACGCGGAGTGCTTCCGCGATCGCCGCCTCGGGATCGGGAATGTATTGGAGGCTTTGGAGGAATAGCACGTTGTCGGCTTCGTTGTCATTGAGCGGCAGCTTTTCACCGCTGCCGAGCAGCCAGCGCACGTTGGTCAATTGCAGCCGCTGCACATGGTCTTCGCCGGCACGCACCATCGCTGCCGATGGATCGACGCAGGTGAGTGTTGTCGCGCGTGGTGCCAACAGCCCGGCCATCGCGCCATCACCGGCACCGACATCGACGCAGCGGCCGAAATGGGCGAAGGCCAGCACCGCATGGCAGATGCTGTCCCAGGTCCGGCCCGGCGCATATTCGCGATGCAAACTGCCGGCTACGCGATCTACCCACGACGCGCCGCGTGCGGATTGCACGGTCAGCAAACGCTGCCGATCGTCAGCGAATTGCGCTTCGTTGGTGGACAGTTCGCGGATTGCCAGCCAGGCGCTGCGCAGGCGCGCGTCGGCGTCTTCGCGCAGGCGATAGCGCCGGGCACTGCCCTCGGCGAGGTCATGGATCAAGCCGCCCTGTTTTAGTTTCGCGAGGTGGCCGCTGATCGAACTTTGGCCCAGATCGAGCACGTCCTGCAATTCGGCAACGGTCAGCGGCTCGACTTCAAGCAGGTGCAAAACTCGCAGTCGGGTGTCATCGCCAAGCAGACGCAGGAAGGTGCCAACAGCCATGCCGGCCATCGTTGTATCACGATGGAGCGATGCAAGACGGGTCGGGTTTTTATTCTCTGACGTTCAGGTGCTCACATGCACGTGCTGGCCACTCATGAGTGGTTCACGGCTGCTGGCTATCTGTTCGCGAAAAGCGCGATCAGCCAGCACCGACGCCAACGCCGCGGCGTCATCAGGCGCCAAGCCATCGTGCGCGCGCCACGCGATGGCCGCGGCAATCGCCAAGCGATGCGGCCACTGCGCGTCCGGGCGATACAGCTGCTGCGCGATCAACGCCCAAGTCTCGGTCCAGAAGCGTTCGGGATCGTGCGCCAAGGTGCGTGCGGCGCGCTGGGCTTGGCTGATGTCGCCGTTACGCACCGCCTCGGCGAACGGCGGTGTCACCACATCCAGGCAGGCCACCACCGGTGCCAAGTGCGCCCGCTGCGCGCACCACCACAGCTGATGCGCCAGCTGCGCAATCAACGTCGCCATCACCGCCCCGGGCACCAATCCGGCCAAGCGCTCGACCGCGACGGTGCCCAACAGTACATGCGAAACCTGACGTTCATGGTCGTGCGCGCGCACCAACAGGTGCACTGCCAACGCCCCTAGCACCGAGGCCAATTGACGGAAATCGACGCTCGGATCCAGATGTTCAGCAAGTTGGCGGAAGGCGCCCTCGGGCGAGATTTCCTGCAGCAGTCGCGACAGGGTTGCGACCTGCGGCACATCGCCTCCGACGCAGGTCGGCAGGTCACGGCTCCAGCGCGTCAACTGCGCTATGGTGGCCTGTGCATCGGCGGGCGCGTGACGCGCGAACACCCCATTGAGGAAGCGTACGCGCAGCAGCGGCCGTTCGTCGGCGCTGACGTGCGGCCACAATTCGACCAACGCTGCCAACGCGCCCAGGCCTAGTCCGGCGTCCACCGGGTGCTCGGCCAACGCCGGCGCCAATTGGGCTGCGAGTTCGGCCTCGTCCTTGGCGATCGGCAGTTGGTTCCAGGTTCCGGTGTAGGGGGGCGCGGTTTCGACCAGCGCGGTTTTGGCCAGCGTTTCGAGCGCATGCGGCAGATCGCCCATCGCTTTGCCGCGGTCGATCAGCCCGGCGGCCAGGGCCAGCGCTACGTTTTCGTCGCCGAAGCCGTCGCCGTGCAGCACCCGCTCGATCACGATCCGGGATGAGAAGTGGCGCATGGAATGGATGTACGCCCGTGTGAGACGGTTGGCAAGTCTGTCGGCGGAGTTATCGCGGAGTTTTAATACGAATCCGGCCGTGCACGCAGCCACGGCAGTCGCAGTGGTGCCGGAACCTCAGTGCGCTCCAACGCGATGTGCAGGATTGAACAGCCCTCGGCGCGCTTATGCCGCTCGAACACCGTTGGATAGCGCACCGCCACATCGACAGCGTATCCGGCCGGGTACAGGCTGCGCCACAGCCCCGGCAAGGTGCTGAGGTTTGACGCCGCCTGCAGCGCGTATTCGTGGGTATCGGAGGCGATCACCAGTTTGCAGCCCGGCGCGGCGGCGTGACTGAGGTCGAGGAGAAAATTACGCAGCAATAGCCGGCGTCGCCGATGCCCGGCCTTCGGCCACGGATCTGGGAACAGGATGTACACGCGCTGCACGCTTCCCGGCGGCAGGCGGAAGCGCACGAAGCGATGCGCATCGGCGGCGAACAGGCGCACGTTGGTCGCGCCTGCGCCTAAACATTTGTGTGCAATTTTGGTGATGCGCAGCGGATCGTGCTCGACCCCGATGAAGCGTTCAGCGGGATGTGCGGCCGCCATCTGGCTAATGAATTCGCCGTGACCGCAGCCGATTTCTAAGCGCAGCGGTTGTGGCTCTTCATCACCGAATAGCGCCGTGGGATCCAACACCGCATCGCCCGGTATGCCTACCAATTCCGCCTGCGCGTCTGAACGCCGGCGGAATTTACGCATGCCTGCGGCGACCATCAGCGTTCGCCGCCGGTGGTCGCGATAGAGCTCGACCGCATCAGAACTCCGGCGTGTCGCTCTTGGGCTTGCCGGTCTGGTCGTCTCCCGGCGCCAGCGGTCGCGCCCCGGCTGAAATCGCTCCGCCGACGGCCGCGCCGCCCATCATTGGCCAGATGCCCGAGCCCACGATGCCGCGCAGTTCAAAGGTGAAGCCCTTCGCATCGGCGACGCCAAATACATAGCCGGTGCTGGCCTGGGCGCTCAGGCGCGTCAACGATTGCAGGATCGCCTGCTTGTCTTTCGGAGTCAGGTTTTTCGCCATACCGAAGAACATGCCCAGGTAATCTGACATCGCTTTGAGCAGCGCCGGCGGGCGCCTTTTCGAGCGCCAGTTTAGCGGCTTTCGTATCCGCCCAACCGCCCGGCGTGCCGGTCAGCCACGATCCGGCGATGCCGTTGTCGGTGGTGATCAGCCAATGATCCTTCTCGCACACCAGCGTCGCCATGATTGGCATATTTGGGATCGGCAGCACGGCGCTGGTGCCTTCGGCCGGCACGTCGGCCGACAACTGCTTCAGGCCCAAAGCCACCGCTTCATCCATCGCCTTCGAGCGCGGCACGCTGAAGGTGAACGCCGGAAACGGCGAACCCTGCGACATGGCGAACATCACCGTGCCGACCGTACCTTGATAAAAATCGGCGATGGTGCTGGTGAAGCCAAAGCCCTGCAGGGCGGTGTTGATCTCGGCTTCGATTTCGTCCGGGGTCTTGGTTTTGCTGTCGGCGGCATCGAGGTTAGCGCCGAGGCTGCGCAACTGCGTCTCGCGGTCAGCAGCCCAAGCCGCTTTATAGTCCACGCCGGAAGCGATCACGAACAGCGTGGTCGCCGGCAGCCGGGTCAGCAGGTCGCGGTCAACCGCGCGATAACCCGGCATCGGTTTAAGCGTTCCCACATGGAACTGTTCCCAGATGCCTTCGGGCACGATCCGCATCCGGTAATCCATATCGCCCAGGTACGATTTCACGGCGACCATTGCCTGAGAGATCTTGGCTTTCTGGTCTTCGTTTAAACCTTCGATCGCATCGACCATGGCCAGAGCGGACTTGCCATCGACGTGAACGGCCGCGTCATCCTTGCCGATCAGCGACGACTTCATCAGTGCTAACTTTGCGAGCTTGTCGGTGCTGGCGACGATCACGCTGCCGAAGCGTGCGACCAGGCCGCTCTTGTCGCCCTTGCCGCTAATCGCGGCTTCATCAGCGCCGGGCACGGCGGTAGTCTTGCCGTCCTTCTTGGCCTGGGTCATCACCAGCGCCGCAAACTTGCCAAGATCGGCCTGCATGGTGATCAGCGGCTGCGGTTTATCGGCGAGCGGCAGCGTCTCGCCGGTTGGCGTTTTCGTGGCCTTAACGCCATCGACTTTGAGCGGCTTGGCCATGCCGTTGAAGCGCAGCGACGCCTGTTTAACTGCGGCCAACAGCTCCAGCGGATTGAAACCAATCTCCTTGGTCGTGGCATCCAACGCCGTGTTGAATTTTTCGCGCAGCGGCGCGGCCGCCGGATCGTTCCACGCTTTGAAGTAGATGCTGGCATTCCAGTGTGCGACCAATTGCGCGCCGTCGGCGAGCGCGAATTCGCCGATCGGCTGAGGGGCTGGCGTATCCGCGGCAGCAGCCCAACACGAACCGAGGAATAGGACGCTGCACGCAGGGACAAGAAGTCGGGACATGGGTGCCTTTCAGAATGCACGTTCACGAAGACGTGAACGTGGCGGCGGGAAGGGATGAAGGGCCGGATGCTCACGGCGCGCGGCTGCTGACAAGCCGGCAGCTGCGCACTGCGCGCGAGGAACGTCTGAAACAATCAAGCGTCAGAGCGAACGGTGAATCAGTCCCTGCGTTTCCGGATATCCGAACATCAGGTTCAGATTCTGCACCGCCTGGCCGCTGGCGCCTTTGACCAAGTTGTCGAGTGCGGACGCGATGATCAGCGTGCGCCCATCAGCAGCCGCGCCGAGATCGACGAAATTGCCGCCGGCAACATTCGCGACTTCAACCTCTTTCGGCGTCGCCCGGACACGCACAAACGTGCGCCCGGCAAAGGCGGCTTGCCACGTGGCCATCACCTGCGCCACGTCGACGCCGGCAGCCAAGGTAGCGGTCAGCGTCGAATGGATGCCGCGCGTGATCGGTGCCAGATGCGGCACAAAGGTGCAGTGGGTGCGCACGCCGGCAGCGGCGGTCAGTTCCTGATCGATTTCGCCGGTGTGCTGATGGCCGACTACCTTGTAGCTGTGCAGGTTTTCGTTCAGGGCGTAAAAAAGATTGTTGTTCGACTCGACGAATTTTTTACCCGCGCCGGACACGCCCGAATAACTGATCGAGGTGATCGCGGCGCTGGTATCAATCAGCCGCCCGCGTAGCAGCGGAATCAACGGCAGCAACACACTGGTGGCGAAACAGCCTGGATTTCCCACCACTTTGGCTGCCGCGATGGCGTCGCGATGAATCTCGCTCAGGCCATAAACGGATGACGGCAGCAATTCCGGGCAGGCATGTTCCTCACCGTGCCAGGTGCGGTAATCGGCATGCGCGCGCAGCCGGAACTCGGCCCCGATGTCGATCAGGCGCATGCCGGCGGCCAGCAGTTCGGGCACGACCTTGGTCACGTCCGGACTTTTTTTTGCCAGGATCACCGCGCTCGCGCCGCTCGCACGGATGCGCTCGACGGTGTCGGGTTGCAGCACCAAGTCGGTCTCATGCGCGAACGCCGGCACCACCTCGCCCAAGGCCTTGCCGGCAACGCGGTCGGAACCCGCATGCACGATCACGAAACCCGGATGGCCGAGCAGAATGCGGGTGGCGATCTCGCCGGCATAGCCGGTAGCGCCGAGGATGGCGACGGGGATGGGCATGGCTGTTTCGCGCTGAGCGCGCCGTATGTGGGGTGCGGGGCAGCGTGACCGTAGGCGCCACCCCGCGGACGCCAACGCCCACGCTCCTAGTAAAGCTGCCAGCGCATCCGCACGCCAAAACGAAGAATCCGCGGCGTCAGCCGCGGATTCACACCTTGTCATCCCAAACTGAAATCCGTCGCGACAGGGGCAGCGCGGAGCGCGTTGCTGGGGGGCGGGGGCCCCCAGAGACGGCGCATCAAGCGCCGCCGGCAATAGCCGGAACGATGTCGACGAAGTCGCCGTCCTTCAGCGTGGTCTTCTGGCCATCCAGAAAACGAATGTCTTCTTCACCAACGAACACATTGACGAAGCGCTTCAGTTTTCCGGCGTCGTCGCAGATCCGCGCTTTGAGGCCGGGATAGCTGGCTTCCAGTGCCGCCAGGGCCGCGTCGATGGTTTCTGCCTGCACCGCGATCGACTCTTTGCCGTTGGTCAGATTACGCAGCACGGACGGGATACGGACGGTGATGGCCATGATGACTCCTAGCGTGGAGGTAGGAATCTAACGCGGTCGATCCGGCGGCAAGGCTAGGCCCCGACTGCCTTCAAATAATGGTCAGCTCTTCCGCTGCAAAACTGCGTTCGCAGTACCGACAACGCACCAGCAACGGGCGCTGGCTGACCACCGCAAAGTTGGTGCGCCAGCGTTCGTGGTTGGTGATGCAGTTGGGATTGGCGCAGTGCGCGACCCCGTCGAAATGCGCCGGCACATCGACTGCCAGTTTCGAAACCACGGTAAAATCGCGAATGATCGACACCGTCGCGGTGGGCGCGATCAGCGCCAAACACGACAGCGCGCGCGATTCCAGTTCGCGGCCAGAAATCTTCACCACGCCCTTCACGCCCAACAGGCGCGAGCGCAGGTTCATGCCCATGAACACCTGATCGGTACGGTCGCCGACCAAGGTCGCGACCTTCAAGGTCATGTGTGCGGGAATGTGATCGATCACGGTGCCGTTGGCGATCGCCTCGACCTCGCGCACTTTTGAGCGGTATTTGCCGGAGTCGCCGCTCATGACTTATTTTTGCTCATGCCCAACCCATCACTAATCCGAGCAGCGCCTGCCGCACCGGAATGCCATTGCCGGCCTGGGCAAAATAATGCGCGTGCGGCGTGGCGTCGACATCGGTCGCGATCTCGCCCACGCGCGGCAGGGGGTGCAGAATGCGCAGCGCCGGCTTTGCCTGTGCCAGCATCGCCGCGGTGATGCGGTAGCTGGCCTTAATGTGGTCGAATTCCAGCGGATCGGGAAAGCGCTCTTCCTGCAGGCGCGTCATGTACAGCACATCGGCGCGGTCGATCGCTTCCTGCAAACTGCCAAGGATCGTGATCGGCATCTGTGCCGCCGCAGCTTCGTCCAAATATTGCTGCGGCATTT
>JBBROQ010000098.1:0-11374 GCA_038229115.1 Planctomycetota bacterium | reverse complement strand
TGCATAACATCATCCTTCCGTTTCGACCGGTTTTTCGCGCGTGAATGCTTGTTTCCGGTCATTCCCACACCCTATCGACGGCTATAAGAGATTCACTGATTTATGGTTAAGCGTTTTGCAGGGGCGACTAGCGATTTCAAAAGGCGAGGCGCCAAAAAAAGCACAGGGACAGCCGCATACGTAGCCGGCAGGCGCGGAAGGACGGTCGCGCGTAGCGCGGCCTGGCCGCCGTCAGGCGGCTCGGACTTCGGCGCGGATCACGTCAGGTGCGAACGTTGAGGATGTGGCCTTCGTTTGCTTCGAGTGACGACAGGTTCGCGTATTCGGCGGGTACCTGCTGCCAGCCTTCGCGCAGGGTGGCGATGATCGGCAGGACGCCGGCGATCTTTTTCGGGTCTTTGCGCATGTTGGCTTCGGTGATCTCGTTGATGAAGAACACATACAGCGCTTGCAGGCTCACGGCGATTTCGCCGCCATTTTCCATGTTCAGCGTCACCAGCAATTCGCTGAAGATGTTCTTGGTCTTGATGCAGGCGTTGTGCGCCATTTCAATTTGGCGGTTCTGCATTGCGGTCTGCGCCTGCACCAAAAAGCGCTCGGCGCCTTGGTATAATTTTACAATCAGGTCGCGCTTCGAAATGGTGTGCACTTCGGCGGTGCGGTAGGCGGCATAGGCGATATTGGCAGCGGCCATGGTACGTTCTTTCGGGTCAAGAGCGGGCGCTACAGCGGGAGGCTGAGCGGCTACTGGTCTCATCCAGCATCGGTGGCGGTGCCGCCGACTTGATCACTTTAGGCTTGGTCATTTGGCTGCGGCGGCGTTCTCGAAGCCTTTGATCTGCCCAGTCAGGTAATTGCCGGTGTTTTGAGATTTCGCGATCGAGGTTTCCATCGCCAGGAACTGTGCCTGCAGGGTTGCTTTGCGTTGTTCCAGCCGTGCATCCATCTTACTGATTTGGGCGGTCATCCCGTCGATAGTCGCCTGATAGCCGTTGTCGCGCAGGGTGAAGGAACCGGTTTTGACGTTGGTAAGATTGACGAGCTTTTCGTAAGAGATCTGACCCAGACCCTTGGTCGCGGTAATGCTGGCACCGGTGAACGTGCTGGTGGCGCTGACGCTCAAAGCCAAGCCTTCGCTGACGGTGCCGACCTCGCCGTTCAACACCTGTCCGACGCCAGTCAGGAGCGCACCGCCATTGATGCGACCCTGCACATCAACGCCGGTGACAGTGGTCGAAGCCAGGCCCAACGCGGTCGCGCCCGCGCCCGCGCCAACTGCAATCGACAGGTTCGAGCCGTAGCGTTTGCTGTGCACATCCAATGCGCCGGTGCCGCTGTCCAGGCTGACCGACACTTCATCGCCTTTGCTGACGGCGCTGGTCAGGACCTGTTGCAGATGATCGGCCAATTGCGTGCCAGTGTAGGTGCCGGTGTTCAGGGTCAGCGCGTAGGCGTGGCCGTTGATGGTCATGGCCAGCGCGCGATTGGTGCCGTCGATCACCACGCTGCCGGCCAGCGCACTGGCGCCGACCTTGGCCTGAGCGGCGACCGTGGTGACGTCGACTGTGAACGGTGAGGTTACTTTGGTCTTATCGGTCAGGGTGATGAACGACACGCCCTGATTGCTCGAAGTGCCGCTGTTGATGAACAACTTACCGACCGCGTCGGGATTTGCGGCCAGTTTGTCATTCAGCTTGGCGTCATCGATGGTCAGTTGGCCGCTGCTCTGATCGATGATTATCCCTAACGAAGAAATATCGCGCATCGACTGCGGTAAAGTCGACAGGGCCGCGGCAAAGGCACTGGTCACGCTTTGCACTCCGCGCTGCACATCGGATTCGGAAAACAGCACACCGGTTTTGCCGGTCGAGGAATTAAAGCTGCCGTTGTCCTTCAGATATTTGAGCGAGGCATTGAAGTCCTTGACGAAGGTGGTGATCGCGTCGTGCGCCCGCGTGGTGTCGGTGCCGACGGTGACGGTGACGGCGGTCGGGGATTCACCAGTCAAGTTTAGGGTCACGCCGGGAATCAGACCGGTGATGGCATTCGTCTTGCTGGTCACGGTGATCGCCGAACCGCTGCTGCCGAAACGAACCTGCGCGTCCTGCGCCGCCACCAATTCTTGCGTTGGATGCACGGTGAAGGTATCCGCCGCCGCAAACGTACCGGCGGCCAGGGTCAAATTCAGGCCGCTACCCAGGGCCAGGGTCCCGCCGGTATTGGTGACACTGGCCCAGGTGCTGCCATCGGTCGAGGTCTCAAACTGGGTGGTGTTTTGATCAGCGGCGGTGCCAGCTCTCACCCGTACCTGCACCGACGCGGCAAAGGCCGCGCCGCTGTAATTGCCACTGAGCGTGGCCGCTCCGGCATAAGTATTACTGCCCCCGGGAACGACTTTCTTCAACTGCGCACTGGTGCCGCCAGTGAGACCGCTGGCATCCACGGTGATGTTATTACCGGCACCGCTGTCGCGACCGGACAGGATTAGGCGGTAGGGCGAGGCTGAACCATCGCTGACCACGGACGCGGTAATGCCGTTGCCGGCCGCGTTGATCGCCGCGGCCAACCCATCCAGGCTCGAATTGGCACTGGTTAGAGTGATGGTCGAAACCGCGCCATTGCCCACTTGCAGGTTGACCGTGCCGGTGCCTAACGAGGCGGTAGTCGATGCAAAGCCGCCAGTGGCCAGTTGCTGCGCCGCGGCTTTCCGATCGACGATCACGCTGTAGCTGCCGGGAATGGCGGTGGTGCTGGCGGTCGCGTTCAGAACTGCGGTGTTGCTGCTGGAGGCGGTGCGGCTGGCGAAGGTGGTGGGTGACTTCAACGCGCTGGCATCCAATTGCGCGTTCAACAGCGTGGTATTGAGCGCGCGCAGACTGGTCTGTCGGTCCTGGAAAACTTTCTGTCGTTTTTCCACCAGCGCGGTCGAACCGCGCGCGGCATTGATGAGGGCATCGATGATGTCCGCGGACTTGATACCGGAGGTTAGTCCTTGAACGCCTGAGATTGCACCAGGCATATTAGCCTCCAGGAGAAAGCCGCGCGGCGCGAAGCCGGACGGTGGTGACGATTACGCGTGCTTGTCCAACATCATCCCGACCAGGGCGTTGATGCGCTTGTGCATCTCCATGATTTCCTTGGTCGGAATCTGGATAATCACTTGGCCAGTGGATTGATCGCGGACCGTGACGGTCAATTCGCGGGCATCCTGATCGAAGTCGAATTGCAGCTGTTTGCCGCTGGCCGCTTCGACCACCTTCTTTACCTGCGCGACCGCCGCATGCAGGGAATCGGCCGGCACGGCTTCGGCCGCGCCGTCGCCGGCCTTGGCTTGCTGCTCGTGAAAGGTCTGACTGCGAATCTGCTGCACTTGGCGATCCTGCTGCAACGGCCGATTCAGATCGGGTAATTGCGACGCCACATTGGAATCGATACGTGGCATGATGAGCCTCCGGTCGGAAAGCGATGCTATCGTCGGCGTTGGCCGGGATGAGAGCTTCCCCAACGCAGTTTCGGCGACGCGCGCCGGGACTTGAGCACTTCTTTTCCTGACACGGCGCAGGCGCGGTTTTTTGCTCATCACCAATAATGCAGCACGTGGGATTCACGCTGGCAGAACGCAACCGCCGTGCCGGTGCAGCGCGCGCGGATCAAGCTGGCGCTCAAGTCGCAGCTGGGCGCACCGAGAATGATCCTGGATCCGCCGCGTTGGCGGGCCCACGGCACGGACGCCGTACTCACCTAGCGCTCTACACCCACGGAGGAATCATGAGCCTACGCATCAATCACAACATCTCGTCGCTCGTTGGCCGCGACAATCTGGCCAAGAACAACATGATGCTCGGTAAATCGATCGAGAAACTCTCGAGCGGTTTACGCATCAACCACGCGTCGGACGACGCCGCCGGCCTGATCATCAGCGAGCAAATGCGCGCCCAGATCGCCGGTACCGATCAGGCGACCAAAAACAGCGAAACCGCGGTCAACATGGTGCAGACCGCCGAAGGCGCGTTGGACCAGGTCAACACGCTGCTGACCAAGGCCCGCACCCTGGCCCTGCACAGCGCCAACGAAGGTGCCAACGACCAGAACCAGTTGGTCGCTGACCAGACTGAACTCGACAATATCACGTCCTCAATCGATCGTATTGCCAGCAACACGCAGTTCGGCACTAAGAAGCTGCTGGATGGTTCCTTGACCTCGTTCCGCTCCAATAGCGCGCTAGTTGGTTCGGCTCAGACCGGCAACTACATGGCCGCAGGACTCAAAGCCGGCACCATCACCAAAGGCTATCATTCTCTGGTGATCACCACCACCGCCACCCAGGGCAACCTGTTCATCAATGGCGGTGCGACCGACATCATCACGGGCAATGCGCTGGATGAGCAGAGCGGTTCATCGCAGTTTCAAAAGGCATTCACCGTTGCGGTGAATGGCGTGCAGCTCGCCGTGGCTTCCGGTTCGACTAAGACTGATTTCGTCAATGCCCTCAATTCCCTCGGCCGCACCCTCGGTTTCACCGCCGCGGTGGCTGCTTCGGGTACCACGGCGGCAGCGGCAACTTACCTGCTGTCTGGTTCGACCGGCTCTAACACCGGCGCGATCATCCTGATCAATAAGAACTTTGGCTCATCGTCGACGCTGTCGTTGGCGTTCGTCAGCGGCGCCTCCGGCGCGACGTCAATCACCAGTACCTACACCGCCGGCGCCGATTTGGCCGGCTCACTCCTGCTGTTCAGCGGCACCGCTGGCGGCACCGCAACCACGGGCAGCACCGCAGTCGCGGTAGCCCAATCGGGTAACAGCCTGACTTTGGTGAGCACCACCGCTGGTCAGGGCTTCCGTATCAACTTGAACGCCAATCTGGCGATCAGCGGCGGCGTGAACGGCAGCGGTCTGTATGCCGGTGTGATTGATGGCAACAGCACCGGAGCGACCTTCCAGATCGGCGCCAACGCGGGCCAGACTGCGTCAGTCGATCTTGCCAGCGCCAAGGCCGGCGATCTTGGCCAGGGCGTGTCGAGCAGCTACAAGAACGTCGGTTCGCTGACCGGGTCGTTGACCTCGGGAAATGCGAGCGAGGCGTTAAAAGTCATCGATCAGGCGATCAACGACATCACGCTGCAACGCGGTAAATTGGGTGCTTTCCAGGCCAATACCCTGGAAAGCAACATCGCCAGCTTGGCGGTGGCGAATCAGAACCTGATCGCGTCCGAGTCGACCATCCGCGACGTCGATTTCGCGGCGGAATCGGCGAACTTCGCCAAGAACAACATCCTGGTGCAATCGGCCACCGCGATGCTGGCGCAGGCCAATCAGCTGCCGCAAAGCGTGCTGAAGCTCCTGGGCTAAGTCGCTTCGCATCGGTTTCAGTTGGTTGATGAAAGCACCCCCGGGCCTTGGCCCGGGGGTGCTTTCGTTGGCTGGCGTTCGCGCTGTGCGCCGAATGCCGTGTGCCGAGGCGGTCATTTCATGCCCGGACACAGCCCGCGCGGTTATACGCGACAGCGACGCGGGAAAGTTCTCGGTCAACGCCATGTATCCGTCGACGCAGCTACAGCCATCTAGTGGTCAGAATGCTGGTGCTCCACCACATCTTGTGCTCGATCAATGAAATCGGCGAGTTTTCCGCGGCTAGGTGAATTGGCACAGGCCATGCGTTGAGCGTTACGTCACGCTTCCGCTTGCTTAAACCCACCTCTGGGGAGTTACTATGAGTCTGCGCATCAATCATAACATCGACGCGTTGAACGGTCACAACCAGATCGCCAAGAACTCGGCCATGCTGTCGAAGTCGCTTGAGCGGCTCTCCAGCGGCCTACGCATCAATCATGCGGCTGACGATGCCGCCGGGCTGATCATCAGCGAGCAGATGCGTGGCCAGATCAGTGGTACCAATCAAGCGATACGAAACAGCGAGACTGCGGTGTCGCTGGTGCAGACCGCGGAGGGTGCTTTGGAAGAGGTGAACAACTTGCTGACCAAGGCCCGCTCTCTGGCCCTGCATGCGGCCAACGAAGGTGCCAACGACATCAATCAGCTCACCGCTGACCAGACGGAAATGGACAACATCGTCGAATCGGTGGATCGCATCGCGCAGCAGACTCAGTTCGGGACCAAGAAGCTGCTCGACGGCTCGCTCAGTTCCTTCCGCCCGAACAGCCCGCTGGTCTCCGGCGCGCAGACTGGCAGCCACTATGCAGCGGGCTTGGCGGCGGGGACCATCACCCGTGGCTATCACTCATTATTGGTCACCACCGAGGCGACCCAAGGCAACTTGTTCATCGCCGCCGGCAGCACCGACATCATGACGGGCGGCACGCTGGTGGCGATGTCCGGCACCGACCAGTTTCAGAAGGCCTTCACCGTTGCGATTAACGGTAGCAACGTCGCAATCAGCTCTGGTCAGACCAAGAATGATCTGATGAGCGCACTCAACAGCATCGGACGCACCCTGGGATTCACTGCCTTGGTGGTCAGTCAGACCACGTCCGCCGCGGTATACAGCGGCGTTGGCGGTGGCTCGGGTACCGGCAACATCGTGCTGGTGAACAAGCGCTATGGCTCCTCGGCCACTATCACGCTCAGTTATGTTAACGGCGCCAGCGGCGCGGTTGACCTCACCACCGCCGGCACGGCCGGCACTGATCTAGCCGCCTTGTTGCTGCTCAACAGCGGCGCGGTCGGCTCGGTCGCAACCACCGGTGCCAGCGCCGGCAATGTCATTTCACTGAGCCAATCGGGCGCTGATCTAACCCTGGTGAGTTCAGCCGGCACCGGCTATCGCATCAGCCTGACGGCGCCGCTGTCGGTCACCGGCGGTTCGAACCAGAGCGGTCTGTATCTGGGCCTGATCGATGGCCTAAGCACCGGCGCGACCTTCCAGATCGGCGCCAACGTCGGGCAGAAGAAATCGGTGACGGTGGAATCGGCGCGTACTTCGGATCTTGGCCAGGGTGTGTCGTCGCTATTCCGGTCCTTGTCCGATCTGAAGGGCAACAGCCTGATGGGCGGCAACACCGACGATGTGCTGAAGGTACTCGATAAAGCCGTCGATGTGGTGACCGTGATGCGCGGCCGCTTGGGTGCGTTCCAATCGAACACGCTGGAATCCAACATCAGCAGCCTGAACGTCTCGTCGCAGAATCTGACCGCCGCTGAATCGACCATCCGGGACGTGGATTTCGCTGCCGAATCGGCCGAGTTCACAAAGAACAACATCCTGGTGCAGTCGGCCACCGCCATGCTGGCACAGGCCAATCAGCTACCCCAGGGCGTCCTGAAGCTGCTGCAATAAGACTGGGCGAGCCAGCTCGGCTTGCGCCGGAGCACAGCCAGAGGAATACTAATCGCGGCACGGAGGCCACAGGCGCATGAACGGATTCAACGCACAGCTTTACGCCGAACAGCGCGCAGAGCTGCTGACCATTCACCCTGGCTTTGCTCCGCTTTTACCCATTGAGCCCGTACCCGCGCCGCCGGTTACCAGTCTTGATCTGGCCGGTGCGCGGCGGCATTTGGGCGTCGCCGCCAATAACCACGCCAGTCTGTTACTGATCGTCGGCTGGGGCGATGGCAGTGTGTTGCGCTGGATCGCCGAAGATGCGCTGCTGCGCGATAAGCAGGTCCTGGTGTTGCTGCTTGCCGGTGAGGAGACTGCCTTCGCTGCGGCTTTCGGCATGACCCCAGGACTGTTGCCAGCGGTGCAGCGCGTGCGCCCGCAGATGGTGGTACTGCACAGCGAAGACGACATCGCCACGTTGATGTACGAACACTTCCGTCATCACGAAGATCTGCCGCGTCTGGCCGGCATCGATATCGTCGCCGACCATCCGTTGACCCTGGCGGGTGAAACCAGCCGGCGCGAATGGAGCCCGGCGCTCATGAAAGCGCTGTCGGATCGGCCGCAGATGTACGGCAACGACATCATGGATTCGTTCACCGGCCTGACCAACGCCGCGCAGAACGCCGGCACCATTCTGGCCGCACCCACGCTCGATGACTGCTGGGGCATGTTCGGGCAGACGCCGGTGATCTCGATCGCCGGCGGGCCCAGCCTGGCCAAGCACATTCCTCGGCTGCAAGAATTGCAGCATCGATGCATTCTGGTCGCCTGCGATTCGGTGCTGCCAGGACTGGTCGCCGCCGGCATCGAACCGCATTTCGTCACGCCATTGGAACGGCTGCCCGCGACCGTCGACCTGGTGCAATCCGCACGCGGTACGCGTACGGTCTTCGCCGGTTCGTGCGTGGTACCGCCGGCGGCATTGGTGCCGTTCGAGGGCCGCGCCATTGGTCTGTTTGCCGGTGATCAGCTCTATAACTGGCTCCTGGAAAATCCCGGTCACCGCGCCAATACCGGGTCGTCTACCGGCGTGTGCTCTTTCACCGTCGGCGCCTCGCTCAGCCATGGCCCGGTGTATCTGGTCGGACATGACCTGGCGCGCGCGCGCGATCAAAGCCACTGGAGCGGGGCCAGCTATTCGTCCGGTTTGTGGAAGGAGCAGAAGCAACGCGTCGCCGCCAGCGCCCGTGTCGCCAGCGGCTACGAGGATCGGATGATTCCCGGCAATGACGGTGGTTTGGTGCCGTCGATCGTGTGGTGGGATCGCTTCCGAGGCGAGATCGCCAGCGACGCCGCCAGCATCCGCGCCGCCGGGCGTAAGGTCTACAACGTCAACGCGCATGATCGCGTCGGGGCGCACATCGATCACACTGAAGCGGCACCGCTCCCAGATCCCAATGATCTGCCCAAGCTCGCGCCCATGCAGTTACCGCCGGGGAAACCAGAGCGTTTGGCCAATTGGCGGCAACGCGCACGAGCGTTGCCGGAGGACGGCGAAGGTTTCCGCGCGCATCTGCGCAGCCTGCGCAGCGACCTAACCGCGGCGCGCGCGCTGCCCCCCGAGCGCTGGCCGATCGAGGCCCTGGCGCAGCGCCTGAACGTCACTTCTGGCGTGTCCGAAGGCAACAAATGGGCGTTCTATTACTTCCTGCGCTCGGCCCTGCACAACACCACAGCAGAAATGCATCTGCGTCGGCGAACTCCCTCCACCGCGCGCTTCCGCTGGGAGGTGCTCAACGCCCTCGACGGGCTCAGCGATGCCCTCGACAAAGCCGTCGTCACGTTGCAGCCACGGTTGCAGGAGATTGCCCGTGACTGCGCCTGAATTCACGCTTGTCGCGCCTGAACCCGCGGCCGCGCTTGGCCAAATGCGGGTTGAGCTCTATGCCCGCTTCAGCAGCGGCAATGTGGTGCGCGACGAATGCTATCGGTTGGCGTTGTCGGCCGCGGTGTGGCGCCTAGTGCATTTCGGCGCCGAAGGCGCGTTCACGTTTTACACCGCCCGCGATCTGGCCAACTTCACTCTGGTCGCTGAAGGCGGCGTGGTCGACTTCCTCGTCCGCGCCGGATTCACCCGCGCGCTGATCGATGACGACGCGGACATGCTCGCGCTGTATGAGCGCCTGGGCCTGGCCAACGCCGGACGCGACTGGAGCGCACGCCTCCACGAATGCCCACGCGATGAAGCCATCGCCACCGTCGCCGCGATCACCGACGCCGAAGAACAAGCCACCGCGCGTCTGGTGCTGGCGCGTCGCTTTCCTGACACCATCGCGCCGGCGTGGTTGTGGGCGGTGCCGACCACCACGCCGACGATCGCCTATGCGCTCTGCCTGCTGATACTGCGCGTCCGTACCGATCTGCTGTCGACGGTGGCGGCTTATTTACAGCAGAACCGCGCGGTGCTGCTGGTGCGCGAGCCCGACGAACTGCTCGCGCTGTTAGTCGGCCAAGCCAGCACGCATCCACAGACCACGCTCGCTCCGTTCGCTGGATTCTATGGCGAAGCCACCGTGGTCGCCGCCGCGGCGTGGCATCTGGAACATGATGAACCAGACGCCGCGCACGCGTTGGTCGCGGGTTTTCGACCACTGAGCACGCATGCCGATCGGGCGTGGCTGATTGCCGCCTTGGTCGCGCTGGCGCGCAACCGACTCGACGAAGTGCAGCAGCTGCGCGGCCTGATCCAGGACCATGGCTGCCGCGCGCAGGTAATCCTGCGCTTGGCGGAATATTCACCGAGTTTGGTCAACGACACCGATCTATTGGCGCTCTTAGATGGCTGCACGGCCGATGAACCCGAATTATTCTACCGTGGCCTGTTGTGCCTGCTCAATCGCAAACAGCTGACCGCCGCGCGTCATCTGGCGGCACGACGGCAGCTGGACTTTCAACACCATCCGCAACTGGGCCCGATCATTACTGCGGTGTTGACCGGGAAGGCCGCGGCGGCGGCACTGCATTAGCGGTATTGCCCGCTCCGTGAGGTAACGCTACCCGCTGGGCGGTGGCCACCGAAGCGCGGCCGCCGGCGGCTGTTGCCTTCCCTGCCGGCGGCTGACCCCGCACGACCTGCCACAGCAACAACAGCGCATGCGCCGCGGCGCGCGCCTGCACCCGGGTGCGTTCGCCGTTCAACAACACTCGCCGCGTGACCGTTTCATGCGCGTTGGCGCAGGCCAGCCACACCGTGCCTACCGGCGTCGCTGCAGTACCGCCGCCGGGGCCGGCGATGCCGGTGGTGGCCAGGGCAAAGTCCGCGCCGGCCGTACGCCGCGCGCCTTCGGCCATCGCGCGCGCGACCGCTTCGCTGACCACTCCATGCTTTTTGATCAGCGCCGCTGGCACGCCCAAACGCGCGGTTTTTGCCGCGGCGTGATAGGTGATGAAGGCTTCCAATAAGATTGCCGACGCGCCTGGCGCCGCGGCCAACGCCGCGATCACGTGGCCGGCGGTGCAGCTTTCAGCAGCGGTGACGGTCTGCCCCGTTGAACTTACCTGCGCGACCAGCGACGCCGCGAGTCCGGCTTCGGGCAGCGCGAAATCGGCCAGCAATTTCCGCAGCTCAATCATCCGCGGCCGAACTTCCGCCGCGGTGCCGACCGCGCGAATGACGATGTGGCCGGCCTCGCTGACGGTGATGCCGACGGTCGGATTGCTGGCGGTCAGACGCTCGCCGCAGAGTTCCTGCGCGCGCGATTCGCCGATGCCGGCGAGGTAGAGTTCGCCGATCACCGGCCGACACAGGCCGGGAACGAGGCGCGGCAACAGCGGCGACAGTTGCTCGACCATCAAACGCAGTTCATGCGGCACGCCGGGCAGACAGGCAATCCATGCCGTGCCCAGACGCGCCAGCAAACCTGGCGCGGTGCCGGCGCTGTTAGACAGCAGGCGCGCGCCGATCGGCACCAAGGCTTGGCGGCGATTGATCTCGGGCACGGTGTGGTCGGGCGCGTGCGTCGCGAACCACTGTTGGACCGCGCGCCACGCCGCCGGCTTCGCGACCAGTTCGACCCCCATCGCCTGCGC
>JBBROQ010000097.1:0-11411 GCA_038229115.1 Planctomycetota bacterium | reverse complement strand
CATCGCGGCGGCGAATTTCTGGGCAAAATCAGCGGGCGCGTGCAGGAAGAGGTCGATCTCGGTGGTCTGTCTGGTCACGGTGAATACGAGCATTTCTTTGGTTGCGGCCCAGGCCGCGCGCTGGGTTGCGGCCCAGGCCGCGCGCTGGTCGGGGTCGAGAAAGGCCTTCATGTCGACCGGAACCCGCGGGACGAATCCAAGCGCACTCAGCGCGGTGATCGCCTTGTGTTCGTTGCTGCCATCGAAGCCGATGATGAGGTCGATGTCTGCAGTGAAACGCAGATAGCCGTGCGCGGCTACCGCCAGACCGCCGACGAGCAGATATTGGACATGGTCGGCATGGAAGCGTTGTGCGACCGCGAGCAGCGCATCGGTGGAGATGAAGTGCTAATGCGCACAGACGCGAAACGACGAAGGATGGTCAGGCGTGTCGGACATGGATCGGACCTCTTTTGTGCATGCTGAGCGCCATGGCCAAATGGCCAACGTGGCGGCGTCAGCCGAGCCGACGGATCGTGCGGAAGGTTAACGCCGATCGTGCCGATGCGCAGCGTGACGCTGGACGACATTGTTATGGGGCGGGCGTGTGTTCAGCCGTCGAGAAGCGACTGCTGCCCCGGAATATCCGCCGTGGTTTTACGTCGCGGCTTCGGCGCGGCGCCGATGGTCATGCCCTGACGGCGGGTGCGGGCGCGGACGGCGCGCAGCAGATCTTGGGCGCCGGCGGCGAATTCGTTGAGCTGGGCTTGGGTGATTTCAGCCGGGAAATGGCGCAGGGCTTGCACCAGGGCATCCACGGGCGCGTGGGCGTGGGCGAGGTCATGGCCCATGCGTTGAAAGTCGCGGGTGCGGGCTTGTTCGGCGATCAGCTGTTCGACCTGATGACGTTCGCGGGTGCTGAGTTTGTCGGCCAGGGCGCTGGGTAGCCCGGCGTCGAGACGCTCTAACGCGACTGAGCCGAGGGTCTCTTCTTTGGCTCGGCCGGTGCCGCGTTGGACGCGGCCTTGTTGGTCGCGCACGGCGGGGACGTAGGTCGCGCGCAACACATACAGACGGCGATTACTGGGTTTTACGCGCATGCTGGGCATGGGGCGAAACGTGTGCGCGTGGGCGCGGGCCGCAAGTCCTGCGCTTGTGGTGTGGATTCGACGGCCTACATCCCTGCCCGCCAAGGTGCCCGTCAGACGACGGGAGAATAGGGAAGCCGGTGCGAATCCGGCGCGGACCCGCCACTGTAACTGGGGACTGTTCGGCAATCGTCACTGTGCGTGTGAGCGCATGGGAAGACCGCCGAATGGACTGATCCAGAAGTCAGGAGACCTGCCTGGGCCTTGCGGCACGACCTTCGAGGAACGGGGTCACGCTACGCTTGGACATTTATGTCTGAGGTGGCTCCGTTCCCTGATCGCGTGTTGCGAGATGCACTGGAAACGCGGTGTTTCCAGGTTCGTCACATTCCTTCGGCCGATTCGGCCACGGGAGCTTCATGCGCATCCGGCACCTTGCCACGTCCTCTACTTCCATCACCTCCATCACTTCGCTGACGCTGATGGCGTTGGTCACGGCGCATGGCGCCGAGCCAGCCACGCCCAAGAGCGCCGAGCCAACAACAACGCCCAGCGCTGAGACAAAAAGCTCCGAGACGACGATCATCGTCAGTGCGCAGCGCGCGCCGGAAACGCTGGCGCAGACCACCAGCGTGGTCGATGTCATCGATTCAGAAGACCGCCGCGAGCGCGGCCATCCGGCGCAGGTGTTCGAACAACTGCGTGGCATCAGCGGGGTGGAAACGCAGAGCCTGTACGGCGGCGTCGATGGCGGCGCGGCGCGCATCAGCCTGCGCGGGCTGCGCAGTAGCGACACGCAGGTGCTGTTGGATGGCGTGCCGTTGAATGATCCGACCGCGATTGCGTCCGACGCGAATGTGAGCGTGCTGAACGACGCAGCGCTTGGCCGGATCGAGATCGCGAAAGGCGCGCAAAGCGGTCTGTATGGCAGCCGCGCGGTGGGTGGCGTGGTCAACCTGATTACCGCCGCGCCGACCGAAACGCCGGTGAATACCGTGCTGATCGAAGGCGGCAGCTATGGCACCGCGCGCATCGATGCGACCGCGACCGGGCCGGTGACGAAGACTATCGGGTACACGTTTGGCATCGTCGGTTTGCGCAGCGATGGCTTCAGCACGCAGACTGATGCAGACGCAAAAGGCGATCCGAAAAAGCACGAAGCCGATGCGCTGACGCGCCTAGGGGTGAACGCGCGCGTGCAGGCGAAATTGCCGGGCGACGGTGTGCTGTATGTCGGCGTCAACGCCATCGGCGCGAATCAGGAATATGACGGTTTTGCCGCGCCCGACGACGCCAGTGCGAACGTGCATCAGCGCGTCGGCCGGGTTTCGGCCGGTGGGCAAGGACACGTCGCCGAACGCCTGACCATAGCCGCGGATGTTGCCGCGACGCAGACCAATCGCATTGGTTCGAGCAATGACGAGGGCGAATACGGGTATCGCGGGCGCGAGGGTTTTGCGTCAGTGCGCGCGACCGCGGATGTGCTGCCGGCGAACACCACCGAGCCGACCTGGTTGCAGCACGCCGAGTTCACCGTGGGCATCGATCGGCTGAACAGCCGCGGGAAGTTTGACAGTTTCGGCGATCAGTACGAACACAGCAGCCAACTGACTGGTGCGTGGGCACAGCTGCGTGGCGGCGGTGAGTGCGCCGAACTCTCGGCGGTGGTGCGCGTCGACCACCACGACCAGTTCGGCAATGCCACCACGTGGCGCACGGCGGCGGCGGTATTTCCCATGCATTCGGTGAAATTGCTAGCCGCGGTCGGCACGGCTTTTCGCGCGCCCAGTTTATATGAGCTGTATGCGCCGACCTACGGCAACGCCGATTTGCAACCGCAGCGCAGCCTCACGGCCGAGGTCGGACACGAGTCGACGTTGCCCGCGGATGTGACGCTCAGGAACGTGCTATTCCGCACCACGTATCAGACCCGCATTGGGTACGACCCGAACACCTATCAATCGATCAATGTCGATGGTCCGCGCGTGGACGGCATCGAGAGCCGCCTGGGTTGGCGCGATGGTGAACACGGCCCACGCTGTGCCATCGTGCACACTTTCGTTCGCGACGATCAAGGTGGCTCGGCAATCGTGCTGCTGCCGCACAACCACCTAACCATCACGCCAGCGTGGCATTGGTCGAAGGTGTGGATGGGCGTGACCATTGATGCCATCGGACATCGTCACGCGACGCCGTCGGATCTGGGCGGGTATACGTTGGTGCACGCGGTCGCTGGGTGGACGCCGCGGCCGTGGGCCGAGCTGTATGTGCGCGCTGAGAATCTGCTCGATCGCGCGTACAGCGTTAATCCTGGGTACAGCACGGCGGGGCGGTCGGCGTATGGCGGCGCGGTGCTGACGTTCTGATGCGCCGGGCAAGCTGACATGCGCGGGCTGAGCGTGATCGACGGGGCCAATGCGGCGGCGCTGTTGCTGGCCCTGATGGCAGCGGCAGCGATCGCGCTGGCGCTGCATGTGCCGACGCCCAGCGCGGCCCCCGCGTCAACGCACGACGGCGCTGTCATTTCTGAGGTCCGCGGCAGCGATGGCGTGATGGTGCCGGTGCGCGAGTGGCGCCGCATCGTCAGCGTGGTGCCGCAACTGGATGAGGCCGCGGCAGCGGTGGGATTGCTGGAGCGCTTCGCGGGAGTCACCGCACATGCGCGCGCGCACAGTCCGTTCGCGGCGCAGTTGGCGGTAGTGCCGGGCACCGTCCTGACCGGGGCCAGCGTCGAGGATCTGCTGGGTCTGCGCCCAGATTTGGTGTTGGTGTCGGCGTTCGCGGATCCTGGTTTTTGCGCGCGTTTACGTTCGGCCGGCATCGCGGTGTGGCGCATCGGCGAAGAACGCGGGCCGGCATCGTGCGCTCAGTACGTCGTCGATTTGGCCACGTTGTGCGGCGCGCGCGCGCGCGGCGAAACCGTGGCGGCAACTTTTCAGCAGCGTTTGCAGCGCGTTGCCGATCCGGCGTGGCCGCGTCGGCGCGCGTGTTATGTCAGCATCTATGATGCGCGATTGTTCGGCGGCACGGTTGGCACCAGTTATGGCGAGGTGTTGAAAGCGGCTGGTTTTACCGATGCCGCGGCGCTGGCCGGGTTCCGCGACTGGCCGCAGTATCAGCCCGAGGATTTGCTGAAGATCGCACCCGACGTGATTGTCACCGGCGTGGGTATGAGCGCGGCGTTGCGCGCGCTGCCTGGTGCCGGACGCGTGCCAGCACTGGCGCACAACCGCGTGCTTGAACTGGATGAGGATTTGTTGAGCGCGCCGGGGCTGGCGCTGTTGGACGCGGCCGAGGCGCTGGCGGAACAGCGGCGACTGCGGCTGGAATCCGCGCCAACGCCGCAAAAAACTGGAGAATCCGGCAAATGACGCGGGCCTGGATACCGATCGTGCTGCTGTGCGCGGCGTTGCTGTTGGCCGCGGCGCTGTCGTTGGCAGTGGGCCCCCTGCCGTGGTCGGCGGTCGATCGCATGGTGCTGGAATTGCGGGCGCTGCGGCTGCTCGCGGGGGTGGCCGCCGGGGCCAGTTTGGCCGTGGCCGGGGTGCTGATGCAGGGGCTGTTTCGCAATCCGCTGGCCAGCCCGTCGGTGACGGGCGTGACCGCGGGCGCGGGCTTGGGCGCGATGCTGACGCTGATGGTGGTTGATGGCGCGGCGGCCGCGTGGTTGGGCTGGCTGCCGCGTGAATTCTGGCTGCCGTTCGGGGGCATCGCCGGAGCGCTGGCGGCGTTGGCGTTGTTGCTGGCGTTGGCGCGGCGCTGCGGCGGCGAACGGGGCGGTGGCGAACTGGCGTCGGTGTTGTTGATCGGACTGATGCTGTCGCTGCTGCTGAGCGCGATCGCTGGGTATGTGTTGGCGCTGGGCGCGAACCGCTTCGCGTTGGGCCGCGCGCTGATCGCGTTTTCGTTGGGCGGATTGGATGGCGCGGCGACGGCGCGGGTCGCGATGACCTTGCCGTTGGTGGGCGTTGGTGTGGTCGCGGCGTGGGCCTGGGGCCGGCCGTTGGATCTGTTGCTGTCGGGCGAAACCGAGGCGCAGGCATTGGGCGTCGACGTCGCGCGCGTGCGGCGGTGGACGTTGGTGTGGACGGCGGTTTTGAGCGCCACCGCGGTGGTGTTGGGCGGCGGCGTGCCGTTCGTTTGCCTGGTGGTGCCGAACGCATTGCGCGCGTGGGTGGGCCCGGCGCATCGGCCGTTGATCGTTTTGGCGGCGATTGGCGGCGCGGCGTTTTTAACGCTCGCGGATGTGGCCGCGCGAGTGCTGGCCACCGGGCAGGGTGAGATTCCGCTGGGCGTCATCACGGCCTTAATCGGAGCACCGTTTTTCCTGTGGTTTTTCCGGCGTTTAGCACGCGCATGAATAGCTCAACGACAGTTGCCAACGCCCTGCGCTTGGACGAGGTGCATCTGTCGCGCGGCGGTCGCAACGTTCTGCACGGCGTCAGCCTGAGCGCGCCGGCCGGGGCCTTGACCGTGGTGATCGGCCCCAATGGCAGCGGTAAATCCAGCCTGATGCTAGCCGCGGCCGGACTGCTGCCGGTGACGCGCGGCGCGGTGTTGTTGGGCGACGCGCCGGTGCGCGCGCTCAGTCATCGCGAACGCGCGCAGCGCGTAGCGTATGTGCCGCAGCGCAGCGATCTGACTGCGGCGTTGCCGGTGCGCGCGGTGGTGGCGATGGGGCGTTATGCGCACGGCACCAGTCCGTCCGCTGACGCGGCGGCAGTCACCGATGCGCTCGCCGCCGTCGACGGCCTGCATCTGGCCGCGCGCGCGTTCACGACGTTGTCGGGCGGCGAGGCGCAACGCGTGCTGATCGCGCGCGCGCTCGCCACCGGGGCCGGCACGTTGCTGTTGGATGAACCGACGAGCGCGCTGGACGTGGGCCATCGCGTTGCGCTTGGGGCGTTGCTGCGCCGGTTGGCGACCGCCGGACGCACGATCGTGGTGGCGCTGCACGATCTGGCCGAGGCGCAGACGTTGGCGACGCAGGTAGTGTTGCTGGTCGACGGCCGCGTGTTGGCCGCTGGCGCACCCGACACGGTCATCACCGAGGGACCGATCCTGGCCGCCTACGGCGTGCGCTTGGTTCCGGGCGGCGGTTTCGGCTACACCGCGCCCTAAAACCGTAGCGCCGACGACCGCGCCAAGACCCACTTTCAGTGAACGCCATAGGCATGCGCCAAATGTGCCGGCGGCGCGAGGGATCGTCGGCTGTTCCAAGCCGCTCTGACGTAACGAACAAGAGCCAAAATCGGGCTCTGCCAGCGTTCCAATTGCATCGCGCGTAGCGGGCAAAGCAGGCGAACGACCACAATGTGTAGTGTGCAGGCAGTTGACGAACCACCACTCCTTGTAGTTTCCTCTACCTATCCCCTTCGCCCATCCCTTTGCTCATCTGAGTCGCTTTCGCCACCTGCCCGACGTCGCAACCAAGCCAGTTTTCCAGCCTTTTTCTACGCCTGAGCCCACCGTTCACGCGCGGCCTGCCGCCGCCGAGGACTTCTCCTGATGACTGCTGCCGCCTCCACCACCACCGCCTCCCTCTCGTCGCTTGATATCGCGCGCTTCACCGCTTGGCGGGTGCGCGCGCGCGATGAGCGCTTCCGCGTGTTCGCGCCCGAACGCATCGCCAACGCCCTCGGCAAAGCCCTGGCCGCCACCGACGGCGTCAGCCTTGACGCGCTGGCCGCTGGGCGCCGGGTGTTGGTCGACGATCTGACGCGTCGCGTTTGTGACGCCTTGGTCGCGCGCCAACCCGGCGGCGGATCGTTCTATGTCGAAGAAATTCAGGATCAGGCCGAACTCGCGTTGATGCGCGCCGGCGAACACGACGCCGCGCGCCGGTTCGTGCTGTACCGCGAAAACCGTCGCCAAGCACGCGCCGAAGCCGATACGCCCGAGGTCGCCGGACTCGAACGTCTGCTTGGCCGCTTGGCCGATCCGCTGACCACACCCAATCTTGACCGGTTCGTTCTTTTTCCGATCGAACATGATGATTTGTGGAAGGCCTATAAAGATCATTTGTCGCTGATGTGGACCGCCGAAGAAATCGACTTGGCCAAAGATCAGCAGGACTGGAAAAAGCTAACCGACGGCGAGCGGCATTTTCTTTCGCACGTCCTAGCGTTCTTCGCCGCGTCCGACGGCATCGTGAACGAAAATCTCGCCGCACGATTCTATACTGAAATCGCCGCGTCCGAAGCCCGCGCCTATTATTCGATGCAGATGCTGATCGAAACCGTGCACAGCGAAACCTATTCGCTGTTAATCGATACCTATATCGCGGACGAACACGAACGTCGCCGTTTGTTTAATGCGGTCGAAACCGTGCCGATCGTCGGCGACAAGGCCGCGTGGGCGATGCGCTGGCTGGAAAGCAATCGGCCGCTGGCCGAACGTTTGGTCGCATTCGCCTGCGTCGAAGGCATTTTCTTTTCGTCGTCGTTCTGTTCGATCTATTGGATCAAGGACATGAAACAGGGCATGTTGCCCGGCCTTTGCTTCTCGAACGAACTGATCTCGCGCGACGAAGGCGCACACACTGATTTCGCGATCATGATGCACGGCAAACTTCAGGAAAAATGTTCGCACGAACGCATTCGCCAGATCGTCGAAGAAGCCGTCGAAATCGAATGTCGGTTCGCCACCGAAGCATTGCCCGTATCGCTCATCGGCATGAATGCTGATTCGATGCAACGCTATATCCGCTTTGTCGCCGATCGCCTGCTGGCGCAATTGGGCTGCGAACGGATCTGGAACGAACGCTGCCCATTCGATTTCATGGAACGCATCGGTCTTCAGAACAAGACCAACTTCCATGAAAAGAAAGTCGCTGAATACCGCCGCGCTGGCGTCGGCGTTCCGGTTGCTGACCAGCGCATCGCTTTCGACGCCGATTTTTAATCCGCCTCCGGTTTCGTCCCCCGGTCATTCGTCACGTTACGCCTGCTGAAAGAATATTTCCATGCCTATGCAGATCCTGAAGCGCGACGGCCATCGCGAAGACGTGCAACTCGACAAGATCACGCACCGCATTGAAGTCCTCGCCGCTGGTCTAGCCGTCGAACCAATCCTGGTCGCACAAAAAGTCATCGCCGGCATTTTCGACGGCGTCAGTACGCGTGAACTCGACGATCTGGCGGTGCAAACCGCATCAAACCTGGTCACCACGCATCCCGATTATGATTTTCTCGCCGCACGATTGTCGGCATCGATCCTGCATAAGGAAACCTCGGATTCCTTCGCCACCGTGATCGAACAATTGCACGCCCGACGCGACGGCAATGGCCGCCATGTGCCGGCGGTCTCTGACGAATTGCTGGCCGTGGTGCGCGCCAACAAGGAACGCATCGAAGCCGAGATCGTGATTGAGCGCGATATGACTTTCGATTTTCAGGGCATCTCGACGCTGAAGAAATCGTACCTGATGAAACTGGGCAAGAAAATCGTCGAGCGGCCGCAATATTTATGGATGCGGGTTTCGCTCGGGATTCATGGCCATGATCTAGAACACGCGTTCGAGACCTATCATTTGATGTCGACCAAGCGTTTCACCCATGCGACGCCGACGTTGTTCAATGCCGGCACGCCGAAGCCGCAGATGTCGTCGTGTTTCCTTTTGCACATGCATGACGATTCGATCGGTGGCATTTACAAAACTTTGACCGACTGCGCGATGATCAGCCAAATGGCCGGCGGCATCGGTCTGCATGTGCACAATGTGCGCGCGGCTGGCTCGCCGATCGCCGGCACCGGCGGCACGTCCAATGGTCTGGTGCCAATGTTGCGCAACTTCGATGCGACCGCGAGCTATGTCGACCAGGGCGGCGGCAAACGGAAGGGTTCGTTCGCGATCTATCTGGAACCGTGGCACGCCGACATTGTTGAATTCCTCGACCTGAAGCGCAATACCGGCAAGGACGAACTGCGCTGCCGCGCGTTGTTTTACGGCCTGTGGGTACCAGATTTGTTTATGCAGCGAGTGAAAGACGGCGGCACCTGGACGTTGATGGATCCGGCGCGCTGCCCCGGTCTGTCCGACTGCTGGGGCAAGGATTTCGAAGCGCTGTATACGCGTTATGAAAGCGAAGGCCGCGGCAACCACACCATGCCGGCACAGGCGCTATGGCGGAAGATCTGCGAAACGCAGGTCGAAACCTCGATGCCGTACATGCTGTATAAGGACGCGGCCAACCGTAAATCCAATCAGCAGAACCTGGGCACGATCAAATCATCGAATCTGTGCACCGAGATCATTGAATACACCGCGAAGGATGAGATTGCGGTGTGCAATCTTGCCTCGGTCAGTGTGCCGGCATATATCCGTGACGATAGCGCCGGCGGCGAAGCATGGAGTTACGATCACGCTGAACTCCATCGCGTGGTCAAAGTCATCACCCGCAACCTGAACAAAGTTATCGATCTTAATTATTATCCGGTGCCGGAAACCTATACGTCGAACATGCGTCACCGTCCAATCGGCATCGGCGTGCAGGGTTTGGCCGATGTGTTCATGCGTCTGCGTTTGACCTGGGATTCCGCCGGCGCGCGCGTGCTCAATCGCGAAATCTTCGAAACCATCTATCACGCCGCTGCCGAAAGTTCGATGGAACAGGCGAAGGAACACGGCCCCTATCAAACCTTCGCCGGTTCGCCGGCGTCGCAGGGCCGGTTGCAATTCGATCTATGGTACGAAGAACGCAAAGCCAAAGGCGAAGCGCTGCCCGCGACCGCCGAAGAAGTTTACTGCCAGAGCGGCCGCTATGATTGGAAGACGCTGAAAAGGCAGGTGCGCGAACACGGTTTGCGCAACAGCCTGCTGTTGGCGCCGATGCCGACCGCGTCGACCGCGAACATCCTCGACAACACCGAAGGCTTCGAGCCGATCCCGTCGAACATCTTCAAGCGCAATGTTCTTTCTGGTGAATTCGTGCGCATCAATCGTTATTTGGTGCGCGATCTGTTGGCGCGCGGACTGTGGAGCGAAACCATGAAGGACCGCATCGTCGCGGCCGAAGGTTCAATCCAGGACATTCCTGGCATGCCGCAGGATCTAAAGGATCTGTATCGCACGGTGTGGGAAATCCGGCAGAAACATATCATCGATCTGGCCGCCGACCGCGGCGCCTTCGTTTGCCAATCGCAGTCGATGAATATTTATCTACAGGATGCGAATCTGGCCAAACTGACTTCGATGCATTTCTATGGCTGGGAAAAGGGCCTGAAAACCGGCAGTTATTACATCCGCCAGACGGCCGCCCGGCAGGCGCAAAAAGTCACCGTCGACAATGTCCTGGAGCAAGAACGCCGGACGCAGCAAGACACGCTGAAGAAAGCCGTCGATATCCTGCTGACCGCCGGCACCGCGACCCGCGATGAAATCAATGCGATGAAACCCGAAGAAGTCATCGCCTGGGCCCAGGGCACCTGCGCGCAGTCGGATCCCGAAGGCTGCGTGATGTGTTCGGGCTGAACACACATGCTGAAAGTCTATGCCTATGCCGGTTGCGGCACCTGCCGCACCGCATTGGCCTGGCTGAAAGAACATGACGTCACGCATCGCGTGATCCCGATCCGCGAACAGCCGCCGAGCATTTCCGAATTGCAACAAGTCCTGAACGCCGTCGACGGCGATCTCGGACGCTTATTCAACCGTAGCGGCGCGGATTACCGCGAACTCGGACTAAGCCCGAAACTGAAAACGATGTCGGTCGCAGAAGCGCTAAAATTATTGAGCACGAATGGCAATCTGGTGAAGCGGCCGTTTGTGGTGATGAAGACTGGCGGATTGGTCGGATTCAATGCCGAGGTTTGGTCGGCCACTTTGCTTTCGGCAACATAGGCCGGAATAAAAAGGCCGTTGACCCGACGTGAGGAAGATCGCAAAGATTCTGAAGGTAGTAATACTAACTTTGGTTGGCTGCTGCGTCGTGGCGATCGGTATCTTTGTTTACGAAATGGAGCATCCTTCTATTGGCAAGGACCGAGAGAAGCTCAGCGGTTTCCCAGCATCTGGGCGCCACTACTATTACAAATTATCGCCGTTCTACCGCGGGGTCTATTTCCGCATTAGCCCAACCGATTTCAATACATGGATCGCAGCGAAGGGATTTGAAAACAAAGGTTATGAAGGTTTATGCGGGGCGGATGGCGTGGGATTCAGTAAATCCATAATTGTTTCGATTGACGAAAACACAAAGTTCAGCGGCAGCTTCGATAATGGCATATGGATCATGAATCGTGGAAACAATGGCGGGGGATATACCATAGGCTACGACCAAGATAATCAGGCCTGCTTTTACACTTGGTCTTCGCATTAGTTTACAGATTGCCCACGCGTGCATT
>JBBROQ010000096.1:0-11417 GCA_038229115.1 Planctomycetota bacterium | reverse complement strand
GCACGAGCGCCGCGGTCAGGGTCGACTTGCCGTGGTCGATGTGGCCGATGGTGCCGACATTGACGTGCGGCTTGTTGCGGACGAACTTTTCCTTGGCCATGAAAGGCTCCCGGGGAACTGCGGCGGCGTATGGCCACCAGCGTGATGAATGAGTTGAAAAGAAGAATCGGAGGTGAGTGGAGCTACCTTTGGGATTTGAACCCAAGACCTCGTCCTTACCAAGGACGCGCTCTACCAACTGAGCTAAGGCAGCGTCGGCCGAACCGGCCGTGGTCGTGTCGTGATGGAGCGGGTGAAGGGAATCGAACCCTCGTGTTCAGCTTGGAAGGCTGCTGCTCTACCATTGAGCTACACCCGCATGGTCGCGAGTGGTGGGTGGAGAAGGATTCGAACCTTCGAAGGCAGAGCCAGTAGATTTACAGTCTACCCCATTTGGCCACTTTGGTATCCACCCGCGTGCCCGATTGGACGACGGCCGACGACAAAAGAGCATTGGCAAAGAACGAGCAGCGAAACGAAGCAGAAAACACGGCAGAAACGTAACCGAAAACAAGTGGAGCCACCTGCCGGACTCGAACCGGCGACCCACTGTTTACAAAACAGTAGCTCTACCGACTGAGCTAAGGTGGCAGCACCAGCCCTCCCCGCGCGAGAAGGGAGCGGGACGATAAAAAGGGACCCTAAGGTGTCAAGGACGCGGGAGGCCGATGCGCGGCCTTGGATCGAATCAGCTCAGCGACCGGCCGCACCGATCGCCACCGGCGCGAAGGTCAGCTGTCCAATCGCCGGCAAGACGCCGACCAAGGGCCGCAGATACGGCATCAGGAACTTTGCGTCCACATCGTTGCCGGCTGGATTCAGCCAATCGCGCGGCATCGGGCGGATGTCCTTGGCCACCGTCGGCAGTGGCGTGACGAAGGTTTCGATCTGATAAGAGGCGCCGGGCGCACGCCGGAAGGCGATCGAACCCGAACGTGTGCCGGCCAACACCGCCGTCACCGCCGCGGTTCCAGCTTGGCGCGCTTCCAGCGCATCGGCCTCGCTGACCACGCCCGGAAAGCAGCGTTGCAGATAGCCGAAGGTATCGGCACGAATGCGGTGTTTTTTGCCGGGCAGCGCTTTGGCTAAGTACGCCTTCAGGAAATCCGCGAGAAAATCGCCGAGTGCACCCGAGCCCGAGAGCTGCTTGTTGCCGTGGCTGTCGACTTCTTTGAGGTCGATGATGTCGGCGCCACCGGGGCCGTGGATGCCTTCGCTGGTCGCGATCACGCAGCGGCCCAGGCGCTGATAAACGGCAGCCACATCCGCGCCGAATTGGTCGAGGCTGAAATCGGCCTCGGGGCAATAAATCAGATGCGGGCCGTCATCGGGGAAGATGCGCGCGAGCGCACTGGCCGCGGTCAGCCAGCCGGCATTGCGGCCCATGACCACGTTGATCTTGATGCCACCGAGTGAGCGATTGTCGAGGTTGTCGCCCATGAATGCCTGCGCGACGAACTTCGCGGCCGAGCCGTAACCGGGGCAGTGGTCGGTGACGCGCAAATCGTTGTCGATGGTCTTCGGGCAGTGGAAACAGTTCAGGTCATAGCCGGCGTGCTCGGCCATTTCGTTCAGGATGTTGGTAGTCTCGGCGGTGTCGTTGCCACCGATGTAGAAAAAGTGCCGGACGTTCAGTTCGCGAAAGCGGGCGAAGATTTTGGCGCCGTCTTCTGGGCTGGCTTTGCGCCGCACCGATTTGAGCGCGGCCGACGGCGTGCCGGCGACCACTTCCAGATTCAACGGTGTTTCCCGTGAAAAATCGCACAGATGGCCGTCGATGATGCCCTGAATGCCATGGATCGCGCCATAAACGTTGGTGAACACGTCGCGGCGTGCGAGCGCCGCCCGGACCACGCCGATCAGGGTTTGATTGATCACGGCAGTCGGGCCGCCGGACTGGCCGATGATGACGTTGCCGGAAATGATGGGCGAAGGCATGCGTGAAAATCCTGCCAGCGGTGACGGACGGCAAAAATGTTAGACGGAAGAGGCTCAGTCGAACCGAGCGCTGTGGAAGCGGCAGTCAGAATTGCGGTTAGTGGAACAGCGCGGTTCAGTGGAATAGCACGGTGTCGGCGCTGGCCAGAAATCTGCGGCCGGTGTAGGTCGCAATCGCGGCGCGCACGCGCCCGAGATCGTCCAGTTCCACTGTCAGCCGCCACGCCCCGTCCTCGGCCTGCAGCCGCTCGACCTCCTCATGCGGCCGCGGCAACAGCGGACGCGCAGACGAAAGCGCCGCCTGCGCATCGACGCTGCTCATACCGCGTTTCACCGCGAACCATGCCGCCGGGATCTTCGGCCAGTACATAACTTCGACGATCGGCACCGCAGCCAAGGCGATGCCCAACACCGTCACCACGGCGATCACCCGACGAATTGGAAAGCCGCTTGGCGCAGGCGATGGCGATGGCTTTACCGGTGTTTTTGCAGGCATTGCGGTCTTCTGCTTACCTTTAGTGACCGACCGAGACCTGCGCGCCGATCGGTTGGCCGATGCCTTTTAGCAACAGGTCGAACCACGCGGCGGAGGTGTCGAACGGCTTGCCGCCTTTGATGCGTGGGAACTCGATCGCGCGCAGCACGCCGCCACGATCTTCGTCGTGGCCGATCACGCCGGAGACGCCGCGCAGGCCGCAATCGACGGCGAGATCGACCATGCTTTTGATCAAGCGCAGATCGTCGACGTTCGCGGCCGCAGCGCGGGCGAAATAGCCGGACTTCTGCACTAACGTTTTCTCAGCGCCGATCAGTTTCGCGAACTGTTTTGAGAACCACGCACCGACGTTCACTTGATCCAACTTCACATGGCCGAAGGCGTCGCGGGCCAGGGTTTCGCCGCGTGATTCCAGCTCTTTCACAATCGCCGGCACGCACGCACCTTCGCTGACAAACACGTTCACGCAGTCCTTGCGGTCCATCACCGCCTTTAAGCGCTTGGCTTCGGCGGCGATGTCCAATGCCATCTCGGGCACATACACCGCGTCGATGTCTTTGTGGCTGCGGTCCAGATTGAACCCGGGCAGGAATTCCTGCGCCATTAAGCGCTGCCGATACACCCGCGCGGTGGCCGCGGTCAGCCAACCGCAACTGCGGCCCATTACTTCGTGGATGATCAAACTGCGCGGATTGGCGCTTTGCTCGTTGACCACATTTTCGAAAAAGATCGCGCCCTGTTCGGCCGCGGTCCACGCGCCCAAACTTTGCCGGATTGGGAACACATCGTTGTCGATGGTTTTCGGTAATCCGACCACCGTCAGGGCATAACCGTTGGCCTTCAGATACGCGGCCAAGTCCGCCGCGGTGGTGTTGGTGTCGTCGCCGCCAATGGTGTGCAGCACCGTGACGCCGTCTTGGGTCAAGCGCTTGGCCGCCATTTCCAGCGGATTTTCGCCCTCTTTCACCAAACCGCGCTTCACGCAATCAGCGACGTTGGTGAGTTTCACCCGACTGTTACCCAGCGGACTGCCGCCGTGGCGATGCAGCACGCCGGCGGCCGCGCGCACCTCGGCGGTGGCCGGCAGCGACTCGCCTAACAGCAGGCCTTTGTAACCGCCCAGATACCCAATCAGTTCGATCTCGGGCGCTAGTTCGGTGTAGCGTTCCAGCAACCCGCCCACCGCGGAAGACAGGCACGGGGCCAGGCCGCCGGCGGTCAGCATCGCGACTTTGGTTTTACGTGGGGACTGGGTCATGGCGTGAACTCCGAAATCTGAGGAGGCGGGCTTGTAGCCAGCACCGCGGGCGGCTGCCACTGGGAAAATCTGTTCGTCAAAACGCGCCTGCCGTCAGTGCGTCATCGGAGCATACCGCACGATCAGCAACGATTCGCATTGGTCCGGCAAGCGCGCAGGCGACACCGCAATCTGCCAGTGATCGGACTCGCCCACCGGCGTGGCCGATGTGACGGTGCCCAAGGCCAGCCCCGGCGGCACCAAACCCTCCTGTCCGGCCGTAACCACACGCATGCCCGGCGCGATCGCCAAACCGGCGCGATCAGCGATGAAATCCAATAACAAGTGCCCGGACGAACCGCTGCCAGCGATCAGGCCTTCGCTGACTTGGGTTTTGTCGTCGTAGATCGCGCACGGGATGCGGCTCTCGATGTCGGTGACTTCCTGCACCAAACAGCGTCCGTCCTGCACGCCAGCGACCGTGCCCACCAACGTCCAGCCCGCGCACACCGGCAAGCCCTTGGCCACGCCGTCGATCGCGCCGGCATCGAGCTCGATGTAGCGCCGGCCGGAACGCTGCGTGCGAGTCAGGATGCGGGCGCGCACCACCACGGCCTGTGCCGGCGGCACGCCGCCTTCGCCTTGGATCGCGTCGTATTCCATCAAACGTGTGCGCAGGACTACATTTTCGGCGTTCAAGCGGATCACCTGCTCGGCCAAAGTCACCGCGTCCGCCTGCGGCGCAGGCGCCGGACGCGCCGACAGCCCACGCAGCAGCGGCGTCAACCATCCGGTCAGATGCGCGCGCGCCCATGGCGTCACGCCCAATGCTGCGATCAGCACGGTCAACACGAGCAGCACCAACGTGCGACGGGACGGCATCGGCGTCAGATTCGGCCATCGCCCCGGCGGGCAAGGCCGTGCCCGGGCGCGCGACGCGCAGGAAAGGCCGACCAGGCACACTTGCGCGACCACCGCAATCCGAGCTACCTTTGCGCAATGGATCCGCAGTCATGAGCGCGCCTCTGCATGTATTGGTGGTCGACGACCATCCCGACACGGTCCTGTTCCTGAGTGAATTCCTGCTCGGCCGCCGGCACCGGGTAGAATCCGTGGCGCGCGGCGACGACGCCCTGACCACCGCGGTACGCAAGCAGTCCGACGATCCGTACGACCTCATCATCACCGATTTGCTGATGCCCGGCATGGATGGCCTGGCCCTGGCCCGAGCGCTGCGCGCCCGCGGGATCGGCACGCGGGTCGCGCTGTTCACCGGTTATGCCGGTATGAACCCGCGCCTGATTGATGAAGCGCGCAGCGCCGGAATCATCGCGGTGCTTGAAAAACCCGCTGATCTCGGCCGTTTTGAGCAATTGCTGACCGCGGTCGGCAATGCCCGCCCGGGCACCGAATCGCAGCGGCCAATCCGCTCGCCGTCAGCGCCGGTCGCCGCGCCGGCAGCCGGCGTTCGCCGCGATACGCAGCCCTTCACGCGCGACACCGATCGTGCCGGCCGCGACACTGCCACGCGTACATTCGCGGCTCCTGGCAACGCTCAGAACGGCGGCACGGGCCGCACCGGGCGAACGGTTACTGACGAGCCGTTTTTCGGCACCTCGCGCACCATACGCCGCGCCGAAACACCGTCGGAAATCAATGCCCTCAGCCAAGCCAGCGACGCTCTGGAACGCAAGGCCGCGCCATTGGCGATGCCAGTGCGGGTAGAACCGCCACTGCCACCGATCCCAATGCCCGGCGTAGCTCGGTCGCACGCGCCTGCGCCTGCGCTTCCGCCCGCGCCGATCACCGCCGACGACGGCCCCGGCTTTGCTTCACCCTCGCCCACCGACGTGGTCACGCGCCTGCCGACTCCGCCCACCGTGACCCGCACCACCGGCTATGTCGTGCGGCCCGCCACCGTGCGCTATCAGCGCACCGCCAGCGGCCTGTTCCCCGACACCGCCACCCACCTGCGGCAGAACGTGGTACCGACCAGCACCAGCATCCGCCGCTCAGTCACTGGCTCGTTCGCGAAACCGTCCGCGGATGCACAACCACCCACTGCTCTGCCTCCGGCTGGAACGCCAGCCGCTGCGCAGCCGCCAACCACCGCGGCGCGCGCGCTCACTTGCCCGCAGTGCCACTTGGAGTTCTTGGTTGCGGTGCGCAGCGTCGCCTACGCGATCGTGTGCGTGCACTGCGGCCAGCTCAATCGCGTGACACCCGCATAAACGCGGGCTAAGCCAACGCGCATGGCCGCACCCGCCGCGTCGTCCGGCGACAGCCTGTACGACGCCATCAGCACATTCATCGCGCATTTGCGCGACATCCGTCAGGCCAGCGTGCACACGCAGCGCGCCTACACGCGCGAACTCGCCGATTTTCTCGCCTGGAGCCAGCGCGACGGCAGTGAAAAAACCGTATCTGAAATAGAACCGTTGCTGCTACGCGGATTCATCGCGCACCGCGCACCGCTGCTCTCGCGCACCAGCCTCGCGCGCACCGTCGCCGTCCTGCGCTCGTTCGGAAAATTCTTAGTCAGCAGCGAACGTCTGCTGGCAAATCCCGCCAGCCTCCTGCGCTCGCCGCGCGCCGAGCGCAAACTGCCGCACTATCTTGAACGCGATGAAATCGCACGGCTGTTAGCCTCGCCCGAAGGCCACGACGAACGCGCCCTGCGCGACCGCGCGCTGTTAGAAACCCTGTATTCCACCGGCGTGCGCGTCAGCGAACTGGTCGGCCTGGACGACCGCGACTGCGACCTGATCGGCGGCGTCGCGGTGGTGCGCGGCAAAGGCCGCAAAGAGCGCCTGGCGCTGCTCGGCCAACTAGCGATCGCCGCCTTGGAAGCCTACCAGCGTGAACGCGACCGCGTGCACGGCCGCGACAGCGCCAGCCTGCACGGTCGCGATAGCGCCAGCGTCAAAAACAGCGCCGGCAAAAAGGCCAAAAAACCACGCGGCGTGTTCCTGAGCATCGCCACCGTCAATCGTCACGGCGGCCAGCGCCTCGCCGATCGCGATGTACGGCGCATCCTCGCGCTCCACCTGACGCTCACCGGCCTGTCGCCTAAGTCCAGTCCGCACACCCTGCGCCACACCTTCGCCACGCATCTGGTGCAAGCCGGCGCCGACATCCGCGCGGTGCAGGAACTCCTGGGCCACGCCAGTTTGAACACCACCCAGATTTACACGCACCTGACCATCGACGCGTTGCGCGAAGTTTATGACCGCGCGCATCCGCGGCGGTGACGTTGAGCCAACCACCGCAATCCCCAGCTGCCTCCTATCAATCCACATGTCATTTTAAAATATTATTTGGCGGTCCAATAAATCGGCTTGTTGGGTTTTTTCACGAACTATATATTAAAAAAAGAGAATGCCGTCAACGTGTGGTGGTTAATTGTAATTTGTCAGATGTAACATGTAAATTGTTAGGGCTCATTTGATTTACTTTTGCACTGCCCCCTGCGCGTCAGATGGGACCAGAATGTTTTCGATCCCCTGCCCCCGGCGGGATCCCACGTTCGCCCGACATTCTCAGTGTTTATATCATTTCAAAATTCCAATTCGCTTCTTGAATCATCACGTTGATGTCTCTGATCGACTTAGAATAATCATCCAATCTTTTTTGATAGTCTTTAACCGATATGGTTGAAACCCATTTAATTTCCTTAACGCCGTATCTTTCTGGCTCTTTCTTAGTGCCGCTGATTGCCGCGCCAATAAATGCATGTAATTGAATTAGATGGTCTCGCTCAGCCAGGGCCACGGCAATAGTGCGTCCATCTTTAATTTTAGCTAAAATATTTGACTGTTCTATTTTAACAACCAAATCTTGCAGTGCTTTTGATACAGAGTGGGCCTGTCTGAATATATCTTCAGGGTCCTCGTGTGGTAAATCGCCTTGCTGAACTACCGAAAATCTTCCAATTCGCTCTTTTAGGGATTGGATTTTCTTATTTAGATCGCTGCGCAATATTAATGCTTCCGCTAATTTCATTTTATCTCTCAGGGAAATATTTTGGTGAATAAAACTGGTGCTATTTTAAATGGTGCCCGGGGCATTTCGGTCAGCCCAGCAATCCCATCAACGCCTGCTCATACCGATCCACAATCGGCGCTGGCGCAAAGCGCTCGGCCTGCGCGCGCGCGGCCAAACGCATCGCCTGATAACGCGGCTCGTCTAATAACAGATTCGCGGCCAGGGTGCCTAAACAAATGTCACTGCCGATCGGGCACAGCAATCCAGTGACGCCGTCTTCGACCACTTCGGGCAGACCGCCGGCGTGATAGCCAAGCACCGGGACGCCGCAGGCCATCGCTTCCAACGCGGCCAGACCGAACGATTCGGCGACGCTCGGCAGCAGAAACAGATCGCTGGCTTGCAGGATTGGTTCGGGGCGTTGATTGCCGAGCAGGCGCAGATCCTCGCGGATGCCCAGCTCGCGCGCGAGTTCTTCGACCTTCGCCAGGTCAGGGCCTTCGCCCACCAACACCAGCACCGCCTCCATGCGCCGACGCAGGACGCTGAACGCGCGCACGACTTCATCGGCGCGTTTCACCGGTCGGAAGTTCGACACATGGGTGATGATGCGCCAGCCTGCCGGGGCCAACGACGCACGCACCGCGGTCGCGGGATCCGGCTTAAAGCGTTCCAGATCGACGAAGTTCGGGATCGCCTGGATGCGCCCGGCGGTCGCGCCCGGACTGCCGACGCCGGTGCCGAAATAGGTGTCGGTCTCATCGGCCAACCATTGGCTGGGCGTGGTTAGCAGATCCTGTTGGCGGATGGCGAAGCGGGTCATCTCAAAATAACTGCGTTCACGCCCCACCAGGGTGATGTCGGTGCCATGCAACGTGCACGCCAACTTCACCCCGCGCGGACACGCGGCCCGGCCGCGGCTGCCGTCGCGCAGGACTTCGCGCGCCTGCCACGCCGCCACCGCATGCGGGATCGCATAATGCGAATGAATGATCTCGACCCCGTGCGCCTCAACCAATTCGATCAGCGCGTTACTGAGATTCAGGGTGTAATGCGGATAACGAAACAGCGGGTATTCGCTGCCCTGCACGGCGTGAAATGACAAATTCGGTTTGAACGCGTCCAGGCGAAACGGCTGCTCATATGACACCACATGCACCTGATGCCCGCGATCGGCAAGATGCATCGCCAGTTCGGTCGCGACCACGCCGCTGCCGCCGAAAGTCGGATAGCAGACAACGGCGAGGCGCATGACGAAACTATTTCGCGGCGGGCGCGGCGGCGTCCGCAGGCACCGCCAGCTTTGCCGGCGTCGGTGGATTCAGCAGCGGATCAACCGGCGCGGGCGCCTCAGTGGCAGGAGCCGTCGCGCCGTCCGCAGCCATTGGCGCGGCCGGCGTCGGATGAACCTCAGTGCCATTCAGCGGCGGCGCGATCGGCGCTGGCTCGTTGACGGTGGCGGCAGGCGCGGTCGTCACCGCGATCAATGCCGGCTGAATGCGCATCTGCGCCGATGGCGTCACGGTGCGCTCCCACGGCTGATAACCCTGACGTTCGATGCGCACGGTTACCGGCTTGGTGGTGGGTAGGGTCAGCTTCATCGGCGTGGTGCCTTTGAACTGGCCGTCGGTCAAAACGTCGGCTTTGGCGGGGTCGCTGTCGATCGGCACCAACACCACGCTCGGCCCGGTTTCGGTCGACGGCGTGGTCGCCAGATCGTTACGCGACTTGATAAAGGTGATCAGCGCGCCAACCGCTGTCGAACACGCATTCCAGGCCGCGGTCGATTCCGGGCGCGCGGCGTCGCCCATCAACTTCGGCGAGCCACCGGTGCTGGCGCTGGCGACCGCCTTTTTCGCGAACACCTGGAACCCATTCACATCCAGACCACGCATATCGACGGTCGCTTGAATGCGGCTTTCGCGACCATTCGGGCCACCGCCGCTGTCGAGCGTTTCCAGTTTCAAAATGCGCGTCAGCACCACCAAATTCGCGCCGGCGGTTTCCGGCACGCGGCCCTTCGTCCAATCATCGGCATCGGACAGCGGCAGATGCTCGCCCGCGCGACCGTCGGCATCACCACCGAGCAGATCAACGCGATTCGCCAGCTCATAAGCGAAGTCGAGTTTCGCGTCTTTGTACATCGGCGTCAGCGGCCCGGTCGCGACCGGTGCGAACAGGATAATTTTGCGCGTATCGGCCACGGCCGGCGCGGCGTCGCTGGTCGCTGCGGTCGCAGCAGTCCCCTCGGCCGGCGCGTCCCACTTATTCGCGCCACGACGCTGACACGAAGCGGCGGCGACTAATACGACGGCGAGCAGGATAAGGAAAGGGAGGTTGCGCATGGGGCGGGAGTATGGTTGACGAAGGGCGGGGGCAAGATTGCCATCCGCGATTGCCTCGGTGCGGAGCACCGAGCCCGGAGTGCCGAGTGCGGCGACCAAACAAGCCACCGGCCGCCGAACATTGCATCCGGTTTTCACCGCGGTTTGCTCCGCGCCCACCGCGTACGTAACGCGCCTCATCGCGCGCCTCATCGCGCGCATAAAGCGGAGAAACATCCCATGCTCATCGGCATTTCCCCCCTTCTTAGCCCCGAACTATTGGCCCTGCTGTGCCGCATGGGCCACGGTGATGAAGTGGTGCTGGCCGACGCGCATTTCCCCGGCGAAAGCTTCAACCCGCGCGTGCTGCGCGCCGACGGCCTGCGCATTCCCGAGCTGTTGGCCGCGATCCTGCCGCTGTTCGTGCTCGACCAGTACGTCACCGAACCGGTACTGATGATGGCCGCCGTCCCCGGCGACAGCCTCGACCCCAGCGTCGAAGTCAGCTATCGCCTCGGCCTGGACAAAGGCGCCGCCAAGCAACCCGGCGCGCCCAAAGTCCCCGCCATCGCCCGCATCGACCGCTTCGCCTTCTACGACCGCACTCGCGCCGCCTTCGCCGTGGTGATGACCGGCGAGACCGCGAAATACGGCAACATCATTTTGAAGAAAGGCGTGACGCCGATTGGCTGAGCGGCGCTGGGCTTCCTCCGAGGCTGCGGAGAAATTGGTGCTTAGCGGCCTCGGTGGATCGGTTGCGGAGTATGGATGCGAACATCCAGGCGATGAACACCTCACGATGCGGGTGGCCTAAATTGCCTTTATCCCCACGTTGCGTCGTACCAATTTCTTTTGCGGGCAAACTGAGAAGCGGAGCCGTGTCCTCCCTTGTCACCGATTGGCTAGATGCCATTTCAGTCCGCCCCTGATTTTAAATTCATTTTTATGTACAACCACGAAGCAAACACAGCAACTAAATCATCAACGCTTTCACTTACGGCCAATTCGTGGCCTGACGAGAGGTTGTTATGTGCAAATGTCCCCACTTTGACACCTGAGCAGAACAGATCGCAATCTTCATTGCCCATCCTTCCTGTTTTTACCTGATAAATATACTCAGAATTTTTAATTTCCGCCCCAGAGAAGGTGCTATTTGCAAGTATTCCATTTACCTCCCACGAACTAAATCCTCTGAATCCAATGCTGAATTTGCTTTTAACGATATGGATAATTCTTCCGTTACGAATCCACCCGCTTCGCGAAAAATAATTAAATCCAATCTCCCCAATGCTATTCCCGTTCTTAACAACGTTATACTCTCCCGAGAACCAGCCGGATGATGTCACGAAGAAAATCTTCATAATTTTCGTCTAACGGGCAGCGAAAAAGGGCAAGACGG
>JBBROQ010000095.1:0-11549 GCA_038229115.1 Planctomycetota bacterium | reverse complement strand
CGCCGCTTCCAACTCGCGGTCGATGGCAATGCATTCGATCCCAAACACCGCTGGAATTTTTACTTCGGCACAGGCGGCGCCGAATTCAGCAAAGCCAGCGGTGGTGAAGAAATCGTTGATGCCGAAGGCCTCGACCCCAGCGAGCGCGGCATGCCAGGTGGCCTCGGTCGGCGAGCGGAAGACGCTGAACGAATGGTTGGTGTGGACGTGCACGTTGGTGCCACGGCGCGGTGGCAACGTTTGGTGCGCACGCAGTTCGCATAACGCCTCTAGGCGCTGCGCACGGTCGGGGTTGGCGAGGCGGGCGATCAGGTCGGTCATAGTCAACGTAGATCAGCGCGGCGGCGGAAAACAGCAAGAGCGCGAACGGCCTAAAAAACGGTGCTTTTACGCCGTTTCCTTGGCGTCGGCCGGGGTCGTGGCGGCGCTTTGTTTGCCGGCTACCACGTCGACCGTGACCACGAATTCCTTCTGGAATTTCACCCGCTGTGGCAGGTCGTACATCATGTCCAACAGCACTTCTTCCAGGATCGCCCGCAACGCGCGCGCGCCGGTCTTGCGCTCCATCGCCTTGTGCGCGATCGCGCGCAGGGCGTCGTCGGTAAAGGATAGCTCGGCACCCTCCATCGCGAACATGGTTTGATACTGCTTCACCAGCGCGTTTTTGGGCTGGGTTAGGATGCTGATGAGGGCTTCTTCGGTCAGCGGCTGCAACGCCACCGTCACCGGCAAACGGCCGATGAATTCGGGGATCATGCCGAAGGTAATCAGGTCTTCCGGCGTCACCTGCGCCAACAGCCATTCGTCTTCGCTGATGTCGGTCGGTCGGTCGGCGTTGTCGCCCAATTTGAAGCCGACGCTGCGGTCGCCCAGGCGGCGCGAGATCATCTCGTTCAGCCCGGAAAACGCGCCGCCGACGATGAACAGAATGTTCTCAGTGTTGACCTGAATGTATTTCTGTTCGGGATGTTTACGCCCACCGCCAGGGGGGACGTTGGCGACCGTGCCTTCGATCAGTTTCAGCAGGGCTTGCTGTACGCCTTCGCCCGACACATCGCGGGTGATCGAAACATTGCCGGATGAGCGCGCGATCTTGTCGATCTCGTCGATGTAGATGATGCCCATTTCGGTGCGCGGGATGTCGAAGTCGCCGTTTTGCAGCAGCCGCAGGATCAGATTTTCGACGTCTTCGCCGACATAGCCGGCCTCGGTAAGCGAGGTCGCATCGCCGATGGCAAACGGCACGTTCAAAAGTTTTGCTAAGCAGCGCGCGATCGCGGTCTTGCCCGAGCCGGTCGGCCCCAGCAGCAGGATGTTCGATTTTTCCAGCTCGACCGGATTGCCGGCCTGATTGTGCCGCAGGCGTTTGTAGTGGTTGTGCACCGCGACTGCGATGGTGCGTTTCGCGTGATCCTGGCCGATGATGTATTGATCGAGGTGAGCTTTGATTTCGGCCGGAGTCAGGATTTTGCCCAGGCGCGGAGCCTCAGTGGTCTTGCGCTTGCCCTGATCGCGTAACAGCGTCGCGCAAACTTCGACGCATTCATTGCAGATGAAAATCTCCGGCGGCCCGGCGATCAGACGTTCGACTTGGCTGGCTGAACGGCCACAGAAACTGCAATGATCAACTGGTGCATCGCTGCCGCCGCCGTCGCCTTTTTTATTTTTGATGACCATGGGGAATTCTCGATCTGGGCGTTGGCGGCGTTGGCGTTATAGGCGAAGACAGCAGCGGAATCAGGCCGAGGTCGGCTTGGTCACGACCTTGTCGATGATGCCATAGGTGCTGGCTTCTTCGGCGCTCATGTAGTGATCACGCTCGCAGTCGCGCAGGACTTTCTCGTACGGCTGGCCGGTGTTTTTGGCCAGGATTTTGGTCAGCTCGGCTTTCAAGCGGATCATTTCTTTGGCCTGAATTTCGATGTCGGACGCTTGGCCCGAAGTGCCGCCGGACGGCTGATGGATCATGATGCGCGAGTGTGGCAGGGCGAAGCGCTTGCCCTTGGTGCCGGCAGCCAACAGGAACGCGCCCATGCTGGCGGCCTGACCGATGCACACCGTCTGCACGTCGCAGGTGAGGTACTGCATGGTGTCATAAATGGCGAAGCCGGCCGAGACCGAACCGCCCGGACTGTTGATGTACAGCAGGATGTCGGCATCGCGTTTTTGACTTTGTAGGAAGAGCAGCTGCGCGACCACCACGTTCGACACGAAGTCGTCGATGGGTTCACCCAGGAAGATGATCCGGTCTTTCAGCAACCGGCTGTAGATGTCGTAGGTGCGCTCGCCGCGCGAGTCTTTCTCGATGACGTAGGGAATGGGCATACGGGTCTCTCTCGTGCAGGACCATACCGCAACGTCGCGCCAGCACCAAGCGTTTGGAATTCATGCCCGCTGCTATCGCTGTGGCTGGTTGGTATTGGGCGCGTGCGTACGAATTGGATGCCATCAGGGAAATTCGCCGAGAGTGATACGGATTTGCACCAGCGAGCTGACAGCGGGCGTTGAAGCAACGCCGTGAGCGTTGACCTCAGATACCCTGCTATCACTCGGAGGATACTGCGATGGTTGTAACCGTTTTGGGCTGGCTGCGTTCGTGTGGCCGCGGGCTGAGCCCGATCGCCCTGGGTCTGATGCTTTGTGCCAGTTTAGCGCAAGGTGAAGACACCATTGAGTCGAAGCTGAAGGCCACCGACATGGCCAATGCCGACGCGGTGTTTGCTTTGGCGGAATGGTGCAAAGCCAACAACCTGCCGAGTAAATCGCGGCAGTACTACAGCCAGGTGATCAAGCTTGACCGCGATCACGAAGGTGCGCGCACGGCATTGGGCCAGGTGAAAGTTGGCGAGCGTTGGGTCGCGGCCGGGAATGCAGGCGCTACCGGTCAGGCAAACCCGCAGGGGGGCGGCAAAACCGAAGCACCGGCCGCCACCGGCAAAGTCCCAAGCACGACGGAAGTCGGTTGGAACCTCACCGTGCCGCGTGATCCCGAGCCGGACAACCCGTTCGTGTCCAGCTATGTCGAGAAACTTAATACGCTTGGCAATGACAGCGACGAACTTGATGCCGCCGTCAACACTATCATCAAAGACGATCTGATCGCGTCCGGCATTCCGCGACTGTGCGCCGCGCTGCAGCGACCGGATTTCACGGATCTGTACGGCGCGTCGATGGTAGTGACCTACCTCATTAAACCCGGCCCGCGCAAGATCCCCGGCCATACGCCATCACCCAACGACCGCGCTTATGCGCTGGCAGTGCTGCCGTTCCTGGTCAAGGCCAGCGAGCGCGTCGACAATGCGGAAGATCTGGCCACGTTCAGCATGGCGGCCTCGCAATTTCGCGACAAACGCGTGCTGCCGCGATTGATTGAGCTGTTGGAGCACAAAAATCCCGAGGTGCAGTCAGCCGCGGCCAGCAGCATTAGCTTCATCACCACGCTACCGATGGCGCAGGTGAATCCCGCCAGCGTGAAAGTGTGGTGGAGCAAATACGCCAACGTTACCGATCAGCAGATGTACCTCGGCCAATTGAAGAGCAGCGAGCCGCTGCAAGTCGTCGCGGCCGCCAACGCGCTGATCGAATTTCAGGATAAGTCGATTATCCCGGCGCTGATCAAGGTGCTGCGCGGTAGCGATCCGCAGGCCAACGCCCGCGCGATGGTGCTGATCGAACGACTGACCAACAGTACCTGGGGCATTGAACCGGCGATGAAGCCGGAGGAGCGCGCCAAGCGCGTCGATCTGTTTGAGAAATGGTGGAAGGATAACGGCGCGAAATATAGCTTCCCAGACGACCCGTTGGTGGCCAGTCGCAGTGCCGCGGCGACCACATTGCCGACCGCTCCGATTGATCAGTCGGCGGTCTGGGTGAAGGATCTAGCGAGCGTGAATGCGGCCGCCGCCAGTGCGGCGCAGAACAATCTTGAAGGCATTGGCTTTGCCGCGGTGCCGGCGCTGTTGGACGGCCTTAATGACGCGGCGGGGCTGATCCGCGTGCGCAGCGTCGATCTGCTCAAGCGCATCAGCAAAAAAGGCGACATCGCCTTCGATGCCAACGGCACCCCTGAACAACGTGCCGCCGGTGTCGCGGCGTGGCGCGCGTGGGCCGATGCCGCAGTGGTGCAAGAACCGCCCGCGACGAAATGACTGAGGTTGACCAAGCGCGCGATGCCGGCATCGCCGTGCGCGTCGCTGAGGTGCGCGCACGTATCCGCGCCGCGTGTGCGCGTTCCGGTCGCGGCCCCGACGCGGTGCGCTTGATCGCGGTGACGAAATCGCAAACCCCCGACGTGCTACCGGCGTTGGCCGCGGCCGGGGTTTTGGACTTCGGCGAGAATCGTGTCGAGCATCTGACGTTGATGCACGCGGCCGCGCCCGCGGGCGCACGTTTCCACGCCATCGGTCGCATTCAAAGCCGGCAGCTGCCGGAACTCGCCGCACACAGCGCCTGCCTACACAGCCTGTGCGATCTTGACCACGCGCGTAAATTGGCGCGGTTGTGTGCGGACCGCGCGCAAAGACTGCCAGTATTCGTGCAGGTCAACGCGTCGGGAGAAGCCAGCAAAGGCGGCGTAGAGTCGGCAGCGCTGCCGGCGTTGCTTGACGCCGTGCGCGCGTTGCCGGGCCTGGATTTGATCGGCCTGATGACCATGGCGCCGGAATTGGGCACGGTCGCCGACGAAGCCACGGTCCGTCGCTGTTTCGCGCGCGTACGCGAGCTCGCTGCCGCCGCAGATTTACCGCGTCTGAGCATGGGCATGTCAGGTGACTTCGGCATCGCCGTGGAAGAAGGCGCCACCGATGTGCGCGTCGGCACTCGACTGTTCAGCGGCTGATGACGTAGCCGATCGCTTCATTAGCAGCGCGTTGCCCGCCGCACAGGGGGCCGACGCTGCACGGCATGGCCAGGATCGACGCGCCGTCGCGGCTTCGTGCTGAGAGCACAGACGATGAGCGTCTGACGGCGTTCGTGCGCGCGTTGCGAACTGCAAGTTTTGCCGGCGAAGTCCGCATCAATTACAATCGCAACACCCTCCTGAGTCTGCGCGGCGCGCGCGGCAGCGGACTGCGTTTGAGCATTCACCGTGAGCTGTTGGACGAGGCCACCGCCTTGCCGCATCTGGTCGCATGGGCCGCGGGTTTAGGCCGGCGGGTGTCGCCGGAATTACGTGCGCTGTTGGATTCCGTCGGTCGTCGCCTGCGCGCGGCGCGTCAAGCCGATGCTCCAGCTTTAGAACTTGAACCATTGGGCGCGCCGCTCGATCTGGATCAAGCCGTGTCGGCGGTTCATGCGCGCTGGTTCGCGCATCTGTCACTACCGGCGATCACTTGGAGCCGTCAACGCCATCACGCCCGCCGGAATGTGCGCTTCGCTTGTTATCACCGTGGGCCGCCGCCCCTCGTCAGCGTCAGTCCGCGACTGGGCCAGGCATGGGTGGCGAAATTGTTCGTTGAATACGTGCTGTTTCATGAGCTGTGCCATCACGCCCAGGCCTGCACGCCGATCCGCGGCGAAAACGCCCACAGCGCCCGCTTCAAGCGCTGGGAACGCAGCTATCCGCATTATGAGCTCGCGCTTCGGTGGGAACGCGAGCATCTCGACCGATTCCTGAGCGCGTAAGGCTTCCGAACCCGTGGTGCGCACCGCCGGGCGTGGTTTTGCCCGAGTCGAGGAAGCGTCTGATCGCTAACGTTTTCAGTCGCTGCAGTGTCGCCGCGTGGTTGCCCCGTCTTCGTTACTCCGGTTGTGCTTTGGTCCGTCATCAACGCGACGCCGTGCTTCCTCGACCATTTAAGCCGCTTACTCCACAAACCTCGTTGTGCTTGATACCACAGGCGGTTGCAGCCTTATAAACTAAACACAATATACATTATCGGACATATAATAACCCACCTCCCGACGGGCAAAAAATAGCGGACAGGAAGTTTGACGTTGGTGTCGGAATTGCCGTGTTTGATGGGATGCACACTGGCGGCGTCGGCACCTTGGCGCTGGCCGTTCGCTCGCCAAGGTGCCTTTGGAGAACGCCGCGATGAAACCTTTCGATCCCACCGACGCGGACATGTTGGCGGGTGAAACGCAGGTGCGTGCGCTGTTGAAACTGATCGGTGATGACCCTGATCGCGAAGGCCTACGCGAAACCCCGCGCCGCGTTTTGAAGGCGATGGCCGAGCATTTTTCCGGCTACGAAGAAGACCCGCGCGAACATTTGGCCAAGACCTTCGCCGATGTCGGCGGCTATGATGAATTGGTGCTGATCACCGACATCGAAGTGCACAGTCATTGTGAGCATCACGTGGTGCCGTTCGTCGGGCGCGCGCATGTCGGTTACATCCCGCGCGGCAAAGTGGTCGGCCTCTCGAAGCTGGCGCGCGTCGTCGACGGGTATGCGAAGCGCCTACAAGTGCAGGAAAAACTCACGGTCGAAATCGCCAACGCGATTCAGACCGTGTTGGATCCGCACGGCGTCGCGGTGGTGCTGGAATGTCAGCATTTTTGCATGTGTTACCGCGGCGTGCGCAAACCCGGCGCATGGACCACCACCAGCAAACTGCACGGCGTGTTCCTGGATAATCCTGCGTCGCGACTGGAACTGTTCACGCTCATCGGCCAGCGCCGCGGGCGCTGAATTTTGGCAAAGAACGCCGCGGGCGCTGACTTTCGGCAAAGAACGCCGCGGGCGCTGACTTTCGGCAAACAGCGACGTTACGCCTCGAAGATGACGGTCGCGAGTGCGACACCGTCGCTGTGGCTGATACTGACCCAACTGTGCTTTACCTGGAGTCGCGCGGCAACCGCCGCGGCGGCGCCGCTGAGTACTAAGCGCGGGGCACCAATTTCACCATCGACCGCGGTGCTGAGTACAGCGATGTCGGTGAAGCGGACCCCCTGTGCCCAGCCGGTGCCCAATGCTTTCATTGCAGCTTCCTTCGCCGCCCATCGCCCGGCTAAGCGCTCGGCGACCGCCACCGTGGCTAAGCAATAGGCCTGCTCATCCGGCGTGAAAATACGCGTTAAAAACCGCTTTTTTTGTCGCGCGTATACGCCCGCGATCCGACCGACGCCGACCACGTCGGTGCCCAAGCCGACGATCACGGTTTTGGTGTTGTGGGCGCGGTTGGTACCTGAGCTGCTGGCAACTGCACAAGCCGCCAATGCGATGCCAGCCAGCGCGGTACGTCTGGCACGTCGGTGAACGCACCGGCAGCGCCGCGCACCACGATCGGCAGGCCCGGCACGCGGTTCTGTTCGGGCTCTAGGCGCACGGCGAAAATCGCCGGCGCGGAGCCCTCGATCGGCACGCCGGCGCTCATGCGCCAGCCGCCAGCGCGATCCTTGAAACAGGGATTGGCGGTAGCGCTGAATTCCACCGCTTGGCCAAGCTGATCGATGGCGCGATTGCCGTCAGAAATCTGCACCACCAATTCGGTCTGTTTCGCGCCCAACCGACCAAGCATCACCCAACTATTTCGCACCCGCACCAACGCATAAGCGGCGTCGCCCACCGCCTGCCACTGTGCGCCGGGAACGGCAGCCTGCGCCAGTTTCGCCAAGTCGGCGTCGTCGGCGTGGATGCTGGCCGGAAGGCGTGGCGCGACTGCCGGTAAGCCATCGCGTGTCAGCGCCAAACCTTTAGGCGAGGCGTGCAGGATCGCATCATTCAGGCCGATGAATGCGTCTTCGCCCGGACTCGCCGGCAGCACCTGCCGCACGGCGCCATCGGCGGCGGCAAAAGCGACTGCGTTCGGCGTCGCGTCATCGATCAGTTCCATCACTACTCCCCGCGCGTCGGCCTGAATTTTCCGCACTTCGACGCCCATCGGCAGTGCCGCTTCCCACCGCACCGCGCCGCCCGGCAGCGCGAGCGCGGCCAGCGATTGCCGGCCTTCGCTGTCGCGCGTGTGCACATACAGCGCGTCAGCATGCCGGGCCCAAATGTTGATCGCGCTCCATTGGCCGAACGCGCGCCGGGTCTGACCGCTAGGCCGGTCCAATAGCGCCAACTGACGGGCCTCGTTCACCACCACCAAGGTGTCACCGCTGACCGCGACCAACGCGGCGATGGCGTGGTCGGTGCGCCAACGGCTGCGGCCCAGGCCCACGTCCCACGAGCCCAAGGTCCCGTCGCCCAAGCGCGCCAGCACTTCAAACCCATCGATGGTTACCGGGCCGTCGTCGTTGATCGGCAGTGCGCACAGCACCGCCCCGGTGTCGGCCGAAATTAGTCGTCCGCTGCCATGCGCGACATCGGGCACCCACAAATGCGCCGTGCCCACCAGGCGCGCGGTGGCCAGCGCCGCACCTTCGCCCGGCCGGCGCCAGACTTCCGCGCCAGCCGCGGCGCCCTCACGCGCATGTGCACGTAGGCCAATCAAGTCGCCGCCATCCGGCAGCATCACGACATCATTCGGCGTCAGCAGCGTCACCGGCGCGGCCTGATCGACCAGCACCGGCGGAATGGTGTGCCGGAACAGTTCAGCACCGGTGGTGAGGTCATGCGCCAGCAGCGTCATGCCTTCAAGTTGTCCGCCCGGCAGCACCGTGCCCACGATCACTGTGCGCGAGTTGGCCGCAATCGGTTCAAGCATCTCACCACCCAAAACGCCGCTGAGCTGCACCTCTTCCCCCTGCCGCTGCACCACCGCGGTGAACGGCGCGCGCAGCGCCAACGCCTTTACCGCCGGGATCAAATCGGCCTGGAAATTGCGCATCGGCGCGCCGTTGAACTCGGTTAGCAGATCGCCGTTGGCGAATCCAGCGGCGGCGGCGCTAGTGCCGACCATCACTTTTATTTCAACGCCGTCAGTGCGCTCACTGGGATTCCACTGCACGCCCAACAGCGGTCGATCCGGCGCGCGCCACCACACTTCACTGCCATCACTGAGCTTGTTCGCGCACAGCACGCCGTTGGCATAGCCGACGGCCAGTTCGCCGCCGATAACCAAGCGCCGGCCGCGATGACCGGGACGCGTCCAGGCACTTGGTGCCGTGGCCAAAACCGGCGGCGTCGGCCGGTCGATCAGACTCGCGGGCGCGCCAGGACGGCAGCGCGCCAGACCCGCCTGCGCCAGCACCTGCACATGCACCATCACGTTATCGCGCACCGTGATCATGCGCCCGGGTGCACGCAGCACGGCTTCGTAACCAAGGGCGGCCTTGGCCCGATCGTTCAGGGCCTCGTCGTGACGCGCCTGCCAATACGCGCTTTCGCCGGCCAGTTCCGCGTCGAAGCGCACCAGCGTGGCCAGATTCGCCAGCAGCGGTGGAAACGCTTTCGTATCGCCCGCCGCCAGATCCAGGCGGCTGCGGCAGAGGCGCGCCGCGCGCTCGGCATATTCGGTTGGCGCGTGGCGCTCGAGCGCCTGCACCAAAAACGCGAACGCCTGATCGGGTTGATTGCGCGACTGCATCAGCGAAGCCAGCGCCACCAATGGCCGATGGTCCTGCGGATTCGCCGCCGCGGCCGCAGTCAGACGATCCAGAAACGACGTCGAGCCACCAAACGCTCGTAAAACACCGCTGTTTCCGATCAGCAACACTTGATTAGTGACACCCAACGCGAAGGCCTTTTCGGCCGAACGCGCGCCCAGGGTTTTGCCGCTCGCCGCATCCAACAACACGATGCTGTCGCGCCCGCGCAGCAGCACGCGCCCGTCGCCCATCAGCGCCTGTGGATCGACCAAGCGCGTGGTCGCGCTCCAACGTGGTTTAAGCGTGGTCAGATCGACCGCGGTAGTGATCGAGCCGGCCAGCACCGCGATGCCGTCGCCCACCGCCACCACTTCACCGCCGGCGCCATCGCCGCGATATTGCCGCGGTTCGACGTCATCCGGCCCCAAAATGAGCGCTAAGCGGTCGCCGTCTGCCGGTGTCGCCACCGCAGTACGACCATCGCTTATCAAGCTGCCGCGGCGCGGCACCGTGCGGCGGTTGTTGATGATCCCGCCGGGCAGACCGTCGCCGAGGCTTGGGTAACTCCACAGTCGGCGAACGTTGCCATTGGCCGCAATCCGGGCCAATACGCCGCCGTTGGACAGCGCCAATAATCCACCCGCATGCGCGCATAACGACGGAGGGCGCGTGCCGTTGTCGTTGCTCCAACGATTGGCCGCCGGCACCCGCGCCACCAGCACATCCCACAGCGGTTTGCCGCTGCGTTCGTCAACCGCAATCACGCGCAGATCGCTGGCGTTGTTCGCCCACACCAACGCCGCATACGCGATCAAATTACCCAGCACCACCGGTGCCGACACCGCGGTTGCCAGTGACCCGTCCGGTGACTGATAACGCCAGCGCAGCTCGCCATTGCGATCCAGCGCGGTTAGCGTCACGCGGTTGCTATCCTGCATGCCCAACGCAACAAAACCCGCGCGCGTCGCCACCGGTTTGCACTGCTCGGCCGGCACCGGCGTATTGCCGATGATGCTTAGCGCGCCCTGCAACCGGCCAACCAAATGATCGAACACGCCGAAACGAATACCGTCGCTGGCAGCGCTGACTTCGGCGTCGGCGGTAGTGATGGCAAACGGGGACGGCTCGACCGGGCCCTCGTCATCGTTGTGGCTGCGTTTGGCGCGCGCCGGCGTGACCAATTTTTCCTGGTCTAAATCAATGCGCCAAATCTCGCTGAGGCCTTTGAGTTCAAGCGGCGGCTCATCGTGAGCAACCCGCGTCACCAACGTCAGCGCCGCGTCGATGCGCGCTTTTGCCGCGGCGTTTGCCGCATCGCCGGCCGCCACCGCATAGGCCAGATAATCACCCAAGCGTCCACGATCCCACGCGCCATCGGCCAGTTGCTTCCACACCGACTGCGCCGCCGGCGTGCCGGGGAAAGTGCGCGCCAATGCCTGCCAATCGCCGTCACCGGCATGAGCACTGGCTAATTCGCGGCGTTTACGCTCGGCCACGTCGGCATACGCGGCCACGAAGGCCTGATCCAAACCAACTTCCTTTAGCTTCGCCGGCAGAACTTCTGACAGCGGCGCCGCGCCCCCCTGCCACGGCACCAAGCTATCGCCGTTGGCCGACAGCAGCGCCTGCACGCGCTCGAACAACCCGCCTTCGTCGCCGCGTTTGGCCGCGAGTTCGTCCAGCAGTTCCTTGGCTTCTTTGCGCACGTCCCACGCGGTGGATACCAGCGGTTCCGCGGCCGAAGCTGACAGCGCCACCGCCATCAGCAGCGGCAACATCAGCGGACGGGACTTCTGCTTCAGGGACGAATAATGACGCACGGGAAGGCTTCTATGCCTCACGCGGGATCGGGCCAGGAACAACCCCCGTTGCAGCGGCCGGGGGGTTTCGCGTCCGCCTTGGCCAATGATGGCGGCGACGCCCGGGCCGGCGTACGTTTTGGCTATGGTCGATCGCTGCGCGTGGGTGCTGCCGGTTTTGCTGCTGCTGTGTTCGGTGTACGTCGGCGCAGCCGAACCGGAGCGCGGTGTAGCGCTGTCGCCGGTGACGGTACTAGCGCGGCATGTGCCGCTGGCGGCCGACGTGGCGCTGACGCTCAGCACGTCCGAGGGCAAGGTCGCCGATGGCAGCGGCAT
>JBBROQ010000094.1:0-11627 GCA_038229115.1 Planctomycetota bacterium | reverse complement strand
TGAAATTCATGCCGTAGATCGAGGCGATCAACGTTGGCGGCATAAAGATTACCGCCGCGATCGAGAAGATTTTAATAACGCGGTTCTGGTCGATCGAGATCAGGCCCAGGGTCGCGTCGAGCAGGAAGTTGACCTTACCACTGGTGAAGGTCGCGTGGTCGCTCAGAGCGACGATGTCGTGCTGTGCAGCTTTTAGTCGCGACATGCTTTCGATGTCCAACCATTCGTGCGTGGCCTGTTCAGCGAAGGTGATGACGCGATTCTTGTCGAGCAGACTTTCCCGGGCTTTACCGGAAATATTACCGCATACGCCAATCTTTTGAATCACGCGTTGCAGATCGAGTTCGACGTTTTTGCTGCGCGAAAACACCCGCTGCGAAACGTGTTCAAGCTCGACCGAGACGATCTCCAGCATGTCGGCTAGGCGCTCGACCGTGGTTTCCATCAGACCAACAAAGGCGAGTTCGGCGGTGTTGGCGCCGGACTTCGGCGCGCGCTGAGCGAACGCGCGGAACGACCACGGCTCGGCGTAACGGATGGTGATCAGGCGCTGTTTCGACAACACGAACGTGACCGCCGATATTTCAGGATTTTCAGTCTCGGTTTTGATCAGGTGGTTTGAGGTCATGTAAACCGTCGCACCTTCGCGGTACAGGCGGCTGGAAACTTCCAATTCCTGCATTTCCGCACGCGTCGGAATGTCGATCCCGAGGCACTGCTCCAGCGTCAGTTCTTCTTCTTTGCTGATGTCGATCAGATCCAACCACACCACCGCGTCCGGCATACATTTGTCGATCGGGCCATCAAATTTGGCGAGACCCTTTTCGGCAATGACCCAGGCGTTGATCATGATTGGACTCTGACGCGCGACGCGATGGGCCGCAAGCGCAGGCGTCCGGGCCGTGCACCTGAAAGCACGGTGAAGCCGCGAATTTTTGTTTGGGCCAGCTTGTGTGCACGCAGCCGCGCCAATGCTCGCTCTCATGTCTCGTCCGCCGAAAGCTCGCGCACCGTTGAAACTGGCTGCGCTGGAATTGTTCGTCGAACAGGGCATTCACGGCGCGGGCATCCGCGACATCGCGAAACACGCCGGCTGCTCAGAAGCCGCGCTGTATCGGCACTGGGCTAACAAAGACGACTTGGTCGCGAGCTTGTTCCGCGAGCATCTGAGCGAAGTGACAACGCTGTTGGACGCGGCCATCGCCAGCGCCGACACGCTGGAAGCGAAGCTGCATGCCGCGATCCGCGCATGCTTCGCGCTGTACGATGATCAACCGTTGGTGTTCCGTTTTGTATTGCTGGTGCAGCACGATCTGGCGCGGCATCTGCCCGACGATCAGCGCATGCCGAATGACATCGTCACCGAGCTAGTGCGCTGGGCGATTGCGCAGGATGTAGCGGACGGCGGCGAGCCGGTGGTGCTGGCCGCGGCGCTGATCGGCGTGTTCCTGGAAACCGCGACTTTCGTGCTGTACGGCCGTCTTCCCGGCCCCCTGTCGTTGTACGCCGATGCGGTAACGGTCAGCGCGCTGCGCATTTTAGGCGCGCACCAACATGCGGTAAAAACCGTCGAAACGAAGTCAAAACGCTAACGCGCGGCGATTGCGCGCTTAGCGAACCAACGCGCGAATAACGGTTTCCGCTGGGCCGGTGCGCTCGTCGGTGGCGAGCACGCACACGCCGGCCAAACGCGTTCGCCAGTGGCCCAGGAAGCGCACCACGCCGGCGACGTCTTCGTTGGGATTCTCGCGCAGCCGCTGCTTCAGACGTTCGGGCACCGACAGCGCCGGCAGTTCGTTGTCGAGCTCGTCCGCGGTGGCGGCGTCGGGCAGCGGCATCACTTCGGCGAACAGCGGCACGCCGACGTTGGCGAGTTCGCTCATCACCGCGCGGAACTGCGCCGGGGCGTACACCGGCTGCACGGTTAGGAACTGCGCGCCGGCCGCTATCAACGCCGGTACGCGCGACAAATCATCGGCGCGTAGACGCACGCCGATGGCGAAGCCGGTCGCTTCCTGCAGATGACTTCCGGCCAGATCGCGGCCAGCATTCAGGCGCGCGATCGTGGTTACCACCTGCACCGGATCGACGTCGACACTCAGCGCATCCGCTCGCGTCGCGCCGCTGAACACACCGGCATCGATCAGCACCAAACGTAGGCCAAGCAAATGCGCGGTCAGCAGTTTGTCCTGAATCCGCGCGAGCGTGGTGTCGCTGGTCAGCAGCTCTAAAACGCCTGCTTTTCCAGTGACATCCTGCACATGACGGATCTGCGCGACGAGTCTAGGCCCGCGGTTCGCGCCGGGCCAGCCGGTCAGCAACCCAACCGCATCCGCGCCGGCCGCGGCCAGACGCGTGAGCGCAGCGTCCGCAGCGGGCGCGCTCAGCCGGCCCGGCACCAAGGCCAGCACCGGAAAATGTCCGGCCGCCGCGGCGGCCAGCAGCGGATGCGGTGTGACAGATGCGACCGCCGTCGGCAGCACCAATGGCCCCGAAGCACGCGCGCCCACCGTCGCGCCGCGTAGGCCGTCGGCTAATGCGCGGATGTGGTCCGGCCCCACGCCGCAGCAGCCGCCGATCACACTGACCCCGCGCGCTAAATAGTCGCGCGCTTGGTCGAGCAAATATGTCGGGCGTAGGTGATAGTGCGCGCGCCCATCGGCCATGGTCGGGAAGCCGGCGTTCGGCCGCGCGATCACCGGCAGCGTGGTCAGGCTCGCCAGCAGGCCCACCACCGGCGCCAACGCGCGCGGGCCGGCAGCGCAGTTGATGCCCAGCGCCGCGGCGCCCCCCTGTTCCATCGCGCGTGCGAATTCGGCCAGATCTGCGGGTTCCGGACGTTCACTCGTGCGGCAGACCAACACCGGCAGCCGCGACACACGCTTGATGCCGGCAAGCGCGGCGGCGGCTTCTACCGTCGCACTCATGGTCTCGACGATGAAGCCGTCGACATGTGCGTCGGCCATGACCAAAGCGATTTCGGCGAAGGCGTCTTCGGCCGCGCTGACGCTCAGTTCCGCGCCGACCATCGGCCCCAACGGGCCGATGGAGCCCAGCACCGGCACGCGCCCCGCGGCGGCTTGGCGCGCCAATTGCACGCCGGCAGTGGCCAAGCGCACGGCGGCATCGCGGCTGCCCGCGCGCAGTCGATTCGCGCCGAACGTATTCGCGGTAAGCGCCTGCGCGCCGGCGTCCACATACGCGCGATGCACTGCTGACACCAAATCCGGATGATCCAGATTCGCCTGCGTGACCGCGGCCGCCGCGACGCCGCGCGCGATCAGTTCGGTGCCCATCGCACCGTCCAAAACGAACGGCCCGTCGGCCAACCGACGCTCGAGCGCCGAACGTCTGACGCCGGCGGTTGGCACGTTCACCAAATGCCGGGCAAGCAACGTCGCAATGCGCTCGACCGCGGCGCCGCCCAGGTTCAGTCCGGTGTCGCCCAGCAACCGGCCAAGCGCCTGCGCGTCCAACGCCGGGCGCGCCTGGGCCAAGCGCTCGGCCGCGGCCACCGTCGATTCCAACAGGATGGTGGTGGTCAAAGAACCGACGCCGCCCGGCACCGGCGACAAGGCGCCAGCGACGGTGGCGACTTCCGCCGCAACATCGCCAACGATGCTGGTTTTACCGTCGTTTGCGCTGACGCGGTTGATGCCGACGTCAATCACGACCGCGCCCGCGCGAACATGCGCGGCGGTGATCAGTCCGGGTTTGCCGACCGCGACGATGAGCAGTTCCGCTCGACGCGTGTGCGCTGCCAAGTCGCGCGTGTGCACATGGCACAACGTCACCGTCGCGCCGGCCGCGGTCAGCAACTGCGCGATCGGTTTGCCGACGATCACCGACGCGCCGACGACTACCGCTTCAACGCCGGTGAGATCCGGCAGGACTTCGTTCGCGAGCGCTACCGCCGACAGCGCGGTGCACGGCGCCAACGCCTGCCGCCCGGCCAACAGCAACCCGAGATTCGCCGGGCTGACGCCCTCGACATCCTTGTCCGGACTCAACTGCGCCTGCGCGCGCAACAGCGTCAACTGCGCTGGAAACGGATTCTGTAAAATGATCCCGTGCACCGACGGATCGACGTTCAGCGTCTCGATCAGCTCGGCCAGATCTTCGTCATCGCCGCCGTCCGGCAGCGTCACCGCCCGATACGCGATCCCGACCGCGGCGCAGGCGGTGGCCTGATTGCGCTGATACATCGCCCACGCCTGATCGGGCTGCACCGTCACCGCCGCCAACAGCGGCTGCACGCCTTTCGCCGACAACCCATCGACCACATCTTTCAGCGCTGCACGCCGCCGCTCAGAAACTGCTTTGCCGTCGATGGAGCGCGCGTTGGCCATGGGCGCGCACCGTACCAACGCCGCCCGCCGCCCCAAGTGGGCGCGCGCCGCGCCGAACGTCTTCCAGATTTTTCCCCATCGCGTGGGGGGCAGCGCCGGAGGCGCGTTGTTGGGGGGCGGTTGCCCCCCAACTTACAAATAGGACACTCCCGCGATGCTCGCTTGGCACCTTGGTGTGCGGTATCTGCAACGACGGCGCACCGCCTGGTTGGCACTGGCAGCGATCACGCTGACGGTGGCAGTGCCGGTGTTGGTGTTGGGCGTCACGCAGGGATTTTTGGACGTCACGCGGCGGCAGGCGCGGGCCAATGAAAGCGACCTGACGGTCAGCGCCGGTTGGTACGGCGCGGGCGTGCCGGATTCGCCGGCTTTGCGCAGCGCAATCAGCAGCCACACGAATGTCGCCGCGGTCGCGCCGTTCGTGTCCTTCTATGCGCTGCTGACGCCACGCCGGGGCGAACGTGCGGCCGGCTTGCCGGTGTTGGTCGACGGTGTCGATTGGGCGCTTGATGAGCGTTTGGGCCGGATTTCTCCGGGGCTGTTGCATCCGCCGCCGGTCGAGGATCTGAGTACGCCGCCGATCGTGCCCGAACATCGCGGCACCGGATTTCTGACCCCGGCATGGCGCGCGCATTTGGCCTTCGCCGGCATGGAAATGATGTCGGGCCTGGGCGTCGCCGGGGCGCTGCCGCCGCCGCCGCGCCTGAAGCCGCGACCGGGCATCGTCACCGGCCGCGAACTGTTGTACGGCAACGGCCTGAACGTCGGCGACGTGGTCGAGCTCGCGTCCTCAGTTGGCATGAAGGCGACCGCGGAAATCAGCGACACGCTGGGCACCGGCATTTTGGAAGTCGATCGTTTTGCCGCGATGGCGCCGCTGCCGTTGGCGCAGCAGCTGGCTGATTTTCGCGCCAGCGCGAATGAGACCGCGCAGGTTGGCGGCTATCGCGTGCGCACGACCTCCGGTCGCGATTTGAACGCGACCGCGGCGTCGCTGAGCGAAGCGATCGGCCTGCGCACCGAAACCTGGCTGATGCGGCGCGGCAACTTGGTGAAGAGTTTAGAGCTGCAACGCAACATCATGGCGATCGTGATGATCGCTATCCAGACCATCACCGTGTTCATCGTTTACGCGGTGTTTTCCACGCTGGTGGTGGAAAAGCGGCACGACATCGGCGTGCTGTTGGGCCTGGGCGCACGGCGCACGCAGATTGCCGGCGCGTTCCTGTTGGCCGGGTTCGCGGCGTGCATCGGCGGCGGCGTGTTGGGTTGGGGATTGGGCTGGAGCGCGTTGGCGGCGCTGAACCCGGTCGGCAAATGGTTGGGCGTGCCGCTGTTTCCGCAGGACGTGATCTACACGCCGGAAGCGCCGACCAGTTTCGATCCGACCATCCCGCTTTTCTTCATGGGCGTGATGACCTTGGTGGGCGTGATTGCGGTGGCGCTGCCCGCGTGGCGCGCGTCGCGCATTCAACCGATCGACATTCTGCGCGAGGGCGGCTGATGCGCTTTTTTATGGTGGACGCGTGACGCGCCTGGCGGTCGAAGGCTTAGGCAAAAGCTATCCCGGTCTGCCGGTGCTCAGCGGCTTGGCGTTGGCCGTCGATGCTGGCGAAGTGGTCGCAATCCGCGGGGCTTCCGGTACCGGCAAAAGCACGCTGCTGCATTGCCTTGGCCTGTTGGATCGGCCTGACGCCGGCAGCATTCGTTTGGACGGCGAAGAACTGGCTGGGCTCTCACGCTCTAAAGCCGCTCGTCAGCGCGCGCGCGCGATTGGCTTCGTGTTCCAGGCCTTTCATTTACTGCCCGAATTCAGCGTGCGCGAAAACATTCTGATGAGCGCGCGTACCGCCGGATTGCCGTTAATAGCCGCCGGCGTTCGGGCCGATGCGCTATTGACCACGGTCGGCCTCGCCGGTCGCGGTCACAGCCCGGTGCAGCAACTGTCCGGCGGCGAACGGCAACGCGTCGCGGTCTGCCGCGCATTGCTCACGACGCCCAAACTGCTGCTGGCTGATGAACCGACCGGCAATCTGGATCCGGCCACCGCGACGATCATGCTTGATCAGATGCTATCGCTCGCGCGTCGCGATGGCGCTGCGGTGGTCCTGGTTACGCATGATGCCGACGTCGCGGCGCGCGCGGATCGGCGCTATGAACTGCGCGGCGGAGCGCTGCACGCGCTGTGAACGCGGTTGCCGTCGACCGCGCTTAAGTCGCGGAAAAAACCCAGTATTTCCTCAAGCTTCGCGCAGCGCAGTAACCGTCGGCGCTCCTCTTCGCGCTCAGAAAAAATCCCCGCGGCCTGATACCAGCGCACCAGCTGTTTAAGTTTGGCGATGGCGACGGCTGGCCCGCGCGCGGCGAGCACCGTGGCGGCGTAGCGTTGCGGGAAGTCCGCGGCCTCGGCTATGGTTGGCGCATTGCTGCCGGCGATTTGCCGGAAGATCCACGGATTCGCCAACGCACCGCGGCCGATCATCACCGCGTCGCAGCCGGTGGCTTGGCGTAGTTCGGTCGCGTGTTCCGGACGCTCGACGCTGCCGTTGCCGACCAGCGGCAGATGCAGACCGCGTGCACGCAGAAAGCTCATCGCGTCGGCGATCCAGCTCCAGGTCGCGGGCTGATGATAGCCCTGACAACGCAGTCGCGCGTGCAGGGTCAGCATCGCTGCGCCGGCTTCAGCGGCCGCGTGCAGAACCTCATTCATGCGCTGTGCGCTGTCGATGCCGGCGCGCATTTTCACCGAGACCGGCAAAGTGGTCGCGGCCACCGCGGTGCGCACGATCGCGGCCAGTGCTTCGGGTTTCGCCAGCATCGCCGAGCCGGCGCATTTGTTGAACACCACCGGCGCGGGACAGCCGAAATTCAGATCGATCCAGGCCGCGCCGGCCGCCTCGGCGTTGACGATGGTCGCGCTCAGGAAGTCCGCGTCTGCCGCCATCACCTGCACCGCGACCGGCACGTCGAGTCGCACTGCCCCCAGATATTTCCGAATCACCCGCGCCGGAATCGCCGAAGACGACACGCGCACGAATTCGGTACACGCCCCGCCGACGCCGCCCAGATCGATTACCAGATCGCGGAATACCGCATCGGTCACGCCTTCCATCGGGGCCAAAAACAGCCGGCGCACAAACGTCACCGTGCACGCGCCATCGCGGCCGCGGATCGTCAACGGCTCGTCGAGGTTCATGCCTGCCACGCTTTCTTCGCCTGACGCCGACCGGCTTGCGGTCATCATCGTGGGTAATAGGCTCCCGCCCTCCAAGCGCGCGGGAACCCCCGGTTTCCGCCGCCAACGCTGACGGCCTCGTAGCTCAGTTGGTAGAGCAGCGGATTGAAAATCCGCGTGTCACTGGTTCGATTCCGGTCGAGGCCACCAGTTTTTTCAAGATAAACCGCAGGAAAACCTGCGGTTTTTTCGTTTCATTCGCCAACGCGCGGTGAGCGCGGGCTAGAGCGCTTAGTGCGCAGCCGCGTGGTTGCCGGGCTGGGCGGTGACGCCGTTGGCGCGACACGCTTTGCAAATCCCGTAGAGTTCCATGCGGTGCGTGGTCAGCAGGAAACCGTATTCAGTCGCGACCTGCTCTTGCAGCGATTCGATAAGGTCATGTTGGAACTCTTCAATCGCGCCGCAGTGGACACAGACCAGGTGGTCGTGGTGGTCTTTATTGAGCGACCATTCGAACGAGGCCGAGCCGGCGGCGAAATGGCGTTTCTGCACCATGCCGATTTCGACCAGCATATTGACCGTGCGATAGACCGTGGCCGGACTGACGGTGGCGTCCAAAGCGCGCACGCGGCGGTGCAGTTCATCGACAGTGATGTGTTCGCCCGAGCGCATCAGCGTCTCGACGATCGCGGTGCGCTGCGTGGTCCAGCGCACGCCACGGCGACGGGCTTCGGTGCGGACTTTCTCCAAGATGTCGTCGGCAACCGGCATGGACGCAGGTATAGATCGAGCGATTCGCGGACAAGCAGCGCCGGCGTGTGCATGCGCCGCGCGCGCGGCGTCGGCACCGGCTTCCCTTCGCGCGTCGGCCGCGCATCGTGCGCCCGCCTTTCACACTCTCATTCTGCAAACCCTTTAGCCCTCACGGACCCCGACCATGCCCAAGCCCATCCGCGTCGCTGTCACCGGCGCCGCCGGCCAGATTTGCTACAGCCTGCTGCCCCGCATCGCCAACGGCGACCTGTTCGGCAAAGATCAGCCGGTGATTTTGCAGCTGTTGGAAGTGCCGATGGAAAAAGCACAGGCCGCGTTGAAGGGCGTGGCGATGGAGCTCGACGACTGCGCATTCCCCCTGCTGCACGATTTGGTTTTGACCGACAAGGCCGAGGTCGCGTTTAAGGATGCGAACTGGTGCCTGTTGGTCGGCTCAAAGCCGCGCGGTCCGGGCATGGAACGCGCCGATCTGTTGAAGGACAACGGCCGCATTTTCATCGGTCAGGGCCAAGCGATCGACGCGGTCGCGGCCGATGATTGTCGCGTCGCGGTGGTCGGCAATCCGTGCAACACCAACTGCATGATCGCGGCTAATCAGGCGAAGCGCCTGGGCAAAGAACGCTTCACCGCGATGACGCGCCTGGATCAGAATCGCGCCTATACGCAGATCGCGCGCAAGGCCGGCGTGCCGGTCACCGCGATCCATGATCTGGTGATCTACGGCAACCACAGCCCGACCATGTTTCCCGACTTCGCCAACGCGCGCATCAATGGCGCGAAGGTCACCGACGTGATCACCGACGCGGCGTGGTTGAAGGAAACCTTCATTCCCACGGTCGGCAAACGCGGCGCGGCGATCATCGAAGCGCGCGGCGTGTCCAGCGCCGCCTCTGCCGCCAACGCCTTGATCGATCACGTCAAAGCGCTGTCGGCCGTCAGCACCGCCCTGCACTCGATCGCGGTGCACAGCGACGGCAGCTATGGTTTCGCTGAGGGCATTTGGGCCAGCGTACCGGTGCGCACCACCGCGCCGGGAACCTACGCCGTCGATCGCTCGTTCACGCACGACGATTTTGCGAAGGCCAAGATCAAAGCGACCAACGATGAGTTGGTTGGCGAACGCGAGATCGTGCGCGAACTGCTGAAATAACCGTCGATTTCATCGCTGATTGAGCGCTGACCACGCCCGGGCCTATCATCATGGCGGCCCGGGCGTGGTCGTTTTCGGATGCCCGCGTCAGCGACTAGATGCTGACAACAACACGACGCGAACAAACCCGCCGACGCCCGGCGTGCCGGTGGCGATCACCCGCGCTTCGCCCGACCGCAGCACCGCGCGTGGCCGGCCGCTGACGGTGGTGACGGTCGGCTTGCGGCCCGGCGCCTCAGGCGCGCTGATGGTGGTGAAGCTATATTCGCCATCGAGATCGATCACGCCGCCGGCCACCGGTGCGGCGCGCACTTTCAGATAGACGCTGCGACCGGGGACGTCTTCGGTTTTCACCAGGCCACCGTCCTTGGGCGCTGCGCCAACCTGCGCTCCGCCATGCCGCACTTCGCCCTCGAAACCTGGCTGCACCACTACGGTCGCGGCGCTGAGCACACGCGCCTGTTCCGGATCCAACAGCGACAGCGCATCGGCCATCGACAGGATCGGCGGCAACTGCCGACCGCTATCCAGGCCCAATCGCTCCAACGCCTGCGGGCTGAGCTCGACGCAGGTCAGCGACACCGCGATGCCGTCCTCGGCTGCAAGATTGGCGGCGAACGTGGCCGCCCCGGTGAGGCTGACTGCGATCATCAAATACTTGAACATGTCCGTGCCTTCCGAAGCAGTGAACGTGAGCGGCGCAGCAGAGAGCCGCCGCCAGCGATACAAGAGTTTCAGCCGTTCGCCGAAGCTACGCGCAGCGGACAGTCGTGCGGCGCCAACGCCAGCCAAGCGCGGTCGTGGCTCCAGATCTGCGCGCTGGCTCGGCGCGCCACCGCCCACAACAACGCCTGCCGCGCGGTGATCGGAACTTCGCGCCGACGCAGGCGATGTTGGACCGCCGCCGCCTCGACATGGTCGCTGGCCAACACCGATAAATGCGGGAACGACGCCAGTACCGACGACAAGCGCGCGAACTGGCGCTCGTCGCGTACCAACGCCAACAGCGTCTGCCGCACCACGCCCAATAAATACACGCGCCGCTGCCGCACCTCGTTGGTGAACGCGTGGACGACGAGGGGCTCGGGCACTTGGCGACTAAAAGCCTTGTGCCAGATATCGGTTTCCGGCAGCAACGGCGTCATGGTTCAGTCATGGCAGTCACCGCTGGCATCGGCGCGAAATCGATGGTGCCCAAAAATCCAATCGCGCGCAGTTGCCGGCGATAGGCCAGCGCTTCCTGCACCGCGGCGTGGACCGCTTCGCGTTTGCTACGGAACGATCCGAGCTTCATCAATTCTTCCAAAGCACTGATATCCACGTCCAGATTGGTGGCCATGGTCGCACAATAGATTGTGCGCCTGCGCCTGCAACCGGGTGCGCGAGGCTTGCGAATGGACTCAGATGAAGGCATATTCTGCGGCTCAATCGTAAATCCGCAGCGCATCGCCCGCTTTCGGATCCGCACCGCGCGCATGCCGCACAATCATCAGCACAAGGCCCAACACCTGCACATGAACAGCCCATCAAGCTCAGCCACTTCCATCACCGCCGTCGGTTTCGTGCACAATGCCGAGCAAATCGATGCGCTGTACGCACAGTGGCAGGCAGATCCCGCCAGCGTCGAACGTGATTGGCAGGTGTTCTTTGCCGGATTTGATCTTGGTTTCGCCCGCCCAGTTCCGGACGCCGCAGGAAGTGCTCCAGCGGCGTCCACGGCCGCGCGTCCGCCCGGCCGCATCGAACAGCAGCGCGTCGACGCGTTGATTCACGCCTATCGCGACATCGGTCATACGGTGTGCAAACTCGATCCGCTGGGCGTGAACAATCTTGAACGCAATATCGGCTTAGAATTATCCGCGTTCGAACTCACAGACGATGATCTCGACCGCGAATTCGCCAGCGACTCGATCGGCGGCATGCCCGCGCGCGCGCGCCTGCGCGACATCATCGCGCACCTGCAGCTTACCTACTGCGGCACCATCGGCGTTGAATATCAGCACATTCAGGATCGCGCGGTACGGAAATGGATTCGCGATCAGATCGAACCGATCGGTAATCATCCCAAACTCGGCCACGACGAAAAACGCCGAATCCTGATGAAACTCAATCAGGCAGAAATGCTCGAAAACTTCATCCACACGAAATTCCTCGGGCAAAAGCGCTTTTCGCTCGAAGG
>JBBROQ010000093.1:0-11701 GCA_038229115.1 Planctomycetota bacterium | reverse complement strand
ACGATTCGCCATAACGAATCGTCACCAACGAAAAGCGGGCAAACCAGAAACCTTCGACTTTCTCGGCTTCACCCATCGCTGTGCGCAGCGACGGTCAGACGGAAGTTTCACGGTAATCCGAACCACCATGACCAAACGGCTTGGAGCAACGGTGCAGCGCATAGGACAAACACTCAAAGCCAATCGCGCCCAACCCATAGCCGAACAAGGCAAATGGCTGGGAACGATAGTTCGAGGGTGGATGAACTATCACGCTGTCCCCGGAAACAGCCTAGCCGTCCACAGTTTCCGAGACCGAATCGTAGACGCCTGGCGACGCGCGCTCAGTCGGCGCAGCCAAACCGCACGAACCGGAACCACCTGGAACATCATGCACAAACTCGCGCATGAATTTCTACCACCAGCCAAAATCCTCCATCCCTACCCCAACCAACGCCTGAACGTCACCACCTGATGGAAGAGCCGTATGCGGTAATTCCGCCCGTACGGATCTGTGCCGGGTATCCCGCATCAAAACGCACGAAAATGCGGTGAAATACGGGAAATCTACGGCGACCGCAAATTACAATGCCTCGCGAATTGGTTTTGCCCCGCTTCAATTCCGCCACCGGACCGCCCAGTCGCACCCGCGCCGTCATGATGGCCCGCTTCGCATTCTGCGCGTGTTGTACCAAAAAAGTGATACGAAAATAAGTGGGTGAAAGGTGCTTATTTGCCAGGATGTTGTAGTGACATTCGTTTCGGCCGAGCCATAAAAACGAGAAACCCCGGATTTCTCCGGGGTTTCGTGGCGCTTTCGCCGTACGCGCGGCTTAGGCGTCGTAGTAGAGATAGAACTCGTAGGGATTCGGACGCAGTTTCATCGGTTCGACTTCGGCTTCGAACTTATAGGCGACGTAGGCGTCGATCATGTCGTCGGTGAACACGTCGCCTGCGGTCAGCCAGGCTTTGTCGGCCATCATGGTTTCGAGCGCTTCTTCCAGGCTTTTGCAGGTGCCGGGGATCTGCGCCAGTTCTTCGGGCGGCAGGTCATAGATATTCTTGTCCATCGGTTTGCCCGGATCGATCTGGTTTTTGATGCCATCGATGGCGGCCATCAGGATCGCGGCGGTGACCAAGTACGGACTACCCGAGGCGTCGGGGCAGCGGAATTCAAAGCGGCGGGCGTTGTCGCCCTGAACGTGCGGAATGCGGATCGAGGCCGAGCGGTTGTTGGCCGAATAGGCCAGATTCACCGGGGCTTCGTAACCGGGCACCAAGCGGCGGTAGCTGTTGATGCTGGGGTTGGTGAAGGCCTGGATCGATTTGCCGTGCTTAAGAATGCCGCCGATCGCCCACAGGGCGTTTTGCGACAGCTTCGAATACACATTGCCGGCGAAGGTGTTCTTGCCGTCTTTCCAGATCGACATGTGGTTGTGCATACCGCTGCCGTTGTCGAAGAACATCGGCTTCGGCATGAACGTCGCCGTTTTGCCGTGTTGGAAGGCAGTATTTTTGCAGGCGTATTTGTATTGGTGAACCAAGTCGCCGGCGGTGACCGCGGTGCCGTACTTGATGCCGATTTCGCACTGGCCGGGGCTGGCGACTTCGTGGTGATGCAGGTCCACTTCCATGCCCATGGTCTGCATGTTGGTGGTGATTTCCGAGCGGAGGTCGAACAGGGTGTCGGCCGGCGAAGCGGGGAAATAGCCCTGTTTTTGGCGGATCTTGTGGCCCAGGTTCATGCCGTCGTCGCGGCCCATCGCCCACGGCGCTTCATTCGAGTCGAGGTAATAGAACGCTTCCTGCGGGGTGCTGGAATAGCGCACTGAATCAAAGATGAAGAATTCGGGTTCAGGTCCGAAAAACGCCATGTCGCCAATGCCGGTGCTCTTCAGATAGGCCAGGGCCTTGTTCGCGATCGAGCGCGGATCTCGAGAATAGCGTTGGCCGGTGCGCGGGTCGTAAACATCGCCGAAGAAGCTGATGGTCGGCTGCTCACGGAATGGGTCGACGAAGGCCGTGGCCGGGTCCGGCTTAATCAACATGTCGGACTTTTCGATGCCCTGCCAGCCGCGGATCGATGAGCCATCGAATGGCAGACCGTCAACGAACAAGCTCGCCTCAAGCCGGCGCGCGGTGATCGTGAAATGCTGCAAGGTGCCGAACATGTCGCCGAAGACGATGTCGACGTACTTGGCGCCATGGTCCTTGGCGAGCTGTAGGGCTTTATCAACGCTCATTGCTACTCCTGGGGAACGGCTCCGGGCGGTTGTGCCGGGCCGTGATGGTGAGGGTGGAAGACGGTGGTTACGAAAGAGCCCGGACGCTAGGTGGCACCAAGGTCCGGGCAACGGTACTGAAACTCAGCAGCGGATTTGTCGCGGCGGCTGCGACCACCGCCACACGCGGCAGTCGCAGCAGGTGGAAAAAAGCAATTTAGATTGCTTCCGAACCGCGTTCGCCGGTGCGGATGCGAATGCAGTCTTCCAGCGGCAAAATGAAAATCTTACCGTCGCCGACCTTGCCTTCTTCGCCGGTGCGACCGGCCTTGATGATGGCCTGCACGGTAGGCTCGACGAACTCGTCATTCACCGCGATCTGCAGCTTCACTTTGCGCAGCAGGTTGACGGTGTATTCGTGGCCACGATAGATTTCGGTGTGGCCTTTTTGACGGCCGAAACCCTGCACGTCGCTGATGGTTAGACGCACGACTTCGACTTCGTTCAGCGCTTCTTTGACAGCCTCCAGCTTCGACGGCTGAATGATGGCCTCGATCATCTTCATGAGTGGGATTCCTTAGTGATTCTGGGTGTTGGTGGGTTAATTCGCAGACTAGGAACGCTCGGGTGGAGGCCAGCCCCACCCGAGCATCGCGGACGCTTATGACGCGAGGCCGTGATAGCCTTCTTCGTCATGCTGGCTGAGGTCGAGGCCGGTCTCTTCGTCTTCCTCACTGACGCGCAGGCCAATGGTCAGTTTCACGATCAGGCAGATGATCGTCGTCACGATCGCCGAGATCGCGATGGTCACCAACACGGCTTTGATCTGATTCGGCATGACGTGGTGACTGCCGTCCACGATCGCATTATACAAAACGGGATTGAGCGCCTTTACACCGCCGTTGACGTCGACGTTAAAGAACAAGCCGGTGGCCAGTGCGCCCCAGATACCGCCGATGGCATGCACGCCGAAAGCGTCCAGCGCATCGTCATAACCCAGCGCGCGCTTCATATGACTGGCGGTGAACAGGCACAGCACGCCAGAGACCGCGCCGATAATCAGGGCCGAGCCCGGCGTCACGAAACCACAGGCCGGAGTGATCGCAACTAGACCGGCAACCGCGCCGGAAATCGCACCGAGCACCGTTGGCTTGCCGCGCAGAATCCATTCCGCCAACGGCCAGGTCAGGGACGCCGCCGCGGTGGCGAACATGGTGTTGCACGACGCCAGCGCGGCCAACGGACCAGCCGACAATGCCGAGCCACCGTTGAAGCCGAACCAGCCGACCCACAGCAAGGCCGCGCCGATAAAGCTGTAGGTAAGGTTGTGCGGCATCATCGGCGTCTGCGGATAGCCTTTACGCTTGCCCAGGAACAGCGCGACGATCAACGCCGCGATGCCTGAGGAGATATGCACCACGGTGCCGCCAGCAAAGTCGAAGGCACCATTCATATTATTATTGAAGCCCCAGTTGAAGTAGCCGTTCTTGCCCCAGACCATGTGCGCGATCGGCAGGTAAGCGAAGATCAGCCACAGCGTGCTGAACAGCGCCATGGCGCTGAACTTCATGCGCTCGGCATAGGCGCCGCAAATCAGGGCCGGAGTGATGATGGCAAAGGTTAACTGAAAGAAGCAGAAGGTCGCGAACGAGATGCTCGGTGCGTAATCGGTGTTGGGGACGGGAATGATGTTCTTGGCCGAATCCCAAACTACCCCGTCGAGCAGGATGTAGTGCCCAAGGCCACCCCAGAACGGACCGGCGTCGCCAAAGGCGATGGCAAAGCCGAGGATCACCCACACCACGGTCACCATGCCGCAGTGGAAAAAGCTCTGCATCATGGTGCCGAGTACGTTTTTCTGACGAACCAGGCCGCCGTAGAACAGCGCCAAGCCAGGAATGGTCATCATGAGCACAAGGACGCTGGAGATCAGCAACCAGGCGTTGTCGCCGGTGTTGAAGGTTGCCTGTCCAACCGAGTCCGAGGCGGTCTTTGCCAGACTCTCGACCGCAGTCAGACGCTCTTCGATAGTTGGAGCGGGTTTGGCCGGCTCAGCCGCGGCGGCGTTCGTAACGGCGCCAACGACCACCGATTCTTTGGAGGCGCCAGGGGCCAGCGCGACTTCGGTCGCACCGGGTGCTGGGGGCGTCGTGGTGGCCGGAGTATCTTCAGCCCACATGGCCGAGACCGACAGCAAAAGTGCTGCAATGGCAGGGAGGAGGAGTCGGGACATGGACATCGTTTCCTTCTTAAGGGCGGAGGTGAATCGCGCGCCGCACTTTGCAGACATGGCAAGAATCGCGCCCGCACCACCGTAGGCGGCGGCATTGCGGTCTAAATGGTGATTTCACTGCTTGTTAGCCCGGAATTCGTTGGCACTTCATATGTGCATTACAAAGCAGCAGGGCGGCATGGTTCCGATCAAAAAATAAGCAACGGAGCAATAACTCGTCTCGCTTGCATATTAGAGCAACCATGCGCTGGTACGCTTGGAATATTTTGACTGACGTCGTGAAGGCGAGCGGCGGCGGTTCGTGCCGACGCTTGAGCGCCGGCGCAAGCACAGTGAGGGTGCGTATTTTGGCGTACCGCGCTTCACACACGGGGGCCTCACAGACGCCGCGTCGAATTGTGGCTGTGGTCTGTGCTTTCTAGGGTCTGCGGCTCTCGCGCCTGTCGAAGGGGCTTTCATGGACTCAACGTATCGCGGCACGCCCACCTGGCTGATCGGCATGCTGGTGGTTTTTGCAGTGGCCGCAGCCGCCACTTTCGGGCTGTTCATCGCTAACCATGCGGAATTGTCCGCGCTCGAGGAACAGGCCCTGCGCCTGCGTGGCGAGGCTGAAGAGCTGCGTCCACGTCTGGCTGGCCTGACTCAGCAGCTGCCGGTGGTTGATCAACAGATCGCGCAGCGTCGCGAACGGGTCGCGGCCTTGGTTGAAAACGACAAGACCAGCGCCGCCGACGTCGACAATCTGGTCACGCGCAATCAGGCGACTGTGAAAACCAACGCCGAAGCGCAGGCGAAAGAGCTTGAAACGTTCACGACGCTAATGCGGGAAGCGCCCGAGCGGCGGAAGGAACTCGGCAAAGAGGAAGAGCGCGCCTTCGCCAGCGAACGCGACGCTGATGAGCGCCGTCGCCAGGCGCGCGATGATGTTGAAAAGCTCAGCCAAGCGATCGAACAGCTAAAGAAGAAGGGTCGCGGCGAGAACGTAGGACTCGACAATCGCGTCGTCGAACTGGAAAGTCGCGTCCGGCAACTCACCAATCAATACGACCTGAACGCACTCGGATTCAAAAGCGACGGTCAAATTGTTGCCAGCCAAGCGCGCGATGGTTTTGTGGTCTTAGACCGCGGCCTAAAGCACAATCTGCGCAAATACACGAAGTTCACCGTCTATAACCAGCGCGGTGGCAAGATCATCGAGAAGGGCCATCTGCAAGTGATTCGGGTCGAGGATACGCTGTCGGTTGCGCGCGTGATCGATGAACTGGATCTGAACGATCCACTGATCGCCGGCGATCATCTGCACAATCCAGTCTACGATCCGGAAAAAGTCCTCGGCTTTGCCGTTCGTGGCGATTTTGCCAATTTCAGCGCCGCTGAACTCAAGCGCTTCATCGTCGAAAGCGGTGGGCGCGTTGATGCCGATCTGTCGGTGAACACCGACTATTTGGTTGCCGGGGACCGCGCCGGTGCTGCGGTTGAGCAGGCCGGTAAGGTTGGCGTCGTGATTCTGAGCGAACAGCAGCTGGTTGAATTCGTGCGTCCAAAACCGCGCTTTGCTTCAGTGCGCGGTTTCGAGTACATCGACGCCGCCGCGGCTCAGCACAAGTCGTTCGTGTTTAAGGGCACCTTCACCAAGGCCAATGAAGGCCTTATCAAGGACTACATCACCAAGCGCGGCGGCACCATCCAAGGCAGCTTGGCACCTGGGATCGAGGCGGTGATCGTCGGTGACCATGCCGAGGCCGACATGGCCAAGGCGCGTGAGCTCGACATCGTGGTCGTCGACCAGACCCAGTTCAGCCACCTTCAGCCAGAGACGAAGAAGTAGGAGCGCATCGTGGCCCGTACCAGCACCAGCCCGCTCGTCTGGACCGCGCTGTTCGTGTGCGTGATCCTCACGCTCGCGTTCACCGTCCTGACCTTGGTCAAACAATCGAGTATCACTAAATGGCACGCCGGTGACCCCGATGACAAGCGCTTCAAAGCAATCGAAGTACTTAATCGAGAAGCCAGCGATCTCGCCAACCAGGTGAAGAAAGCCGAAAGCGACCTCGCCGCGAAGCAGCGCGAGCTGTACCGCGCTGATCAGGAAGCCGCGAAATACCGGCTATTTTACAGCGGCAACGACCTGCTGGGCGGCGTCGCCACACAGGATCAGCAAGAAGCAATGATCCGCGGCGAAAACCGCAAACTGAAATCGAGCGCGTGGAAGCTGGCGAGCGAACTGCTGCAAGACTCGGTTAAGCGCATGGACGCGCTGAAGGCAGAATACGAAGGTCCAGAACGCCAGAGTTTCCCCGAGCTGGACGGGGCGATCCGCAAGCGTCAGGACGAATTGCAAGCAGTTCTGCGCCGCATCACCGAACAGGAAGCGCAGTTCAGCGCCGATAAGGATCGTCTGTCGGCGCAGCTCGAAGCGCTCACTGCCGAGCAGACCAAACTGGAAAAACAGGGTCGTGCCGACAAGGGCCAGCGCTCGACCCATATTTTGCAGTTGGAAGAGCGCATTCGTCAACTCTTGGAGCTAGAACTCAAATTTGTTACTGACATTGATCCCGATGGCAGCGTGCTTGAAGCCGAAGGAAAGAGCAACCAACTGGTCATCGATCTTGGCACGCGTGAGCATCTGAAGCCGGGCGTGTTGTTCGCGGTTTTCAACTACGAGCGCGGCGTGTACGTCGACAAGGGCTCGATTGAAATCATTCAGGTCGAAGAACGCGTGGCCGTGGCGCGCATTCTGAAGCAGACCGATCCGCGCCGCAATCCCATTGGCAAGGGCGACTACATTGGCAATCCAGTGTGGGATAAAGACGCGCCGAAAGTGTTAGTTTTGGCCGGCGAATTCGCCCGTTTCACTAAACCCGATCTGGAAGGTTTCATTCGCGCCACCGGCGGCGTCGTGCGCGATAAGCTGGGGCCAGGCGTCGACTTCCTGGTGGTGCAGGGCACGCCAACCGACCGTTCGGACACCGAACGCGCTGCCGCGCGGCAATACCAGCTGCAGGCGATGACCGAGGACATGCTGCTCGGATTCGTACAGGCCAATTTCGCGCCGAAGCATTGATTATCGGCTGACGCAACGCAGCGCGCCTTTTAGGTAGCGGCACGCTTTTTCATCACGCGGCGCGTCAGGGTTTCAACCCGACGCGCCGCGTTGTTTTTTGCGCGGCCCGGCGCGGCCAGTCGGCAACGGCGCCAGCCCTAATCCGGTGCATTCACCGGCATCGAACAACTGCGCGCCCAGGGCTGCGATCATCGCGCCATTGTCGGCACAGTGTCGCGGTTCTGGCAGCAGCAGCTCCAGTCCGGCGGCTGCGCTCGCAGCGATGAGCCGCGTGCGTAGTGCCCGATTACATGCCACGCCGCCGCCTACCGCTACCGCGCGCACCTGCTGCTGACGCGCGGCCAGCAACAGCTTGGCCACCAAACAGTCGACCACCGCGGCCTGGAAACTGGCGCAGGCATCGGCGATACCCTGCGGAGAAAGTGTTAGCGCGTCACGCCCCATTGGTCCGCGCACCTGATAAAGCAACGCGGTTTTCAGCCCGGCGAAACTCAAGCGCAGGCTGTCATCGTTCAAGAAACTGCGCGGTAGCGTGAAGGCGCGCGGATCCCCGCGTTCGGCCGCGTGATCGATCAGCGGCCCGCCCGGATAGCCCAGGCCCAGCATCGCTGCGGCCTTGTCAAAAGCCTCGCCGGCAGCGTCGTCAATAGTGCCTCCAATTAACTGCAGCCGCCCCGGTCCGGAACAAAGATGAAAATGACTATGTCCGCCGGACGCCACCAGGCCCAACAACGGATAGGGCACCACATCGCGGCCCAGGTGCACTGCCGCAACGTGCGCTTGAATGTGATCGACCGCGATGAGCGCCGCGCCGGTCCGTGCCGCCAGCACCTTCGCCGCAGTGACACCGCACAGCAGGCTGCCAACCAATCCCGGCCACGCCGCCACCGCCACTGCATCAAGCGCGCCCGCCTCGATCTGCGCCGCTTCAAGCGCGCGCGCGATCAATTCCGGCAGCGCCAGCACATGCCCGCGCGCGGCCAGTTCAGGCACCACGCCACCCCAGTGCGCGAAGTCGTCGGCCTGGCTGGCGATGGCCTCGGCCAGCACCGTGCGGCCGTCACGTACCACCGCCACCGCGGCGTCATCGCAGCTGCTCTCAATACCCAGGACCAACGTCATGGGCCGCACGCTCGCTTACGCCCGGTAACAGACAACCCGTCGTCTTGCCGACGCAAATACTGTAGGGTAGGCTTGCAAACTGACTCGAAGCCGAAGGCACAGCATGAACAAACCGACCCTAAACGCCGACTACATCAACCCGTTCATCGAAGCGACGGTCAATACCTTCCAGACCATGTGCTCGCTCACCCCGGTGCGCGAAAAGGTGTTCTTGAAAGGTGATGGCGAAGAAACCTACGGCGTCAGCGGCATCATCGGTCTGGGCGGTGAAGCTACCGGTGCGGTCGTGCTCAATCTGCCCGAGGCATTGGCCATCGGCGTGGTCGGCAAGTTCGTGGGCGAAGAATTTACGACCATAACCTCCAGCGTGGTCGACGGTGTTGGTGAACTGACCAACATCATCGCCGGTGACGCAAAAAACCGCCTGATCCAAAAGGGCTACAAATTCGAGATCGGCCTGCCCCGGATCGTGACCGGCCGCAACTACATCACCGCGCAGAACAAATCAGTGCCATGTCTGGTGGTGACTTTTACCTGTGACATCGGCCGCTTCTGCTTGGAAGTCAGCCTCAAAAAGTCCGGCTAAACCACCGCGCTCGCCGCCCCTGCCCATGTCCACGTCGAGCCACATTCTGGCGCTCGACCCGCAGGGCCAGATCGGCGCGGCGCTGCGCGGGCACGACCTGGGGCCAAGCCTCCATCTGCATCTGGCGGCGCGCTTCGAGGATCTTGAAAGACTACGCTCGGCGCTGCATCCCGACGTGGTGGTGGCGGTTCTCGATGACGCTGGCCGCGCACTGCTGACGCAGCTGCGCGATCACGACGCCGATTGTTTTCGCATCGCTTTGGTTGCCACGGGCAGCGAACTGGCCGCGGCAGCGCATGCAGTCAATAATGGTCTGATCGATGGTTTCTTGCCCGCGCCGTGGAACAGCCAGCAGTTCGCCGCACTGTGCGCGCAGGGCTGCGAGGCGGCGCTGTTACGGCGGCACAACCGGGCGCTGTTGGACGAACTCGCACAGCGGAACCAAGAACTGTTGGAGTTCACAGAGCGCTTGGAGGCGATGGTCGACGAGCGCACCCGCCATGTGCGCGAGGCCAATGCACTGTTGCAGGCGCAAAGCGAGGAATTGGTGCGTCTGGAAACGCAGACCGCCATCAGCCAGTTGGCGCGCGGGTTGGCGCATGAGCTCAATAATCCGCTCGCAGTCATCATCGGCTACACGCAGCGGTTGCAGCGTATCCATGCGGAAGTGCCTGATTCAGCGCGTCGCCTAACAGCGATCCTGACCGAGGCCGAACGCTGCCGAAACCTGATCGAGCAGCTGCGCAACTTGGCCATGCCGTTGGATGAAACGCCGTTGCCCAGTGCTCCGCGCGAACTACTGTTGGCCGCGTGCCAGCGCAGCGGCGATGACCTGCGCTCGCGTCTGCGCTGCGTGTTCGACGGCGATCTGCCATTGGTGCTGGCCGCGCCGCGTTCGCTTACCCGGGTGTTTCAGGCGGTCATGGACAATGCCGCCGACGCCGGCGCACAACTGCTGCGTATGCGCGGTGAAATCCGTGACACCCGCGTATTACTGACCCTCGCCAACGACGGCGAAACACCCGACGAACAAGCTGCCATCCACGCCACGCGGCCGTTCTTCACCAGCCGTGCCGACGCCGGCCATCGCGGCCTGGGCCTAGCGGTAGCCGCGGCCCTGTTGCGCGAACAGCACGGCAGCATTGCGCTGCAAGCCGGTGCCGACGGTGGAGCGGTGGTGACGATCACGCTGCCGGCTGCCCCTCCCGCGACAGCGCCCATGCTGCCAGTCATTACGGCCGGGGTTGGCGATCTGGTGCTGATCGTCGACGACGAGCCGCTGATTACGGAGCTGCTGTTGGATGTGCTACGGGATCTGCGCCTGTGCGGTGTGGTAGCGACGACTCTGGCCGAGGCGCGGGCGCAGCTGAAACGCGCAGTACCGCGCGCGCTGTTGTGCGCGGCGTGGCTGCCAGATGGCGATGGCCGCGCCTTTCTGAAAACGTTGATCCGTAGGCAGCCGCACTGGCGCGCACGTTTGGCGCTGATCAGCAGCAACACGAGTGACGGCGAAGGTGAACTACCGGTGTTGGCAAAGCCGTTCCACCTGGACCACGTCCTGCGCACCGTGCGCGCCATCACTGGGCTGCCAGCAGCCTAGGCGCTTTAAAATCCGCTGAGCGGACTCCAATCTTGCGCGTGTGGGAAAGCCCGACACTGGCCGAAATGGCGCCCGCGTAAGATCACGCCCGTACCCTCAACGGAGAAACACCATGCTGAATCTTTCACGCGTCCTGCTCATCGCCGCCGTATGCGGCGCTTCCATCACCACTGCCCACGCCGGCGATCCGACCGCGACCGATGCCAGCGCGAAGCACACTAAGCACTCGCGCGTGCTGGAAAAATACGACGCCAACAAAGACGGCGTCCTTGACGACACCGAGCGCGCGGCGCGCAAAGCCGACCTCGCCGCCAAGCACGCCGAAGCAGAGAAGAAGTTCGACACTGACGGCGACGGCAAACTGAACGACAGCGAAAAGAGCGCGAAGAAGGCCGCGCACGACGTCGCGTTCAAAGCCAAGCATCCGGAAGCTTTCGCTAAGCTCGACACCAACAACGACGGCTCGATCAGCAAAGCTGAACACGACGCCGCCACGGCGAAGAAGCAGGTCGAGTTTCTGACCAAACACCCCGAGGCCGACGCCGATCACGACGGCAAGCTGAGCAAGCCCGAGAAGAAGGCGTGGCACGCTGCGCAGCACAAGGCCCAGCCGGCGAAGTCCTAAGCAGCCTCGTCGCCCTCGCTGCGCGCCCGAATAATTGGTGCGCAGCGAGGGTGCTTTTGTTTCATTTCTCGGCGATTTTTAGCAGGGTTCGTTAGCGCTTGTTGTTTACATCGAACGCCCGCTCAGCGACACCATCAGCCCGGCCAGGATTAGTGCGGTGCCGGCGACGTCCTGACATGCCGGCATTCCATTCAGCACCGGCAGCGTGAATGGAATGAACACGCAGAGTCCGATAGCAGCAGCATCGGGCCGCCCCACTTCACTCAGGTT
>JBBROQ010000092.1:0-11765 GCA_038229115.1 Planctomycetota bacterium | reverse complement strand
GGCATTGGTGGCGCCCAAATTCTTCGAGCCGTACGCGCGTAAATCGACCCCGTTCAGCTTCCCGGCCAGGAAGGCGAAACTGATTGAGCCGATGAGATACGAAAGCGGCAGCAGCAGCCAATACATCTGGTCGCTCAACCGTCGTCGGTCTCGGTCGAGGTCTCGGTATCGCCGCCATTTTCAACGTCGCGATGACGGAACCGGCGCGGAATGGTGCGGCCGGATTTCGGAATGATCAGGGTCGAACTGCGTTCGGACTTAGTCTTGCCCTTCACCACGCGGCGCGCGTCCTTGCTGTCGTGGAACTGGCTTTCGCGCGACTTGAACAGGATGCGCAACGGCACGCGCTTGAACGGCAGACGCTCACGCAGGAAGTTTTCCAAATAACGCGCATAGCCGGGCTCGACCCAGTCAGTGCGGTTGACGAACAGCACGAAGGTGGGCGGCAGACTTTCGGCCTGGGTGCCGTAATAAATGCGCATTTGGCCGCCGTTGACGCGCTTTGGGCGGCGGCGCTGTTCGGCGGCTTCCAGCAATTTATTCAGCTCGGCGGTGGCCACGCGCTGCCGGTTCTCGTCATTCAGTTCGCGCGATAAGCGCAGGGTTTCACCGACGTTTTGCGTCAGCGCGCAGGTGAACGTCACCGGCGCGAAACGCAGGCCGGGCAGACGGTCGTACAACCAAGTCACATAGTCGCTGCGTTTGGCGGCGCCCTTTTCGGCCAGGTCCCATTTGTTGACCACGATGATGGTCGGCTTGCCTTCCACCTCGCAAAAATGCGCGATTTTCTTGTCGACCATGCCGACTTCGTCGGCGGCATCCAGAACCAGCATCACCACGTCGGCGCGCTTGATCGCGCGCTCGGTGCGGCAGGCGGCGTAGAATTCCAGGTCTTGCTCAATCTGGTTCTTTTTGCGCAGCCCGGCGGTGTCGATCAGCGTGTACAGCGACACGGTGCCGTCTGGCGCGGTGCGTTCTAACGGCACGTCAATGGCGTCACGCGTGGTGCCGGGCAGATCGGCGACGATCACGCGTTCTTCACCGACAAAGGCGTTGGTCAGCGACGATTTGCCGACGTTGCGGCGGCCGGCGATGCAGACCTTGATGCGGCCGTCGTCAGGTTCGTAGGCGCCGTCGTCTTTGGCCAACGGCAGGTCGCCGCACACCCGCTCTAACAGATCGTCGATGCCATAGCCCTGGGTGGCGCTGATCGCCACGGGTTCGCCAATGCCGAGGTTCATGAACTGGTACAGTTCGCCGTCGAGACCTTCGTGGTCGAGTTTATTGACGGTCAGGATCACGCGGTCCTTGAGCGGCCGCAGGCTTTGCGCGATGTCGCGATCCAGATGCGTCACGCCTTCGCGGCCGTCGACCAGAAAAATGATGCGGTCGGCGGCGTTAATCGCGCGCTCGACTTGGCGGTAGACGTCCTGTTCGAGTTTGGCTTCGTCGACGATGCCAATACCACCGGTGTCGATCAGGTCAAAGCGCCAGCCATCGCGGCGGGCTTCGTGCAACAGGCGGTCACGGGTGACGCCGGGCGTGGGATCGACGATGGCGATGGGCTGACCAACCAAGCGGTTGAACAGCGACGATTTGCCGACGTTGGGTCGGCCGACGATTGCGATTAAGGGACGAGGCATGTTGGACCAATTCAGGGCACGGGCGCAGGTACGGTTGCAGCACCCGGATCCGCGGCGGAAGTACCGCGGTCGTGCCCGGCCGCTGCGGGCGGAACCATCAGGTGAAGCGGCAAGGTAAAACAAGGAAGCAGGCGCAGCAAGGACCAGTCCGGCTGCTGTCCGCGCACATCCTGCAGCGCTAATACCACCGCGATCGCCTGTGCCGGGGGCAACGTAGCGTTGTCGTACAGCCAGATGTAATTCAGCGCACCGGGATCGTCGCTCATCAAGCTGTTGAACGCCGCCAAGCTACTTTTGATCGGCCATTGCCGCTTTTTCAACGCGTCAGTTCGCTCGGTATCAATGGTCGCGTGGGTGACTGCGCGCGTTGGCGGCGGTGACATCAGATCGCCGCCGCTAACTTCGACCTGCGACTCGGCCGCGTGTTCGCGTTCGCGTTCCTTGAGCATGTCCTCGATCGCATCACCGACTTTTTCGAAGCGCCGCGCGAGGAGATTTTCCAGTGCTAACGCCAATGGATCGCGATCGGCCCAGCACGAACGCGCCTCGTCCATGCGCGTCAATTGTTGATGCGCGCTGAGCGCATCGTCGCGCCCGGCCAGTGCCAACAGCGCCCGTGCCAGCACCGCTTCGCGTGCCGGGGCATTCATGAGCGCCTGCCGCGCGGCGAGATTGTTGGCGCTGTCCGAACGGTTAGCCGCCAAGGCCGCGTCGATGCGCGCGCGCATGGCGACCGCGGCCACCGGTTCCAACGCTGCGCCGGACGTCAGTTGCTCGATCGTGAGCGCGAAGGGATCACTGCGCGCACCTGGTAAGTCAGTGAAACGCGTCACGTCCGGATTGCCCCCGGCGAACGCGCGCCAGCGCTGCAACAACCAAGCGGGCGCTTCGGCCGGTGCCGGCAGTGGATGCGCTGGCCAGCGCTCGTCGGTGTTGCGCCCGGCGCCCAACAAGCAGCCGGCGGCATGCACGATTAGCCGCTGCATCAGGCGCTGATCCGGAGTGAAACCGGGATCGTCGGCGCCGTCCGCAGTTGCGCCCAATAAGTCAGTCCAATCCCAGCGGCTGCGCAGCACCAACGCGGGAACCTGCGGAAAACCAGGCTTGGCGGTGGCACGTGCGGCCAACATCGGCAGCAACCCCGCGGCCATGCCGGCGCTTTCGGGCACTGGCGACATCTGCGTGAGCAACCGCAACTGCTCGATGGCGGTGCGCGCGTGCTCAGCCGCGGTGCGATCCTGCCGGGCCAACGCCAGCCGTGCCTCGGCCAAGGCCAACCAGTGCCGCAGATGATCACGATCGGGATTGGGGGCCGCAGCGGCGACGCGTGGGCGGTTGAAACTCAGCATCGCCGCGCCGAGCGCCTGCGCGCTGGCGACCTCGCCGACTTGTTCGGGATCCAACCACAGCGTGCGCCGTACCAGCAGCAGCGCGCGATCTGCACCAGCGGGATCATGCAACGCGGTCGCTAACGCGCGTTCGTCACCGATTGCCACCGCTGCCCCCGGTGCCGTGACATGGTACGAGTCATCGAACAACGAAGTGACCTTGGGCGTGTCGTCAAACAACGTGATGCTGGCGTCACCCATATTGCCAGTGGTCCAGCAGCCCCAGGCCGGCGCGTCGTCAGGCGTATTCGCATCGGCCACGCCCAATGCGTCGAGGCTGGTGATGACCGCCGCGCCGTCGACCGCGACTTCCAGCCGCGCGCCGCGGCGACGGAAGACGATCTCTTGCGGCAATCGCGTCAGGGTGAACGCGCCCAAGAGCGCCTGATCCGGCGCGCGGATAATCGCCAGCGCTGCCTGTTCCGGCCGCCAATGCAGTTCATAGCCCAGGCCCAGCTGCTTCCCCTCATGCAGGATCCACGCCGGTCCCGGCGGTTTGACCCGCGGATCCAGGCTTAAATGAATCGACCATACCCGGCACGGGCCGGGCGTCAGGCCGCTGACAATTACGCTGCCATAAACCCGTGCATGCCCGATCAACCGCGACGCCGGCACCTGTTGCCACGCCCACCAGGTGAGCGCGGCCAGCGTCAGCAGCGACAACAGTGGCAGCCAGCGGCGTGGGCGACGGGAAGAGAATGCCATGAGCGCCGCACGATCCGCGGCCGCTGCGTGCCGGCAATCGCCGCGTTGCTGTGATCTGCGCCGATGGAATTCACCTGGAGGACCAGAGGAACGGAGGCGAAAAAACTGGTGCTCAATGGTCTGGTCCGTTCCTCCGTTCCACCCTGGAAATCCCTCGATTATTTTTTATTAAGCGCGAGCGCGGCAGCGACCACTTCAGCGACGTGGCCGGCGACCTTGACCTTGCGCCATTCCTGCGCGATCGCGCCTTTGGCGTCGAGTAGGAAAGTGGAGCGCTCGATGCCCATGTAGGTTTTGCCGTACATGGATTTTTCCGTCCACACGCCGAAGGATTCGGCCAACTGGTGTTGCTCGTCCGCCAGCAACAAAAACGGCAGCGAATATTTGGCGATGAACTTCAGGTGCGACTTCACCGGGTCAGGACTGACGCCGATCACTGGCACGCTGGCCGTAGCCAAACCCGTGATCGCATCCCGGAATTCGCAGGCTTCGGTGGTGCAGCCGGGCGTGTCGTCCTTCGGATAGAAATAGACGATCGCCGGCGCGCCGGCGAATTCCGTCAACGCGTGGTTGGCGCCGTCAGATCCGGGCAATGTGATGGTTGTGGGTTTGGGCATGGTGGGGTCCTTGGGAAACTGACTAAGGGACTGGATTGGGAAGTTCGGCAGTCTGGAAGTCAAAGACAGTGTTCAGCGGTTCGCCGTCGGTTTCCATACGCAGGCAATGCGCTTCCGGACGGCACTTGGCGCGCCCGTCGCCGTCGCACCATGACGCCATGCTCAGTAACAGCTTCGTCTTCGCTCGCGGTCTTACCGAGGAACAGGAACGCGCCCTGTGGAGTCGCGGACTGACCGATTGGGGACTGTTGTTGGCGCATCCGGACGAGGCCGCGGAATTGTTGGGCGTGGCTCGCGCACAGCGCTTGGTGGAAGCGGTACATGATGCCAAACGTGCGCTGGCGGCCCGTGATTTACCGTGGTTTCGCGCCAATTGGCCAGAACGCGAGCAGTGGCGGTTATGGTCGGGATTCTGCGTGCACGATCGCCAGGTTGCGTTGGTCGACATCGAAACCACCGGCCTGACGCCGGGCTATGACCAGATCACTGTGATCGGCTTGGTCGACAGCGATCGCGCGCGGGTGTTCGTCGCCGGCCGGCCGCAACCGGGCGATGAACCGCTGGAAAGTTTCCGCGAAGCGATGAAGGCATACCGGCTGTTGGTGACCTTTAACGGCGTCAACTTTGACGCGCCATTCATTGAGCGGCAGTTCCGCGATACCAGTTTTCATTTTGAGCAGCCGCACCTGGATCTGCTCTTGCCGGCGCGGTCGCTGGGCCTGGGCGGTGGCTTGAAAGATATGGAAAAGCAGTTGGGCATTACGCGCGCCGCCGAGATCAAGGACATGCGTGGCATTGAGGCGATCCAGTTGTGGGGCGCCTGGAAAAACGGCGATCTGGCCGCGTATCAACGCCTGACCACCTACTGCAAAGCCGACTGCGCCAATCTGCGTGCGTTCGCGGACACCATTTATGCACGCAAAAAGGCGCAGGTGTTCACGCCGCATGCGCGCGCGGTTGATTTCGCTGCGACCAAAGGCCAGCAGCAAACGTTGTTCGGATGATCTCGATTCAAACATTGTTCGCACCTTGCGAACGTCGCCTGGACAGTTGGTTTCCCGCCGGCAACGTCCGGCCAGTCAGGATGGCACGGACGCAGTGACGGATCTTCACGACAACGAGCTGAGTTATTTCGTTGATTCGCTAACCCCGCATCAACGGGTGTTCCTGCAGCGTTTATTGGGCGAATGTCTGACCGCGATGCCGCGCGCCGGGCAGGACGCGCCGCCAGAAGCGGTGCAGCTGATTGCCGAGAGCGCCGCGCCGCTGTTTCGGCTGTTGGATTCGCTGCGGCATTTTGCGCCAAACGACGAAGACAGCGACATTCGGCCGTTCGCGGTGACGATCCCCGAACCGGGCCACGCGTTGCTGAAAATCTCGCGTCGCATTTTGGGGTGGCGCGGTATTTGGGAGGCGAATAGCCATTCCTGGGTGAAGCATCTGCGCCTGGGCAAACTTACCGCCGATGTGTCGCGCCTGGATGATCTTACCAGTTCGACCATCGCCTGGCTGGTGACCCTGGCGCATCAGATGCCGGACAGCCGGCTGTATCTGGTGGGTGCCAGCGACGCCATGAAGCGCGCACTAGCAGTGCTGCATTTGGAAGGTGTGCTGATCGTTCAGTCCTGATCGCGCGGGACGTCGGCGTAACGCGCGTTGCCAGCATCCTGTGTCCGGGGTAAAACCAATCTATGTACGAGCTGGTGTTCGCATCCGGGCCGCGCGCAAACGAAGCCGTCCCGGTGGTGAAAACACTGATCGCCGGACGTTCGCCCGGCTGTTCATTGGAAGTTCCAGATCTGAACGCCAGCCGCGAACATGCGCGGTTCGTGTTCGATGGCTCCAGTTTGAGCGTGGTCGACAACAAGTCTTCCAACGGCACCTATGTCAACGATTTGCGGATAACGGCAGTCGCGCTGAAGGCTGGTGACGTGGTGCGCATGGGCGAAACCCGCATCCGGGTACAAACCCGACGCGGTGACAGCAATGCCGGCGACAGTTCGATTTTCACGTTCCGTGATGGCCACGAGGCCGAACCCGACCTGAGCCACAGCATCGTGGTTTCGGCCGGTGCGCAGCCGGTAACGGTAGTCGGCAACGAAATCCTCGCGCTGCGCTTGCAGGCGATCATGAACGTGTCTAAAGCACTGGTAAACATCGCGCGTTTGGACGATGTTTTGGGCGGTATTTTGGACGCGTTGTTCGAGGTCTTTCCGCAGGCCGACCGCGGCTTCCTGATGCTCGGCTCGACTGCTGAGCGCTTGGTGCCCAAGGCGGTGCGTCGGCGTCGGGTCAACGGCCCCAACGATGGCCTCGACGGTTTGGTGATCAGCACATCAATTTGTCGCAAGGCGCTGGCGGCGCGCAGTGCGTACCTGTTCAATGATCAGGATCAGACCGGCACCGACAGTTTTGCGCAGGGCTTGTCGATCATCAATCTGCGCATTCGCAGTGCGATGACGGTGCCGCTAATGGTGGGCGACGAAATTTTGGGCCTGCTGCAAATCGACACCGAGAACGCACAAAGCAAGTTCGTCGCGGCCGATCTTGACCTCGCGGTCGCGGTCAGCCAACAGGCCGCCATCGCGGTGCACAACGCGCTGCTATTGCAGAAAGTTGAGAAGGACGCCGCCACCCGCCGCGACCTCGCGCGCTTTTTGCCGTCGAACCTCGCCGAGCAGGTAATGAGCGGCAAGATCGACATCGCCCTCGGCGGCCGGACCTATCGCGGCACTGTGCTGTTCAGCGACGTGGTCGGCTTCACGCGCATCTCGGAAACCCTCAGTCCCGAACATGTAGTCGCGCTGATGAATGGTTATTTCAACCGCATGATTCCGTGTATCGACACCACGGAAGGTGCCTTCGACAAGTTCATCGGCGACGCGTTAATGGCGTATTGGGGCATCCCGTTTGATCGCGGTGATTCCGCGGCGCAGGCGGCGCAAACCGCCATCGCGATGCAGGTGGCAATGCTCGGCTTCAACGCCGTGCAGATGGCCGCAGGTGCGGCGCCACTGGGTATCGGCATCGGCCTGAACACCGGTGAAGTGGTGGCCGGCAACATCGGCGCTTTAAATCAGATGCAGTACACACTGTTGGGCGATTGCGTGAATGTCGCGGCGCGCATTGAACACGCCGCGTCGCGCGGCCAGGTGTTGGTGAGCGGTGCGACCTGGAGCGAATTTAAGGATCAGGCCTACGGCGTGCAGATGCCGCCACTGATGGTGCGCAATAAGAGCGAAGCCCTGACCGTCTTCAGCCTGCGCGGTCTGATGCTGCCCGGCGGTGAGGTCGCCCTGCACCTGCCGCTGCGTTCCGGCGATGCGCCAGTAACGCTGATCCGTCGTCTGGCCGATCGCAGCATGGTGGCGTTGCATCCGCCTACGTTGGATCTGACGACGCAGCCGCTGTGCTCGCAGGCGTTGGAATGGCCTGATCATGACGTGGGTCTGCCCACCGCGATTGTCGCCCTGCCTAGCGCGCCGGGCGATGGGCCGCTGAAACGCAGTCGTTTCATGCTGGGCGACGGCGATCTGTGTGGACTGATCGCGCCGACGCCGCTGACCTGCGCGCGCGAATGGCACGAGATGACGCGATAGCGTCCGTCGCCGCTGCCCCAGCGCGAACGGTCCTTGCCTCGCCCGTGTCGCGCTTCCACCATGCGGACATGCCTACGCCGCTGCCCGTCACCGCAGATCAGTGGCTTGCCGAGGTACTCGCGGCGATGGCCGCAGCGCAGCAGGAAGCCGCCGACAGCGATGATGGCGGCGAAGAAGCCGATGCCGCGTGGCTGCAATTCCTCGAAGAACAGGCAGTGATTCTCGCGCGTGCGGCGCGTGGCTTGGCTGACGACCGCCGCGGCTTGGAACGCGCGCTCTCCGGCATGGATGCGCTCACCGATGCGACCGTCGCGCTGCGTCGTTACGCGCCCGGTGATCCTGAAGATCACCACATCACCGAGGTGCAGCATTTCCTGCTGTATTACGTCGCCGCGCATCGCGACGCGCAGTTGCTCAGCCAGGACGCAGCCGGCGCGGTGGTGCACGAGTGTTGGGAATTGGCGCGGCAAGCTGACGAAAACGAATTCGACGACCTCGACCAGGAATCTGATGCCGAGGACGACGACGACCCGTCAAACGCGAGCGACGATGTAGTCGCGCGTTCTGCCGACCAAGCCGATGCGCATGGCGACGATGACGATGAAGACGACGACGCTCCGTGGCCGATCACGCGCCAACCGCCGACCGACGTCGAGGGCTGGGTCGATGAGATCGTCGAGGCGTTCCCGCTCACCGCGCAGACGCCGCCGCTGCGCACTGTCGATGGTCCGCCGTATGTGCTGAGGCGTTCGCGCGAGGTGCTGCCGGCGGCGGTGGTCTTGGCGCTGCATCGGCGCGGCGCGACGGTGCCGGGCGAGGCAATCGACGAGCTGATCGCGGTGTTGGGCACCATGGGCCGCGACCTGGCGGGCATGGGTCCGGAATGGGCCAGCATGCAGCAGGTGCCGCCGCTGGCGTTCTCGATCGCGTACACCTGGGCGCACCTCGTTATTGGCCATTTGGATGAGGACCGTGCGATGGCCGTAGTGCAGGCCTGTTCCGTCGCGTTGGATCGTTTCCCGTGGCGTCCGCCGGCGGCCGGTAAACCCGCGGCCGATCCTGCGCGCCGCCAAGAAGGACGACCACAAAACCGTAGTGGTTTCCGGCCGGACGATCGCCGCGGCGGGCGCTGACGTTTCGCGAAGGGAATGGGCAGTGAGGACCGGAAGACCGGAGCAGACCAAGGCCGAGTAAATAATTTAGCTGGTCTCTCGTTTCTCGCCGCTTGTCTGCTAGTCCTCGATGTTAATTAACCAAGAGAAAACCGCTATTTCTTAGCCTTTTTGCCTTTTTTCATCGGCGCGGGTTTGCCGTCGTCGTCGGCCGGCAGGGGCGCGAAATCTGGCGCGGCCACTACCTGTACCGAGGGGTGCGTGCTGATGAATGCGCTGGTCGCGGCAGGGCTGACGGCGCTTTGGAAAACCACCACCTGCGTCAGCGCCGGCAGTGCACCAAGCGCCAGCAATCCGGCATCGTCGAGCTTGCTGGCATAGGCGTTTACCTGGCTCAAGCGCGGGCTGTTTTTTGCCGCGCTCAATCCTGTGCCCGTGATGCCGGTGCGCGCGCAATCCAATCGCTCCAGATTCGGCAGCGCTGCCAGCAGCGTTTTCATCTGTGCGTCGGTGATCGCGCTGCCGGATACATCCAGCGTTACCACCGCCGCGCCCAACGCGGCGATCGCGGTGACATGGGCATCGGCAAACGGCGTCGGGGTATGCGCCGCCGCGACCGCCACGCCGCCGCCGGTGCCGAGCAACGGCGTGACTTGTACGCCAATGGCGGTGAGCGCGGTGACCGCTGCGGCGTCGGCTGCGGGCACCGGCGGCAGCGCGGATTGCGGCGTGGGTGCGGGCGCAGGCGCGAGGCTTGGCGCGGGCACCGGAGCCACCGGAGCTGGAGCCGCTGGAGCTGCCGGCACGTCGAAGGTCGCGCCGGCGGCGATCCAGGCGCGGATCGCTTCGGTCTGTTCGTCGGTCAATGGCTTGCCCTTCGCCGGCATGTGGTCGTCGTCCTTCGCCGGTAAAATGGTGCGCGCGTACAGCGGACTGTCGCCCGGTTTGCCGGCGACGATTGCCGGACCGTTCTTGCCGCCTTTGCCGATCCATTCCGGACTATCCAGACGCAGACCGCCTTTCTGTTTCTGCGCGCCGTGGCACGACACGCAGCTGGCGCTCATGATCGGTGCGATCTGCGACGTGTAGCTGATCGCAACTGGCGCATCGCCGGCATAGCCGCACGAAAGTGCGGTGAAAATCAGGCTTATCGCGCTGACGGTCAGGAAATGTTGGCTCATGTGAATAGCTCCGTCAGCGGTCGGCCGTGGTCGGCGAGCATGAACGGCCGGCCTTGCGGAGAAGTCACCACCTGCGTCAGCGGTAGGCCCAATGCATAGCCGACGGTGGCGTTGAAATCCGGCACCGTGGTCGCGGCACCGACCGGATCGTGGCCGTCGGCGTCGCTGGCGCCGTGCACCATTCCGCCGCGCACGCCACCGCCGGCCAACAGCGTGGTGAAGCATTTCGGATGATGGTCGCGGCCGTCGTTCTGATTGATCTTCGGCGTGCGACCGAACTCGCTGGCGACCACTACCAAGGTCTCGTCCAGCAAACCGCGGCTGGCCAAATCCGGCAGCAGCGCGCCCAAGGCCCGATCCAAAATCGTCGCGCGATCTTCGACCCGATCGAAGTTGTCATCGTGCGTGTCCCAGCCGCCGAGCGCGACTTCGACCACGCGTACATCGTTCTCGATCAGCCGCCGCGCCAACAGGCAGCCGTGGCCAAAATCGTTGTCGCCATACTGCCGCTTCAGCTCGGCCGGTTCCTGCGCCAGATCGAATGCCTGCAAGTCGCGCGAGCCCATCAACTTCGTCGCCTCGGCATACAGGTCGTGATAAGCGTGCACCTGACCTTGATCGAAACGCTGTAAAAAATCAGCGTTCGCGCGCTCAAGCAGCTGTTGCCGATGCTGCGCGCGCGCGGCATCGACGCCCTCAGCATTCTGGCTGTGCTGCAAGCCGGCGTCGGCTTTGCCCAGCGGCAGCGGCGCGTGTTTTGCATCCAGAAACCCGCAGCCCGGATGCCGGCCGCCGGCGCCGATGGTTACATAGCCGGGCAGCGTCGGATTGCCGCGTCCGCCAAAATAATCGCTCCACGCGCCAATCGACGGATGCCGCACGGTGCCGCGCAGAGTGAAGCTGGTGTGCATGAAATAATCGCCCTGCTCATGCGCGCCCTGGTTCGAGCTGACATTGCGTACCAGCGCGCAGCGATGCATCTGCTTGGCGGTTCGTGGCAGATAACCGCTGAGCTGAATGCCGTCGGCGCTGCTACCAATCACGGTGGTCGGGCCTTGCACGTCACGGCCGGGTTTCGGGTCGAAGGTGTCCAGGTGGCTCATGCCGCCGGCCATGTACAGGTAGATCAAATTGCGCGCCGGCAGCCGCCGAGGCGGCGTTGCGATCACGGTCGGAGTTGCGGCCGGATCGCTCGAAAATCCGCGGCCGGAAAATAGCGGCAGTAACGACACGCCTAACAGCGTCTTGGCGCTCGCGGCCAAAAACGCGCGGCGGGAATGATCGTCAAGGCGGTCGAATGCGGTCATGGTTGTCTCACTGAATAAAACGGAATTCGTCGGAGTTCATCAGCGCCCAGGCCAGATCGGCAAAGCCGGCGCGATCGTTGGCGTCCAGGTCGGCGGTGGCGGCCGCCAGTTCCTTCGCGGTTGGCTGCCGCGATAGCACCGCCAGATACACGGTGCGGATGCGTGATTCCTTCGCCGGCTGCGCGGTAACTGCGCTCACCAACACCGAGCCTT
>JBBROQ010000091.1:0-11774 GCA_038229115.1 Planctomycetota bacterium | reverse complement strand
GTTACGGTGGGTTCTTCACCCGTGCTCAATGATGCGGTTTTTACCGCGCGTTTGGCGCACATTGGCGGCATCCTTGACCCATGAGCTTTCTGAAATGACTACTGCAACGCTTCTGGTTTCCTGCCAAGATCGCACCGGACTGGTCGCGGCGCTGTCTGATTTCGTGTTCCGCAATGACGGCAACATCGTCGATCTGGATCAGCATACGGAGGTCGATTCGGGCACTTTCTTCATGCGCTTAGTGTGGGACACCGCGCGTTTTCGTTTGGACCGCGCCGGCATTTTGGCCGCGGTCGAGCTGATGGCGCAGTCGTATCAACTGACCGTCAGCCTGCATTTCGGCGATCATCGCCCGAAGGTCGCGGTGTTCGCCAGCACCGTGCCGCACTGTCTGTACGATCTGTTGCTGTGCCAAAGCCTGGGTGAATTGCAGGGCGATATCGTCGCGGTGATTTCAAATCACGCCGCGTTGGCGCCGGTCGCGGCGCATTTCAGATTGGCGTTCCACCATGTTCCGATGGCTGTAGATAAGGCCGCAACCGAAGCGCGACAGCAGGCGCTGTTGGCTGACCTTGGCATCGATCTGGTGGTGCTCGCGCGCTATATGCAGATCCTGTCGCCGGCTTTTGTCGAGCATTGGCGCGGCCGCATCATCAACATTCATCACTCATTTTTGCCGGCATTTGTCGGTGCGAAGCCATACCACCAAGCGCGCGAACGCGGCGTGAAACTGATCGGCGCGACCGCGCACTACGTCACCAGCGAACTGGATCAGGGCCCGATCATCGAACAGGACGTCACCCGCGTCAGCCATCGCGACGATGTCGAGGTGCTGGTGCGCAAAGGTCGCGAATTGGAACGCCAGGTTTTGACCCGCGCGGTGCGGCTGCATCTGGAGCGCAGGGTTTTGATCAACGGCAATCGCACGGTGGTGTTCGGGTGAGCATACGTTTCAGAACCGGGCGTTGCGCATGAGCCTCGCCCGTCGCGCGCTGACCGTCAGTGGTTGGACGCTGGCTTCGCGCGTGTTGGGGTTGGTGCGCGATCGGTTGTGGGCAGGGGCGATGGGTGGCTCGGTGGTATTGGATGCGTTCCTGTTGGCGTTCGCGTTACCGAATCTTTTACGAAATCTGTTTGGAGAAGGCGCGCTGTCGGCGGCGTTTATCCCGCGCTATGTGCAGATGCGCGAACGCGACCCGGCGGCGGCCGAGCGCTTTGCCGGATTGGTGCTGACGCGGCTGTTGCTGGGGCTCAGCGCGCTGTCGGCGTTGGGCATGGTCGGGGCCGCGCTGGTGGCTTGGTTTGGTGCGGGAAAAGCCGCGTTGGTGGCGACCATGGCGCTGCCGCAGATTCCGTATGCGGTGCTGATTTGCGGCTGCGCGATCATGGCCGGCACTCTTAACGGCCGGCGGCATTTCTGGGTGCCGGCGGCGGCGCCGGTGCTGTTGAACGCGGTGATGATCAGCACCGTGTGGCTATCGACCGACACTGAATCGCGGGTGTTGCCGTATGCGGTGCTGTTGGCGGGCGTGTTGCAATTCGCGCTGCATGCGTGGGCGTTGACGCGCACCGGCGGCTTGCCGCCGCCGTCGGTGAAATCCTCGCCGGAAGTGACCGAGCTGCGTCGCGCTACCGCGCCGACCCTGATGGCGACCAGCGTTTATCAGGTGAATGCGTGGTTGGACGGCGTGTTCGCATCGATCTTCGTGCCCGGTGCCGGCGCGGTGGCGATCCTGTATTTCGGTAATCGACTCCTGCAATTTCCGATGGCTTTAATCGGGCATGGCATCGCCACCGTCGCGTATCCGGAACTGGCACGGGCGAAGGACGGTGACTGGCAGGAAATGGGCAATCGCCTGCGCGAAGCCACGCGTTTGCAGGCGTTTTGGTTGCTGCCGGCGGCGGTCGGTTTGCTGGTAGTGGCCGAGCCGTTGGTACGCGTCATTTATCAGACCGGCCGTTTCGACGAAGAATCGGTGCAACGCACGGTGATGGTCACGCGCATGCTGGCGTTGGCGTTGGTGCCGATCTCGCTGTCGAAATTGCTGGTGCGCGCCTTCCATGCCCGCCGCGATCAGGGCACGCCGATGCGCATTAGCTTGGCGATGGTGGGTCTGAATTTGGCTCTGAATTTGGTTCTGGTGCGCACGCCGCTGCGCGAGGCCGGACTGGCGTTGGCCACCGCGGTGTCGGCGTTCGTCGGCTGTGCGTGCTATGTGGTGTTGCTGCGCCGCCGTGGTGCCGGAATGACGGTCGAGCTGCCGCGTTTAGTGCGGCCATTATGCGCGGCCGCGGTGATGGCGATCGGCGTCGAGCTATTGGTCCGAGCATGGCCGCAACCGGCGCACGCGGGCAGCGGTATCGCCGCGGTGCGCTTGCTGGCGGCGTGCGCGTTGGGCGGTGCGCTGTATCTGGCGATCACGGGCACCCGCTGGATGCGCCGGCGTGCATTCGCGCCGGTAGCGGTGATGCCGCCCACATCACTTTCCGAGTAAGTCGCCCCAGGCCTCGCCGGTAACGCCGTCCTTTTTAGCGGCGTCAGAAACGGCTAATTCCTGGGCTTTTTTCCAGAGTTCTAGAGCGCGGACACCTTCAATAAATTCAGTATGCCCGTCGGCGTAGCAGACGTTGGTGCCTTTGTTTTTATTGCAGGCGGGGTCTTCGATCAGAACTGGTTGGGGTGGGGTCACATTCGGTACTGGGCGCACATACAGGTAAGGATCTGCAATTCTTGGATTGCTGGGTGAATTGAAGACTTTTTCATCAAGTTCGTCACCAAGTTCTTTACGTAGCGTCGGCAGATCGTTTGGCCAAGCCTGATCGTTGTCATTCGCCCAAGCTACACAGGTGATCAGAATTTGTCGCATGTGGCTCACGCTTTTAGTGCGTCGCGCCCTCGTTCGTACCATGTCAACCGCGGGTAGCAGCACTGCCGCCAAGCACACTTGCGGTGCGGCCACTAATTGGCCGTTTTCTCCGACCAACACCAACCGCCGCTGCACTGGTGACACCATCAGCGCCGAAGGCACCAGCGGCAGTGCCGCGGCCAGTGCGCGCTGCACCTGGGCGAGCATCGCCTTCTGTTCGGGTTCGCGGATTTGTCCGGCCGCCATCGGCACGAAGTTCAATGCCAACTGCACCAACTCACGCGTGTTCTGGAACACCACCACCTGCACCGGCTTTGCCGCTTCCGGAATACTTTTGCCGAGGGTCGCCAACGCGAAACCGCCGGGCGTCCCCGCGCCGATCGCGTCCAAAGTTTGCAGATCCGTCGACAACACCCAATGCGTCGCGGTGCGGCGCACCATCAACGACACCGGCATCGGCGTTTGCGGCAGGGGGATCATCACCGCGTCGGTGGTGGCGGTGCTCAGGTCGACGCCGTTTTTCGTGCCAAGGGCATTCACCACGGCATCCAGAGATGGTGAAGCGGGCAGCGCCATGGTCACGCCAGGGAAGGGCGCGCGGTTGATGATGGCAAGGTACGCGGTGCCGTTCAGGCCGCGCAGCAGATCGGTGATGGCCGGCAGTTTTTCCTTCGCCAGCTCAGCGTCGGCTTGCTTTAGCTCTTTGGAAAATTCAGGAAAAGCGCGCGCAAACGCCGCAATTTTCAGATCCAATTTGGTGCCGTCGATGCCGGCAGCGAGCAGCAGCAGCGGCTTTTCCGGAAGGGCTGCGAGTGCGCTTTGGTCAACCGGGGCCAAGGGCAGATCCATCTCGCCTAGGTCGAGCAGATCGCGCGAGCCCTGCGCGGTGAACGCACTGTCATACCGCAGCGTGCTTAGGCCCAGCAACTCGGAGGCCTTTAACGCTTCGGGTGGCGCTTCGAGTGCACTTATGAACGCGCGCACATCGAAGCGATATTCCTGATCGGCCCAATCGGCGGCCAACGGCTTCTCGGCGATCGGGGTCGGGGTCGCGCCGCCTTTGGCGATCAGCAGACTTTCGCCGGCACGGCGGAACGACAGTTCTTGGATGGTGACGGTGCGGTCAACCGGCTTGCTGATTTGCTCCAGCGCACGCCACGTGCCGTTCGCGCGCGTCGCCAAACGCACTTCGCCACGCACCATTAACGCATCAGCACCGAAGCCGATAGCGACCGTCTGCACCCGCGCATACGCCGCATCGTTCAGCAACGCGAGCGGATCGATGCCGTGGTCCTTCTCAAACTGTGCGGCCCACGTTTCGAGTTGCTTACGCGTCGCAACCAACGCCGGCAACGCCCAGATTTTCGCATACGGCGACGTGGCAAAACGCGTGCGCGTGGTCGCTAGATCCGGCCACTGCCAACTGTTAATCGGCGTTTCGGCTGGCGGCGTTGTCGTCGTCTCTGCCGGCGGCGCGTCGCCAGCGTGGGCGGAAATGACGAGGGCGAACAGCAGAACGAAAGTGGTGGCACGCATGGGCAAACTCCATTCACACCCTGCCAGCGGTTTCGCCGGTGAGCAACGCCCGCGTCAGTTCAGCGGCGTGACCGTGGCCATCGGCAGCGGCGTGCGCGCCAGCGGCTTCAAGCGTGCGACCCAACTGCGACCGTACAGGCGCCGGTCTTCTTCGATTAAACCCGCGGGCAACAGCGGCAGATCCTGACCGCGCTCGCCGCGAATCACCAAACGGCCGTCGGGCGCGAGCGCGCGCGCGCCGAGTTCTAGCAGCGTGCGCAGCGTATCTGGCTCGTCCGCGAACCACGGAAACGGCGGATCGGCGAAGACGAGATCGAGCCCACGCAGCGTGGGCAGCGCTTGCTGAAATAGCCGCGCATGCAGCCGTACCTGCGCCGGGCGACCGATCGCGCGCAGGTTCGCGTCCAGGGCCGACTGCGCGTGCCGTCCGGCTTCGATCAGATGCACTTCCGCGGCGCCACGACTGACGGCTTCGATGCCAAACGCGCCGGAACCCGCACACACATCGGCCACGCGCTTGCCGGTCAAATCCTGGCCCAACCAATCGAACAACGATTGCTTAATGCGATCCGGCAGCGGCCGCGTCGCCAACCCCGGCGGCGCGATTAGACGCCTGCCTTTGAACACGCCGCCGATCACGCGCAGGCTCATGCGAAGCTGCCGTTCGGATACAGCGCCGCGAGGTCGCGCCAGAAGCCCGGATACGTTTTCGCGGTGCAGTCGGGGTCGGTGATGGTCAGGCCGCCGACCAAGGCCGACAGCACGCCGAAGCTCATGGCGATGCGGTGGTCGTGATAGCACTCGATCGCGGCGGGCCGCACTGCGCCGGGGTGGACGCGCAGCCAGTCGTCGCCGTGTTCAACCGTGATGCCGCAGCGGCGCAGTTCTGTGACGGTGGCCAACAGCCGGTCGCATTCTTTGATGCGGATGTTGGCGATGTTGCGGATCGTGACCGGGCTGGCGCATAGCGGCGCGATCGCGGCGAGGCTCATCACCGTGTCGCTGATGTGGTGCATGTCGACGTCGATGCCGCGCAGTTGGCTGGACGCCGAAACCGTGGTGAAATGCGGTGTTTTGGTGACTGTCGCGCCCATCTGTGCGAGTACGTCGACAAAGCCGTAGTCGCCTTGCAGCGACTCGCCGGACAGGCCGGGCACGGTCACACTAAAGCCACCCGCGGCGGCGAGCGCGATTGGATAGCTGGCCGCGGAAGCATCGGGCTCAATGCGAAAGGTGCGGCTGCGGTAGGTGGGCACCGGATGGACGTGGAAGGCGTCGGCGGTCGCGTCGATGCGTCCACCGAAATCGGTGACCATACGTCGGGTGATCTCGACATACGGACGACTGACGAGTTCACCGTCTATGGCGATGGTCAACGGCTCGGCGGCCAAACCGCCGGCCATCAACAACGCCGAAAAATACTGGCTGGACCGATCGCCGCGCATGCGGATGTGCCCGCCCGGCAGTTCGCGCGCGCCGTGAATAGTCAGCGGCGGACAGCCGGTGGCGCAGTCGATGCGCACGCCCAATTGACGCAGGCCTTCCACCAAATCGGCCAGCGGTCGCTTGGCCATGTGCGTGTCGCCGACCAGCGTGGTCTCGCCCGGGACCAACGCGGCCAACGCGGCCAGGAAGCGCACGCTGGTACCGCTGTTGCCGATGAAAATCTGATCGGGCGCTGGTCGCAGACGCGCCCGACCGCCATCGACGATCAGCTGCTGCGGCGCGCCGTCGCGCACGCCGATGCCCAGTAATTCCAGCGCGCGGCGCATGTGTTCGGTGTCGTCGCTGGCTAAAACATTTTCGAGCACCGAGGTGCCGTCTGCCAACGCGGCCAGGATCAGCGCGCGATTGGTGATGCTCTTTGAACCGGGCACGGCCCAGGTCGCACGCGCCGGCACGGTGGACAAACGAGGGACCAACAAGGGCGCGGTCGGCGGCATGGGCGCGGAGATTGGAATCGTGCGCGCAGCACGCAATGCCGCGGGTTTTACAGCGCTTCCGGCGTGCCGGCCGCGGTTACGGCTGACGCTAGGAACGTCGCTAGGTGAGGTATCGTCAAGCCATGCCCTCAGCCGAACTCGACACTGCCACGCCCGCGCCCTTATCCGCTACGCTCAATCGCGAACTGATCGGGCTGGCTAACGCGCCACGCGGCGAAGCGGTGGCGGCGCTGAAAGCCCTGCGCGTGCGCGAACTGGCGTTGATTAAACAATGGCAGCTTGAGCACCTGGGCGAGCTCACCGGCAATGATGTGTGCTCGGCGATTACGGCGCTGACCGATGCGTTGGTGCGGCATGTGGTGGAACGTGCGTTCGCGCGCGTTGATGCGCCGGCGGATTGGAGCAATCACGTCGGCGTGTTCGCCATTGGCGGCTATGGCCGCGGTGAAATGAATCCGGGCAGCGACCTGGATTTATTGGTGCTGGCCGCGACCAAAACACCGCAGGTATGGTTGGCGAAGGGCTATGCGGAATTGCAGGCGCTGCTGTGGGACGTGAAGTTCCAGGTTGGCGCCAGTCAACGCAATTTGGCTGAGTTGGAGCGCATTTTACAGGAGGATTTCGTCACCGGCACGGCCGTGATCGAGCAGCGGCCGTTGCTGGCGGGCGAAGTGCCGCAGCGCGAATTGGCGGCCCTGCTCGAACGTTTCCGGGCCAAGCGCACGCTGCCATTTTTGCGCTACAAACTGGATGAATTGGCGAAGCGTCGCGCGCAGGCCGGAGTCAGTTTGTTCCTGATGGAACCGAATCTGAAAACCAATCCGGGCTGCCTGCGCGATGTGCAGTTGCTGCGTAACATCGCCTTCATGGTCTGCGGCAGCCGCAATTTGCTCAGCCTGACCGATCTGGATGCGATCACCCGCGCTGACCTGTTGGGCGTGGCTGCGACCAACGATCATCTGCTGGCGCTGCGTTCACTGCTGCATTTCCATCACGGACGCAAACAGGATGTGTTTCAGCTCGCCGATCAGGTGCGAGTCGCGCAGCAGCTTGGCTATGCCGATGTCAGTCGGCTGCGTGCGGTTGAACATTTCATGAAGCATCATTACGCGTTGGTTTTGCATGTGCATCAGGTGGTCGAGCTCACTATCAGTCGGCTGCGTGCGCTCGGACATTTAGGCCGGCGACCGCTGTTGATTTTGTCCAGGCGCACGCTCAACGACGACTTTTCCAGCGTCGAAAGCCTGGTGTATCTGGCTAAACGCGAGTTCTGGACCGAGCCGGATGCGGGCGTGCGCTTGTTGTCGATGTGTCGTCAGGCGCAAAGCCGCGACCTGCGTTTAAGCATCGAACTGCAACGCACCATCAAGGCCAACCTGCACGTCATCACCGATGCGGTGCGGCATGATCGGGCGGTGGGGAAAATATTTTTGGAGCTATTGGGCGATGCCGGACGCGTGCATCCGATCCTGGTCGACATGCACAATGCGGGGCTGTTGGGCGCGTATTTGCCCGAGTTCGGCAACCTGCTGTGCCTGATGCAATTCGACAGCTATCACCAATACACGGTCGACGACCACACGTTGTTGGCGATGAAAAATCTCGACGCGGTGGCGCAGGGTGAACCCAGTTTGCCGAATATGGGTCGCATCTTTCCGACCATCGCGCGCAAGGATTTGTTGGCGCTGAGTCTGCTGCTGCACGACATGGGCAAGTATATGGGCCGCGGTCATGTCGCGCGTGGTGCGATCATGGTCGATCAGGTGGCGAAGCGTTTGGGCCTGACGGAAGCGGAAGAGGAACTGGTGTATTTTCTGGTCGAACGCCATGTGTCGCTCAGCGACGCCAGTCGCATGCGCAACTTCCACGAAGCCGCATTTTTAGCGGCGTTTGCCGAGCGCATGGGCTCGGTGGCGAATCTCAATGCGCTGTATTGCCTGACCTACTGCGACGCGAAAGCCGTGGGCGAAGGCATCATGACCGGTTGGCAGGAATCGATTTTGGGCGAACTGCGCGATGCGGTCGAAGGCCAGTTGTTGGCTGACGGCAGCCATCATGCCAGCCGGCATGAACGCTTGATGGACGCCTTCAAAACCGCCGGCATCGAGCTCTCTGCCGCGACCGCGTTTTTGGGCGAGCTCACCGGCACTTATCCATATCAAGTGGTGCCGGCCGAGGCGGTGCGGCATTTCCAGGTGTTGGAACGGGCCAAACGCGAAGGCGTGGCGATCATCCACGAACTGAAGGACAACATCATCTTTCTTACCGCGGCGGTGTCTGATCGGCACGGTCTGTTTGCGGACGTGGCGGCGACGCTTACCGGGCATGGTTTTGACATCATCGATGCGCGCACCTGGATCGCGCAGCAGGGCATCGTGCTGTACAGCTATCGCTTGGCGACGATCTATCCGGCGCGCATCCGCGAGCCGGAATTATGGACGCGTTTCCTGACGGATTTGCGCGCAGTCGCGGTCGGCACCATCGATGGTCAGGCGCTATTGGAGCGGCGGCGTAACACGGTGCTGGTGAACAAACCCGCCGACAGCGGCTTTGAAGATCCGGCAGTAAAAACCGAGCAGAGGACGTCCGACGATTTCACCATCGTCGACGTGCATACGAAGGATCAGGTCGGACTGCTGAGCCGTCTGTGCCGTGCGATTTCCGCGTACGGCTGCGACATTTCTTATTCGTCGATCAACACCATGGGCGACGTCGCGGTCGACGTGTTCTATGTGTCGCGCGCCGGAAAAAAATTAACGGATGAGGACGCCGAGGGTCTGCGCCAGCAATTGATCGGGGCGTTGGGCTTGGTCACCACGGCCTAGCGGGGCTTGCGCCCCAGTCCTATCCGCGCTGCGCGCGGTCGCGCCTTTGGCGCTCTCCGGACCGTGTCGTACGCCGACTGCGTCGGCTGGTTTCGCTGCGCGAAACCAAGCCCCGTTCCCGCTCGCGCGCGCAGGCGCGCTCGGGGGATCGCTGTTCGCGGACTCCGTCCGCTACGCCTGCCAGGGCCTCGGCCGGCCCTGGACCCGCGCGGGTCTTCGGCGCGTCCTGAAGTAGTCTGCCAAGGGGGCAGCGCGGAGCGCGTTCACGGGGGGCGGAGCCCGCCCGTAGGCGACGCGTCACGTCGCCGTGACAAACAGCCAATCCAGCACCTTCGCCAATTCGACATCCAGCGCCGTGACGCGGTTGCCGGCGTCGTGGGTCGACAGGGTGACCTCGACGCGGTTGTACACGTTGCGCCAGTCAGGGTGATGGTTCAGGCGCTCGATCTCGGGCACGGCGTCCGTGATAAACTGCATCGCGCTCTGGAAGTCGGCGAAGCGAAAGGTACGCGTGAGCGTCGTGGCGGTGGTCGTCCACGCGGGCAGCGCCGATTGCGCGGCGCTGAGTTGCGCGGGCGTCAATGCGATTGGCACATTCATCACTGCGCGAGCGCGGCCAGCTTGGCGCGCAGGTCTTCGGTCAATTCCGGATCCTGCGCCATGTAGGTCAGCAGCGGCCGCACGTCGCCGAAGAACAGATCTTTCCGCAGCTGCTGCACCATGCCGATCTTAAAGCTGGACTCATCAATCAGTGCGGCGAAGCGGTGCGCGCGGCCTTCGGCAGTTTGGCTAAGAAAGCGCCGCCGGGCGAGATTGCGCATCACGGTCAAAATGGTGGTGTACGCCAATTGTTTTGAGCCCGGCTCGCTATTGAGCGCGTCGTGGACCTGGTGGACGGTACTAGGCCCGGCCTTCCAGATGTAGTGCATGACGCGGACTTGGAGGGGGCCGATAGCTTCCATGACTGTTTCCAGGTATCTCGTTGGTTCTTTGTACGTACGAGACGCGAGGGCGGCGAGGGACTTTCCGACTCCGACCATTCATTTCGACGCGGTTTTCAAACAGTCAGCAACGACCTTGCTTCAGCTTTCTAGCGTTGGTCCACGCACCAATTGCTTGCCCCACCTTGCAAGCACTTCGGGACCAACTGCCGCCAACCAGCGAGCCGCGTCCTGCGGATAGCCGGCAGTAGCGCGCAGCCCAGGATGCGCAGCGCACCACCAACGGTTGAAGCCGGCCATATGCAGTTCGCGCGCATACTTCGCCACGCAGCTGGCGAGCGCGGTGAGCGCCGACACCGATTCGCCGCCGACGCAGAAACGCACGTGATGTTCGCCCAGTGAATTCGCACACGCGTACGCGCTCTCAGGCGCAAGTTCGTGCGCGACGGTCACTACTGCACCGGGCAGCGCGCGCGTCAGCAGCTCGGCGTAAAAGCGCCGTCCGCCCAGCCGATCAACCGTCGTGCGGGTTGGGGCATCGCGATGCAGGCGCGTCAGCAAGCCTGCGACAGCGTCCAGTTCCAGGTCGGCCTTGTTGCGCCCAGTGGCCAGGAAGGCGTTGTACGCCGCCGGTTGGATCACGCGGCCGCAGAGCGCGGCCGGCGTTATCGCGCTCGGCCGCCACCCCGGCAGCGCCGTCGCAGCGAACGGCAGCGGCATGTGTGCGGCTGCCGCGGTCCACGGCAACGCCGCGTGTTCGGCCGCAGTTTCGCCAAGCGCGTTGAACACCTCGCCGGCGGTCGCGAGCGTCGCGCCGGTCAACCAACGCAGCGCCGGTAATGCCACGCGCTCCAGCGGCGCGAAGTTGCCACTGACATGCAGTTTCTTGCTGTCGCGCACGCCCAAACGCGCGAGTTCGGCGGCGATGGCCGCGTCATTGTCACCGTCAATCGCCACGCCGACCACCGTCAGCGGCCCCAGGGTCGGGCCATAACCCGCTTCATCGATGCCGGCGAAACGCATGCGCGCAGAGTTGTCGTCACCAGCGACGTTGCCAGTCAGCTCATGGCGTTGCCAGGACCCAGACGCGGTCGAGCATGCGCCGCATGCGCGTGACGGTGTATGCGGTGTTGGCGCTGCTGTTCGCGTGTTTGCAGCACACGGTGTTGGCGGCGTGGCTGATCGTGCCGGACCTGCCGTTGGCGCTGGCGGCGTGGGCGATGGTCGACGGCGAGGACGACGGCGTGCTAACGCGCGCGTTTATCTCAGGTTTTACCGCCGATTTGCTCGATCCGGGGGCGCACAGCTTTCATCTGCTTGGCTATGTCGCGCTGGCCTTGGCGTTTTTGCCGCTGCGCGCATTCGTGTTCCGCACCCGTTTTACCGGTTGGGCGGGCTGGGCGTTCGCGGCCAGTCTGTTGCTGACTGCGGCCGATCGACTGGTCAGCGCTCCGGGGGATGTCACCGCCAGCGGCGCGCTCGTGATCGCGCTGCTGACCGCGGGCGCAGCGATCGCGATTGGCTGGTTGGCCTACGGCCTACCAGAAAAATGGCGGCCGGTGGCGAAAGCCGGCGCGTAGGCGGGCCTTGCGCCCCAGTCCTATCCCGCGGCTTCGCGCGGGGCGTGCCTGCGGCACTCTCCGGACTGGTTCGTACGCGGCT
>JBBROQ010000090.1:0-11884 GCA_038229115.1 Planctomycetota bacterium | reverse complement strand
CCCTAACATGCACCGTTGGGGCGTTCCGGGGGGGGGGGGGCCTCCGGGTGACGGAGGGTTCTACGTACTGTGGTCGCCGCGCTGCCCGCCGTGGCCGGCGCACGGGGCCTCGGCAGCACCAAACCTTCGATCGGTCGGCCGTTGGCATCGGCGAGGCGCAGGCTCACTTGCGCTTCATCCCACAGTAATTTCACCATCAGGTCGTTGCGGCCTTTACGCAGCGTCACCGGCAGAACGTCGTGGTCGCGTTCCAGAGGGCCATTGCCAACGCCCAGATTCGGGCCGACGCGCACCCCGTTGAGCCACAGCTGTGCCCAGCCGCGCACCCCGATGAACACATTGGCGTCGAGCTGTCGCGGGGCGTCGACGGTGGTGGCCACGTAGCAGACGCCCGAGTGGCTGGCCGGATTGACCGACTTACGCGGTTCTATGCCCCACCATTCGCCACTGATCGGCTTCCAGCCGGCGCCCGCGCCGCCGATGGTGAAGGTCTGCTTCGGATCAAAGGCCGACTGTTCGGGCGGTAGGGTTATCAGCAGATTACTCGAATCTAGGCCGCCATCGAACCATCCACACAGCCACCAAGCGCTCAGCGATGGAGTCACTTCGCGATAATAGGAGCGACGCTGATCGCGCGGAATATTTAGCTCTGCCATCAGCGCTTCGCCGGCGGCGATAGCTGCCGGACGACGCTCGGGCTTGCCGTCCTCGGTCAGTTCGCGCATGCGGTTCAACAGGACCGCCGCATTCGGGCTGTGCGCGTGGGCGCGCAAAAAGTCTAGGTACATCACGACCGCATCGCCGCCGGTTTCGGCCTCACGCAGCACCGTCAGCACCTCGGGTTCATCGACGATGGCGCCCGCCGCTTCCAACAACACTGCCCGGGTCACGGCAGGCGCAGTAGTCGCGCCAGCTTTGGTGTCGAACAGCACTTGGCCGCCGTCGAAATGCATTTCCACAAGGCCACTCGGCTTGCCCATCGACCACGCTTGCTTGCCACTCTTGGTCGGGGCATCAACCCAACCACCATTGGTGAATTTCCGGTTTTTCGGCAGATCTTCGTCGATCAGTATCGTCGCCCGCTGACCATCGACCAACTCGCACAGATCCCAGGTCACCGCACCATCGCACTGCGACCAAGAGATCGATTCCACCGATTTGCCCAACAACCCGATCAGGCCGATCGGCACGGTCAACTGCACCCACTGTCCGGCCGGGGGCAGGTCACCCAAACGCCGACGAGAGGCGGTGCCTTCCGTTCCCCACGGCATCGCATTCTCGCCCCAGTAGGCGCGGTGCTCCCAGCTGCCATCGTAGAATTGCAGCATAAGGGCGCGCGTCGGTTTGGCCGGATCGATGAACACCCACTGCGTGATGACGCGGCCCTCGCCGCCGGCGTGTTCGCGACCCAACGCATCCCCGATCACGCGCATCGGCACTTTGGCCGCCTGAGCACGGGCGGCCGCGACCGCGAGCGGATCGGATTCACCGGCCTCACGCAACGCATCCGCCAGGGCCAAAATCGCGATGGTGGCGTTTTCGCTGCCCGGATTCGCACGCAGGAAGTCGGAATAGATACGGTCGCGTTCGCGCGCCCCAGCCGCGCCCGGATACGCCAACAGCTGGTTCTTCAGCAACTGCCAGGTCAATGGATGCGTCGGCAGCAGTTGCGCAAAACGGCCGAAGCCAGCGATCCGTTCCGGCGTCAGATCAACCGCCGTTAACGCCACGAAGCTACGCGCATCCAAACCGCGGGCCAAACCATGGCCAAGCTCCAGCGCGCCGCTTTGCCCATCACTGACCAATACCCCCAAGCGCAATTGCGGGCGCGCCCCCGGACGCTCGCCGGCATTCGGCCGCAGCGCGGCCCACGGCACCACCAAGCGATAGGTGAGACCGGCGGCGGTGCGCACTACTACCGCCTGCGGTCGCTCATCGTCGGCTTCGGGCGTGCGTCCGGCACGCTGCAGCAGACGCGTTTCGCCGGCCACCGTGGCCAGTTGGAATACCAATGGCTGTGACGGGTCCTGGCGACCGGGCCCTGATGCATCGGGATCGATTCCGATGGTCACGCTGTCGCCGTCGTCCCACGCAGCGCCCCGCGCCGACGGCTGCGCGTGCGCATCGGTCACGGTAACCAGCACGCCCAGACCGGCTCGGTTCCAGGCGCAGCGCACGGCCGCGCGCCGGCCCTCGGCGGTGGCCGCCGCCAATGGCCGCCAGTCGCCCGGCTGATCCAGCGCGATCTCGGCGGTGCTGGCCCAACCCGCATCGCTGTCGGCCGTCAGCGGCACCCGCGTCGCAAACGCTACCCGCGGAGTCGGCGCAAGTGCGTCGGCCAACCATGAACCCGCTTCAGTCGGGGCCTTCATCGCGGTCTGCGCCGCTGCCGGCGCGGCTCCGCCGAACGCGTACACGCCGTCAGTGCCCGCATAGACGAAGGTGTCGCCGATCATCAGGCACGGCCAATCACCACGGCGATCGAGACCGAAGCCACCGGGCAATGGTGCGTCGACGACGATGCGACCAGTGGCCAGTTCCAGGAGCTGATAGCTGGCGGTGCGGCCATTATCCTGGCCGGAAAACACCACCATCCAGCCGCCGATCACGCGCTGATCCCAAAGATAGCGATTACTGCGATTGCCGATGTCGGTCGACCAGCGCGGCTTGCCGTCGGACAGCGCGCGGCACTCCGCCAGGGTCCGATCGTTGGGTGCTTGGATGTTCAGGTGCACCACCGCATCACCGGCCGGGCGCCACACCGCTGCGCTGTGGGTATTGTCACCGCCAAGCATGGTGCCGGCGAAACGCGGCGCGCCGTTGAGTGGATCGAGGATGCGCTCCTGCCAACCGCCGTCGCGTTTGCCGATCGTGTACAGCTGATCCTGCTCGATCCAGGCGTTCATCGGGTCGCCCACAGCGGTGCCGTCGTTGAACAGCTCCTTATGCGCGACTAGGTCCAGCGCGATCACGCCGCGCATGCTGGTCAGGTAGAGTTTGGTGCCGTCGCTGGAGCGCAGCGGCGGCATCGAAGAGCCCCAATTGCGATCGGGCGTCTTCAACTCTTGGTACCAAGTCTGCGCGCCGCCAAGCAGCGGTTGCGCCTGTACCCACAGACGCTGGTCGTCTTGCAGCACCGCGATCACTTCATCGCCGCGCACGCCGATCCAGCGTGACCCGGTTGGGAAGCGCAGCCGAAAAATGGATTTCGCGGTGCGTGCGTCGATCACGTCGACGCCGCGGCCGTCCTGGTGCGTAAACGACACCCGCTCGCCATCGCTGACCACGCTCGGCTGCCAGATCTCTTTCGGCTGCTTGCCGAACGACCATCCGGCGTCGTCCTGCACATTCGCACGCAGCCACAGCACCTTGCCGGTTTCAGGGTCATAGCCCGCACAACTGCGCGACCCGACCGCGACCACCGCGCGCGGGCCCAGTTCGATGGTACGCACGCCAGGTTCTAATCCGGCTTCCCAGCGCACGATGCCGCTGCCGGTATCGATGCGCAGCAGCCGATCCGCGAACGCAACATAGGTGTCGCCATCGGCGCGGTCGCTCGGCCGGAAGAGGCCGATGAGACCAGTGCCCGGTAGCTTCCAACGCTGCATCAACGGCGGCCCGAACGGTGCGGAAGGCACCTGCGGATTCAGCATCGTCGTGGCGGTCGCATCAGCTTTCGCGTCCAGCACCAGCGGCACCACCCCCGCAGCGTTAGCGGCCGGCTCGCCGACCTTTAGCCATGCCACGCGACCGCGTTCAGTGCCGACGATCGCGGTCGGAGTCAGCACCAGATTGCCGAGCGCACCATCGAGTCCGAGCTTGGTCCAGGTATCGCTGCCCAACAGCGCGCCGTCGATCAGACGCAGCCGCACTAGGCCGCGGTCAGTGGTCGCATACGCGGTGTCGCCGCCGACCGCGCTGATGCCGGTCAGGAGCGCTTCGCCCAACGGCTGCCAACGCCAACGCGACGCACCAGTACGTGCATCAAGCGCATTCAAGCCGTCGTCTTGCAGCAGCAGCTGCGCGCGATTGTTACCTTCATCCAACGCCGCGATCGCGACGGTGCGCGACAGCGCGCGGGTCCAGAGACTGGCGCCGTTGGCGCGCGCGAGCGCGAACACCGCCAGGGTGTCGCGCGGGGCCACGTATACTGCGTCCGCGCCGACCACCACGCGGCTAGCGGCGCGGTTGGCCAGCGTGCGCAGCACTTGGCGGCCGTCGGTGGCATCAAAATAGCCGCGCATGTACGCCGCGACCCAACGCACCGCGCCGCTGGCGGTGGTGAATGCAGCCACGGTGCCGCCGTCGCCGCAGACATAGACCTCGCCATCGTCGACAGTGGGCGCCGCCGCGTGCTCAGAGCAGGCGATGCGGTTGTCGCCGGCCCGGATCTCGCCCGCGCCCGACGGCAGCTCGGTGCGCCACCGCAGCGCGCCGGTGGTATCGAAAGCGCATAATTGCCGTGCGCCGTTGCTGTCGGCCTGGTCCTGGAACAGCGCGTACACGCTGCCATGCACCAGCGCAGGCGACGACACTGCCGAACAGGTTGCCAACGCGGGCATGGTCGCCGTCGACCAGCGCAGGCGGCCATCGCGCACCGCTCGCACTTCCAGTGCGAAACGCGCCGGCGCACTGGGCACAAGCGCATTCGGCAGCAGCACGCGCGCGGCAATCAAGCCGCCTTCGACCGCGGGCTGCTGTTCGATCTGACCGGCGAAATGCTCATCGCGCGCGCTGCGGCTAGGACCGCTGCGCCAGCGCAAGGCGGTCGCTGCCGGCGCGGCGAGATCGATCGCTAGCACCTCATCAAGAGTGTTCACATAGGCGACGCCATCAGCGACGATGGGCAACCACGGCAGATGCCGCCACGCCGTCGGCGCCAAGCGCAGGTCATAGGCGCGATCGGCCACCGGCACCGGCAAATGGATGATGCCGGCAACGCTGCCCGGTCGCGGCGCGAATCCGACCGCATTCGTGCGCCGTGCGCTAGCGAAGGGCTGGCCTTCCGGCGCCGCTGGGCGCAGCGCCTCAAGCTGAGTGCGCAGACCGGCAACTACGGTGGCAACCGGCTGCGGCACGCCGCTGATGGTGACGGTGGCTGCGCCATGATCCTTGCCGAGCCGGTCGAGCGCCGTGCGCGCGCGCGCCGCGTCGCCGGCCGCAAGCGCGACCGTGGCCAGTTTGGCCAACAGCAGCGGGCGTTCGGGTGTGGCCACCGGCAGGCCCAACAGCGCGCGCGTCAGCAGATCGGTCGCCTGCTGCGGGCGTCCGGCTTCCATGGCCAGGTTCGCGGATTGCGACAGCGCCTGCGCCGCGACCGGGCTCGGCGCATAGATCGCCGCCAGACGCACCAGCGCGTCGAGGTCGTTGGCGTCCTGCGCGCTACGCATGCGATCCAAGGCCCGGCCATCGACCAGCGCGCGATAGCCAGCCAAGCCCTTGTCCCCGAGCGCACGGATGCGTTCGGCGGCATAGGCAGCGGCGCCGATGAACACGTCGACGGCCACTGCGTCGGGACTGTTTTCAGCCGTAGTCGCAGCTGCAGCTGCCGCTGCAGGACGGACCAGTTGCGCGCTCTGCGCATCAAGCGCGACCTGATACACGCGCAATGCGCGTTCCGGGTCACTGGCGCTGGCGCGGTCGGCACTGGCCAATTGCGTGCCGGCATCGGAATCGGGCAGCACTGCGGCGCGGCCACCCTGCAGCGTGCGACGTTCCCAATACACCGCCTGATTCAGCCAATTGCGCATGCCATCGTCGTCGACGCCGCAGTCCAACGCTTGCCGGAAGCTCGCCATCGCCCGGCGCAAATCGCCGGCCAGACGCCAAGCATTGCCGATGTCGACCAAGCCACCCCAGCGCGCGCGGTCATCAAAACCGACACCGACGCTGGCCTTGCGGCGCGCACCATTCGCGCGCAGCAATTCCAGATCGCCGGCACGCGCCGCCAGGGCTCCGATTCGGCCACGGCGCTCGTCGATGGCGCGCATCCGGTCATTGGCGTTCCAGGTGCGGTCGTTGCGCGTCAGCGCCGCGTCCAACCAACGCGCGAGATCGGCGGCGATGGTGGGATCTGTTAGCGCACTCGGATTGGTGATCCAACGCTCCAACGCGCCATTGGCGGCGTCAAAGCGTTCTGGGAAACAGCGCGCGATGGTGCGCGCCAGCGCCAGCGCCGCATCGCTCTGCCCTTGGTCGGCCAATGGGCCGACCAAGGCGGCGAACAGCTGCCCAAGCACGGCATGGCTGTCGGGATACGCGCTCATCGCCGACAGGTGCCGCGCCAACGGATTGCCGGCCCCGGTGTTTAGGTGCAGTTGGAAACCCCAGCCGCCGCCGCCTTGCTGAATGCGCGCCAACACCTCGTTGCGACCGGGCTTCAGCTTCACCTCGAAACGCAGGCTGTTCGGGTTCACGCCGCGCGAATCGCGGTCTTCGTGGATCTTCTCGCCGTTCACCCACAGGGTCAGCGCATCGTCGGAACCGCAGGTGATGACGCCCGCGCCGGCCTCCTGGACGTCATAGCTGCGATAGGCGAAGCACACCGAGTTGTCGCGCGCGAAGAGGTGATTGAAGTCGATGCCACCGCCGGCCGCGATGTAGGCGTCGGCGCCGGGTTTCAGCCATTTCACGCCTTCTACCGGCTGTTGTACGTCAACATGTGCAGGGTCGACGATGGTGCGCGCATAGGCCTTCCAATCGCTGTTGTCGAACGGGCCAATGACCGCCCAGCCGCCGTCCATGCTGCCCTGGCCGCCCGCAACAGCAGTGGGTTTGGCCGGGGGAGATTTCGAAACTACGGCAGCGCTGGCCGCCATCTCGGCGCCGGCCGGAAATTCCAACAACGTCGCTAGAAAATACGCCGCACGGGTTTTGGCCACCGCGTCAGCCCAGGATTTCTTGTCGCGCGCCTGTTGCGCTAATGCGGCATACGGCGCGACCAGCGGATGCGCGCGCCACGGCAACTTCGCCAACGCGGTGGCATAGCGCGCCGCGGCCTCGGCGTAGCCCGCATCGTCGACCTGTTCCACCGGCAGGGTGTTGGCCTTGGTCAACAGCAGCTCGGCATACACCACGTCGGCATCGGTCCACGGTGCCGGATCCGGATCCGCGCCATCGGCCCACTTCTGCAGCGCGGCCAGACCATGGCGGGCGTCATCACGCGCGCCGTACAGCCCGGCCAGGCGGTGATTCAGTTGCGCCGTGAGCCCCGGCTCGCGCGCCACCGCGGTCATGATCGCGGTCGGATCGCCGCCCGCATTCAGCCGCGCCGAAAGCGCCAGTTCCATCAGCACCGCGCGTTCGGGGTGGGTGGCGGGCAAGCGCGTCAGCAGCGCGGTCAGATCGGCGTCAACCGCCTTCAGATCCTTGGCCCGGGCATGACGGCGGGCGCGTTCCAACAACAAATCCACCTGCTGGTCGATGCTGATGCCGGCGACTGCGAGTGCCTGATCGACTTCGGCATCAGCACGTTCGGGAAAGGCCTGCTGATCCCACAGTCGCGCCAACGACAGATGCGCGGCGATCGCGGTCGGGCCGTCGGCATCCTGAAGCCGTCGTTGCGCCAGATCCTGAATCGCGGCTTCGGCGGCGGGGCGGTTGCGCAGGTCCTGCTGCACCCGCGCGCATTCGCCAAGCGCACGCGCGGCCAGCTCTAACGGCACGTTCGGCTGCTTACTGAGTTCGCTCCAGGCCTGCACCGCCAACAGCGGATACCCGGCGGCTTCCCACATCCCACCGATCGCGAAGCGGCGTTCCTGGCCGCGATCAACTTCATCGGGAAAATCATCGCTCAGCCGCTGCGCGATGGCGACCCGGCCGGCGGCATCGTCGGGCTCGGCGCGGAAGCTCAGTGACGCGTATTGATCCCAATGAGACAGCACCCCAAACACCACCCGGTGCGGCCCGGCGTCGAGATCCAGCACCGCACTACCGCCGTCGATGACCAACAACTGACTGTCGCGGTAACCACCGTCGCGGGCCAAGCGGCCGTCGACATACATGCGCGTGTTACGGCAACTGGCCTCGGTCCACAGCCGCCACAGTCCACGTTTAGGCACGTTCAGCGTGGTCCGCGCCAGGTACCACACCAAGCTGCCTTTGCTGGCCAGAATTGAGCGCAGATCGATGACCTGGCTGGTGGGCTCGGTAATGGTGTGGGCCTTCCAAGGCAGGTCCTTGCCGTCCTGACCGCGATAGCTGCCGTCGACACTGGCGCGACCGAAGTCAGGCCACGGATTCTCGCCAAACGGGCCCAGCACTTCCCACTGCTTCGGAATGCCCGGCAGGATCGTCGTCAGCCAAGTCGCGTCCCAATCCTCGCCTTTAGCGTACGGCAGTACCGGCGCGGCTGGTGGCTCGGTGGTGACGCGCACCCCGCTAAAAATAAATGGCGCCGGATCCTTCCAGGCCGCATCGCCCCAACCGTTGGTCAGGCCCATGGTCGCATCGGTTTTCTGTTCATTGGCCAGCACACCGCGGCCGATGATCACTAATTTCGGCGCGCCGACGAAACGGCCTTCGCCGCGTTCAAGCACCGCCAAGGTCTTCCAGCTTAGGCCATCGCTGCTGACGAACGCGCGCACCACTTTGGTGGTGACCAGGATCCGCGTCTGGATGAAGCCGCCGTCGCTGGTCAGGCAATCCGGCGTCGTGCTGACGCCGCGACTGCGACTGTCGTCCCACCATGCCCAGCCGCGACGCCGCAAAGCATCCGCGTTGGGATTGTTGGGATCCGGCGCGGCCAAGCCCACCGCGACGATCTGCCGTGGTGCCCACTGCAACGCGATCACGGCCGGTTGGCCCAACAGCGGCGACGGTCCGTCATAGGCGATGCTCGCTTCCACTCGAAGCGGCTTCGCATCGCTGCCATCGATGCCGTCAAGCGTGCGGCTGACGTTGGCATACTGATTCGGGACGATGTTGACGCGCAACCGGCCGTGATCGAAGCGGATCGGCGCCTTGGCTTCCGGCGCTGCCGTGGTGGTCCACTCCGGGGCGGCGTCGGCGGTCAATTCCGTAGACCAGGCCAGATCCGCGGCCGACGCCCGGACGCCCACGCTCACCGCCAGCAGCGTCATGATAGTTACCAGCAACAGCTCTCGCAGCGGCAGCGGCAGTGATAGCGGCAGAGACAGCGGCAGTGGGATCACGTCGGCACCTTGAGCACTTGAGGACGATTGCAGCGACAGAACGGGCATCATTAGCGCGAGCATGGTGCCCTCGAGGCGCAAGGAAACGTGGCCGGTCCCGACGCGTGACGATGGACGCGTGCACTCGTCGTCTGCCAGCAGTAGCACCGGCTTGTAAGCGAACTTGGCGCGTAAGGCTGCGATCATGGCTGCTCTTGTCCCGACCCTGGTCCCGGCGCCGCGCAGTTCCTGGACGCGCACCGGCGCCTTGGCGCTGGTGCTGATCACCACCGTGATCAAACGCCGACTGGCGTATCGCGGCGATTTATTGCTGCAGGGCCTGGATGAAATCATGCGTGGGCTGGTGGCGTGGACGATGCTGCAGGTCTACCTCAGCAAGAGCGATCACTTGGGCGGCTACAACGCGCCGCAATTGACCTTCGTGCTCGGTTTCAGCTTGGTGACGATCTCGTTGTTTCACTGCTTCTGCGGCAACCTCTACAGCCTGTCGAGCACCTACATCATTCAGGGCAACCTTGATCGGGTGCTGCTGCGACCGTATCCGACGTTCTTACAGATCTGTTTCGATCGCTTGGCGATCGAAGATCTTTCGGGCGCGGTGTTCGGCCTGGTCCTGATGCTCACTTCCGCGCTGCGGCTGCCGGAATTTGTCTGGGGGCCGGGGCATCTGCTGCTGTTAGTGGTAATGCTGCTATCGGCGTTCGGCGTGGTGGTGGCGGTGTTCATGGCCTTCGCCGCTACCGGGTTTTGGGTCGAAGACCGCGTCGGCATGGTGCCGCCGGTCTACAATCTGATGGAGTTCGGACGTTGGCCGTCGTCGATCTATCATCCGACCTTGAAACTGCTGATTACCGCGGTGATTCCCTTCGCTTTCGTGGCGTTTTATCCGGCCACCCTGTTTGTCGGCGGCGCGCACGCTGACGCTTGGCAGCCCGGACTGTTAACGCCGGTGATTGCTGCGCTGGCGCTGACCCTGGCGACGGGCCTGTGGCGGGCCGGCCTGCGCCGCTACAACTCGGCCGGCCACTGAAACGGCCGCGTCTTCACGCCATTTTGGCCCCGACGCCTGAACTATCGGGCGCTGACACGTTTGTCCTCGTCGCCCGTTGCCCGCCGGAGTCGCTTATGCCCCCTCGCACCACCGCCCGTCCTGACGCCACCGGAAGCCAACCCGGAGCCAGTTCCGGGGCTAAGCCCGGCACCCGGTCCGGAACCAAGCCCGGCACCAAGTCCGGCACCAAGAGCCCAGTTCGTCGACGCTCGGGCGGCGGCGGGTTTGGCTTCGTGCTGTTAATCGTGCTGATCGGTGGCGCGGGCACGGCTTGGTTCCTGTTCCCGAACCAGATCCGTGGCCTGCTTGGTATTGCCGCGACACCGAAAACCGACGGCCCGCCGCCGGCCGCCGCGCAGGGCAGCGCAACTGACCTTGCAGCACAGGGCGCCAAGCCCGACGACCTCGCGCCAAAAGTCACGCTGATCGACAAGGCCACCATTAAGAAACCGGTCGAGACGGCGAAACCTCTGATAAAATCTGTATTTGCCGACGACGCCAAAGCCAAAGACCTGATCGCGCAGGCGGAAAAGCCTTATCGCCTGATGCGCTGGGACGAAGCCGCCTCGGTCGCCAATCGGGTCGCGGCATTGGACGCCAAGCCCGAACTCAAAGCGCGTGCGGCCGACATCATGGAAGGCGCCAAAGCGCTGCCGGAGCTGTTCGAAAAACTCGGCGCCGACCGCGATGAACTCACCCGCAATTTTGATACGCATCCCAGTTTAGTCCTGATCCACGAAGCGCGCGAAGACCTCTACGCAGTGCCGATCGTCAGCAGCAATGACAAGCAACCGGTGCCGGTCGAGCAGAACCCCCTGCAGTGGATTGAAGACCACCGCAAAATGGGTTCGTGTTCATTCCTGATCCGCGGCAAGAAGGACTTCATCCCGACCACGCTCGACAGCTTCGGCGCCGCCACGTTGGTCGACCAAGCCGTGACTCTGAAGGCAAAACGCAGCGATTTTACCGCAAAATTGGCCCGGCTGCGCAACAGCAATGCCGCCACCAGTGCGGTCGCCTGGTACGAAGCCGGCAAATTCGCTTACCGCAATCGTCTGGATGATTTGGTGGTCGATCAACTTGATCGCGCGGTGCAGCTGGATGACAAATTGGTGGTGACGGTGCGCGAGGACAAGGCCGCGAGTTTATTCGCGCTGATGGTGGTGCAGATCAAAAACAACAACCGCCCACAAGCCGCGACCTACATGAAAATCATCGACGCGCGCTACAAGGACACCGACCAGGGCCAACAGGCGCGGCTGTTCTATGACGGCAAAAGCGCCGAACTGCTAGCCGCTGCGAATGAGGCCGACGCCCGCCGCGTGCAGGACGAAGCCGACCGCCGCACCGCTGCCCTGGCCAAGGCCAAAGACCGCGGCGACGCCGACACCGTGGCGCAGCTAAGCAAAGCTCCGACGCCGGAGGCCGACGACGATCCGACCGCCGCGCCTGCCACCGGCGACCTTGCCGAAGCCGAAAAAGCCACGACGGAAGGCCACGCGTTGTTGACCAAGGCGACCGACCTGGGCAACACCGACGAACGCGACGTGACCTATCACAAGGCGCAGATCTTGTTGACCAAAGCCGTGAAAATCTGGGTCAAACTGGTGGAAAAAAGCCCCGCTGACACCGACCTGCAGGAACAGATGCACCTCGCCAGCCTGATGAAATTCCAGTCGAT
>JBBROQ010000089.1:0-12050 GCA_038229115.1 Planctomycetota bacterium | reverse complement strand
TCCGTTTATAAGATGGCTCCGAAACCACATCCGCTCTCGCGGGCTCTGGGATCAGTCGCTGGTCGCCCTCAGACGCGCTTACGCGGTTCCGATTCGATGAATTCCCGGACACCGATGGAAATATTACATATGCAACAACGCGCGCGAGCCTCGACCAGAACTCGACGCCGTCTTGATCTAATTCAGTTGTGTCCAACAAGGTTTTTTCAGGGTCTTTGTAGTAAGTAAAAAATAAACTTTTACAGCCTGGCCCATATTTCCAATTGGCGTGCGCGACTGCATTTCTTACGCCTCTTATTGGATTATCGGTTAGCGCCTTGCAGCACTTCTTTGTAACAGATCCATCAGGCGCGACTTTTCTGAACTTTGAATAACAAGATTCGCTCAAATAGACAAATGATACATATAGCTGCGCAATGACCTGGGCTCTTGTTAATTCCGGAAGTCTTTTCCCTTGTTCGTGTGCGGACTTGGCGAAATCCATAAATTTTTCGAACGCTATAATTTCCTCTATTCTTGTCGAAAGGTGCACGAAATCGTTTTTAATGAAATCTTCGATGTCGTCTTTGGGAAGGCATCGAATCTCTTCTGCCATTGAAGTCGCCAACACAAAGCTCTGTGAAACATGTATCTTTAGGTCGTCTCTAATTTTTCCTGCGAATGGCTTCATCAACTCATCCATTTTGCTCCATTTGTTGCCAGTCATGTAGTTTTAACTCCCAACCCAGCCACCGCCCAGGCACAGCTCGCCGCGGTCATCGTACGCGACGCAGGCTTGACCGATGTTGGTGCGCTGTTGCGGCTCAGCGAAACGCAGCGTCGCATTGCCGAGACCGGTCGGACCGTTGCCGGCACGCGGCAGGATCAGGGCCGACAGAAATCGACCGCGATGGCGCATGCGCACTTGGCAGGCAAGACCGGCGGCGGGCAGATCGCCCAAGTGCCAGGTGCAGTCGCTCAGTGGCAGGTCGGTGACCAGCAGGCGTTCGCGCGCGCCCATGACCACAGTGTTGTTCGGCAGGTCGATGCGCACCACGAACAACGGCTCACTGTAGGTAACGCCCAGACCTTTGCGCTGGCCCAAGGTGTACGCGGCCAGGCCCTGGTGCTCGCCGACCACGGTGCCGTCCTCCAACACAATCGCGCCGGGCGTGAATGCCTGCGGAATTTCGCGGCGTAGGAACGCGCTCAGGTCCGATCCGACGAAACAGATGTCCATGCTCTCGCGCTTGTCGGCAGTGCTGAGTTTGCGCGCGCGCGCGGCCTCACGCACGTCGGTCTTGGTCATCGCGCCAACCGGAAAATCGGCGGCGGCCAACTGTTCCTGCGTCATCGAAAACAGAAAATAGGTCTGATCCTTGTCTCGGTCTTCGGCCACCCGCAGCACGCGCCGGCCGAAGACGTCAACCACGCGCGCATAGTGGCCAGTGGCGACGCGCTCGGCGCCCAACGCGCGGGCGTGATCCCACAGCGCGCCGAACTTGATCGACTCATTGCAGCGCACGCACGGATTCGGGGTTTCGCCGCGCGCATACGCGGCCAGGAAACCGTCGACCACGTCGCGCCGGAACTCGGCCTCCATGTCGATGACGTAGTGCGCAACGCCGGCAGTCTGCGCCACCGCGCGCGCGTCGATGGTTTCGGTTGGTGAGCAGCAAGCGTCGGTACGGGTGAAGCCGCCGTCCTGTTCGGCGCACGGCCACAATTTCATAGTGATGCCGACCACCTCGTGGCCCTGCTCGCGCAACAGCGCCGCCGACAGGCTGGAATCCACGCCGCCGCTCATTCCGACCACAATGCGTGCCATGGGCGGCGGACGGTAACGGTGCTTCCGATTGGGGAAGCGCCGCGGCGCAAGAAACTGGACCGTGACGAACAGACCCCGCGCACCCGCGGTAAAAACCGCGACGCCAACGCGCGTCGATTGTTTACGGAGCGGGCGCGGGCTCGACCGCGGCGGGCGCCATCGGATCGACCGGTGCAGGCTCAACCGCTGCTGGGGTCGCGTCAGCGCCAGCGGGCGCCTCGACGGTCGCTGGAGCTTCGACGGCCTCTGGAGCGGGTTCCGCTGCGGCGGGCGCCATTGGTTCAGCCGGCGTGTCTTCGACCGCCGCCGGCACCATCGGGGCAGCCGGCGCGTCTTCGACCGCCGCCGGGGCAGCCGCGGGAACTTCCGCCGGCAATTCGGGTAGCGGTTTCAGCTCGGTCGCAGCGGGCATATCCGTCGCCAGTGGCGCAACCGGCGCCGCGGGCACTACGTCGCCCGGCGCCGCCAGTTTCGCTGCCTTAGCCGCAGCCATTGCATCGGCCTTGGCCTTCATGTCGGCCGCAGTCTGCGCCAGAGCCGCATCGGTGGCCTGCTTCGCAGCAGCCTGAGCAGCCTGAACCTTGGCTGCGGAATCCTTGCTGAGGCCGATCAGGCCCAGTTGCGCGTAGGCACGCGATAGCTGGCTGTAACCGTCCTCAATCTGCTGACGCTCGAACGGCGTCGGCGTGCCGATGGCAGCGGCACGCTCGGCCAGGGCGGTGAACAGCGTGGTCAGTTCGGCTTCGGCCGCAGCACCTGGCGCAGGGGCCGGCGGCAGTTTGGGATCCGCTGGTTTATCGGTTTTTTCCGTCTTCGGCGCGCCCGGCGCAGCCAACGTGCCGGCCATCGCCTGCGCTTCGAGATGACTGGTGAACGCGCCGATGCGGCGATACAGCGCCTCGGTTTTGCCATCATCGCGCCACGGCCGGTCGTGAGTAACGCCGTACGCCGGGATGACCTTATCGATCAAATGCGTAGTCGAGGTTTTCGTGGGCGCCGGCGCACCCTGCGCCACGATCGGTTGCTGATCTGCGGCGCAGGCAACAGAGCTAAGCGCAGTCACAAGTAGGGCAGGAACGACGAACTGAAAATGGATGCGTGCCATGCGGCCCCCGGCGGTGTTTTGCGTCGCGCATTCAAGACCGGGGCGCAAACGCCACAAGACGACGCCCCGGACGGGGGTGATGGTGTTGCACACTGGCGGGCTTGTCGCCTGGCGGCTACTGCCCCCAGGAACGGTTGGTCACCTGGGGGCTACTGCCCCCAGGAACGCGCCTCCGGCGCTGCCCCCACACAGCGCACACCAACCTGACGCAGGGCGGGTCCAGGGCCGGCGCGGCCCTGGCAGGCGTAGCGGACGGAGTCCGCGAACAGCAATCCCCCGAGCGAGCCTGCGCGAACGAGCGGGGACGGGCCTTGGCGGCGCGCAGCGACGCAGCGGCGCCAGCCGCGTACGAACCAGTCCGGAGAGCGCCACAGGCGCGACCGCGCGCAGCGCGGATAGGACTGGGGCGCAAGGCCCGCTTACGAATAACTCTCGGAGTCAGTGGGGAACGCGACGCTTTTCACGTCATCGCGATACCGCTGAAAAGCGGCAGTCATGTCATCAGAAAGCTGCGCGTATTTGCGCACGAACCGTGGATGGAACAGCGTGGTCAGCCCCAGCATGTCGGGCGTGACCAGAATCTGTCCGTCGCAGCCGGCACCGGCGCCAATGCCGATCACCGGAATCGGCAAGAGTTTGGCTATGGTCGCGGCCAGGGCGGCAGGAACTTTTTCAATCACCAACGCGAAGGCACCGGCTTCGGCCAGGGCCAGCGCGTCGGCAGTAATGCGCTCGGCTTCGTCCGGCGTTTTGCCGCGGGTTTTGTAGGTGCCGTAGGCGTGGATCGACTGCGGTTGCAGCCCGATGTGGCCCATCACTGGGATGCCGGCGTTGACCAGACGCGTGACGATGTGGCGGATGGCGTTACCGCCTTCGAGTTTCACCGCCTCGGCCAGACCATCCTGCAAGAAGCGCCCGGCGTGGCGCAGCGCGTCGTCAGCGCCGGTGTGATAGGTCATGAACGGCATGTCGGCGACCACCAACGCACGCTTCACGCCACGCGTCACCACTTTCACGTGGTACAGCATTTCCTCGAGTTTCATCGGCAAAGTCGTGTCGTTACCGGCGAACACCATGCTGGCCGAATCGCCGACCAGAATCAGATCGATCCCGGCGCGATCGAGCAGCCGCGCAGTCAGGAAATCGTACGCGGTCAGGGCCGAGATCTTTTCCCCGGCGTCCTTCATCTCGCGCAGCCGTGCGGTGGTGACCTTGCGGTGTTCCGGGATCGGCAGCAGTTGGGTGCTCATGGCGGCACTGTCCGCCGCGTCGCGCAGGCGGCAACCCGTGCCGCGTTCAACGTGCCGTCGGCTGTTTAGAGCGCTGCGTCTTTCTTCAGGTCGCTGCGTCCCTTTTCAGATCGCTGCGTCTCTCTTCAGATCGCTGCGCTCAGGGCCGCATCATCCAAATACCACAGCGTGCGCGCGGTTGGCAGCAGGCTTACCGGCAACGCCGGATCCGCGCCCAAACGCGCACGCTTGGAGACTGCGCCTTTGGCCGCGCCCAACGCCAATACCAGATGCTGCCGCGCGCGGTGCAGCACGGTCAGGCCCATAGTCAACCGGCGCGGCGGCGGCTTCGGGCTGTCGATGACGGCGAATACCGGCGCGAGTTCCTTCAGGCCGGCGTGATTGGGAAACAGGCTCGCCAGATGTCCGTCGTCGCCGATGCCGACCAGGCAGCAGTCGATCACGCCGTCGCCGCCGGTCGCGGCCTGCAAGGTCTGCGCGTAGTCGTTCGCCGCCGCATCCAGATCCGCCGACTCGGCCGGCATCGGATGCACGTGCGTCGGCAACGGCCCGCCAGCACGCCACGCGGCCAACGTGGTGGCGTCGTTACGATCAGCGTGATTGAGCGGCACCGCGCGCTCGTCCAACCACAACAGGTGCAAACGCTCGCGCACGAACGGATCGCAGATGCGCGCGAGCGCCGTCAGCACCGGCCCGGGCGAACGCCCGCCGGGAATCGCCAGGGTCGCGCGCCCGCGCGCCGCGGCGGCGGCGTCCAACAGGGCAAGGATGGCTTCGGCGACGGTGTCGGGGGCGTAGGGCAGCATGGCGGCGCACGCTAAGCGGGCATGCCGGCGAAACAGCAGCGGCGCACCGCAGCGACACGCTGATATGTCGCGTGATGCGGCTGCGACGGTGGGGAAAATGGCCGCGGTGGTCGCGACTACGTGCGGATTTGACGGTGTTTTTCCCTTCTTGCGGAGGGACTTTTGCTGATAGGGTGTGGCTCCACGTTAAATCGCCAAATTGGCCAAGCGTTGCACGTGGAGCGCTCAGCGATTGCGATTCGGCACCGTCCGAATGCTACCGACAAGCGACCGCCAACGCACGGAACGACCGGAAAGACGACTTATGCTGACCCAGCCCGCCGAGACCACGCCGCCCATCGAGACCGCCAAGCCGATCCGTCCAGGTGGTCAGATCACTCTGACGCTCAGTCGGCCGCTGCCGGGCTGCAAGCGCGTGCGCACCCTGACGGTCGAAGGCGCAGTCGGGATCAAGCCCGAGCCACTGCACGAGATGGATTCGGTGCAGCGCGCAATCCAACAAGTCCGCGGCGTGCATCCGCCGCCGGTGATGGTCATCGACGGTCAACAATTCCCGTGCGTGATCGAAGGCAGCCCGCGCAGCCCGCGTCTGATGATGGAAGACAAGGGCGATAAAGTCCGGCTGTATTTTGAAGTTGGCGGCGCCGCGGTCGCGAACGTGTGGTGCCTGCCCGGCCCCAACGTGGTGTTCCGCGGGCGCGTGATTCCGCTCGAATGGACCGGCCCGGCCGAGCATCTCGATCCGCTGATGCACGGTCCGATCATGGTCCCGAAAGAGTGGCTGGTGCGCGAGCCATGGCGCGCCGTCCTGGCCCACGCCGGCCAAGTGCCGCCGCAGACCGATCGCGCCAAGGCGGTGCGCGGCCGGCCGCAGCCGATTTTGGAAATGTACGAAGTCGATTCGCGCCTGTGCGGCAATGTGCGCTTCAAATATCACGACGATCTACCCGAAATCGATCCGCTCGAACGCATCGGCATGATCGTCGCCGAAACCAAAGACGGCCAGATCCTGAAGTGCGAACGCGACCGCGATCAGGAACTCACGCGCTGCAATGAATTCATCAAGCGCGGCGCATTGGTGCAGCGTCGTGGCGCGTTCGGCTTCGTTGCCGATGGCGATGCCGCTGATCGGTTCCTGGCGCAGGTGATTCCGAACTTGCAGGGCTGGGAAATCCGCGGTCAGGATCGCCTGCATCGTGGCCGGCCGCTGGCCGACATCGTCACCTCGGCGACGGTGAAGGCGCACGAGGACTATCTTGAACTCGATATTTCCGCGACCGTCGACGGCCGCGCGGTGCCGATCAAAGAACTGCTGAAGAACGCTGCTCGCGGCCAAAACGTGATGGTGTTCAAAGACGGCCTGCGCGCGCGCATCAACGATGAATGGCTGAATCGCTATCGCACGCTGGCTGAATTCGGCGGCCTCAAAGAAGTGAACGGCAAGGTCCGCGTACCGCGTCACGCCGCCGCGATGGCGGTCAGCTTGGCCGAATCCGGCGGCGTGATGGAACTGGATGACATCACGCAGGACCTGGCGTCGTTGGCCAAGGGCGGCGTGAACATTCCGCATGTCGAACTGCCGCCCGGTTTGAACGCGACGCTGCGCGAATATCAGCACGCCGGTTTCAACTGGATGGTGTTCCTCTCCAACCGAGGTCTTGGCGGCGTGCTCGCCGACGACATGGGTTTGGGCAAAACCGTGCAGTCGCTGACCTTCATCCTGCATCGTCACCGCGAAGATCCGGGCGTGCATTTGGTGGTCGCGCCGCGTTCGGTGGTCGACAACTGGGTCGACGAATGCAAAAAATTCGTGCCGGACATGCCGGTGCACACGCACCTGGGACTCGATCGGGTGAAAGACGAAAAGAAGCTGCCGAAAACCGGCTTGCTGCTGACCTCCTACAACATTCTGCAACGCGACATCAAGCTGTTGGGCACGATCGAATATTCGACCGTGCTGTTGGACGAAGCGCACGTCATCCGCAATCCGGAAGCGAAGACCACGCGCGCGGCGATGAAGATCGCAGCCAAGCGCCGCATGTGTCTGTCGGGCACGCCGGTGCAAAACTGCGCCGAAGATCTGTGGCCGATTTTCCACTTCCTGATGCCAGGGTTTTTGGGCCGGCGCAAAACCCTCAAAGAAACGCTGCAAGACGACCCCGAGGCGATCCACCGCCTGCGCGACCGCGTCGCGCCGTTCGTGCTGCGTCGTATCAAAAGCGAAGTCGCGACCGAATTGCCGCCGAAGACCGAGATCCTGCTGCACGCGGAAATGAGCGAACTGCAGCGCATTTTCTACAACGAGCTGTTGGAGAAAGAGCGCGTCGGCGTGATGGATCTGCTGGGCTCGAAAGGCCTGGAGCGCTCGCACGTGTCGATCCTGGCCGCGATCACGCGCCTGCGTCAGGCGGCGTGCGCGCCGGAACTGGTCGGCGCTGAAAACGTGCCGTCCTCGAAGGTCGAACTGTTCCTGGATCTGGTCGACGAACTCGTCAGCGAAGGCCATCGCGCGCTGGTGTTCTCATCGTTCACCAAGTTCCTCGCGGTGATTCAGACCGAACTCGAAAAGCGCAAGTACACCTACCAATACCTCGACGGCCGCACCCGCGACCGCGCGGCCAAGGTGAAAGCGTTTCAGAAGGGCAACGATCCGCTGTTCCTGATCTCGCTGAAAGCCGGCGGCGTCGGCCTGAATCTGACCAGCGCCGATTACGTCATCATCCTCGACCCATGGTGGAACCCGGCGGCCGAAGATCAGGCCGCCGACCGCGCGTACCGCATCGGCCAGGACAAGCCGGTGATGGTCTATCGCATCGTCACCGTCGACTCGATCGAAGAGCGCGTGCTGCGCCTACAGGCCGAGAAACGCCGCCTGGTCGGTGACCTCGCGCTCGAAGGTTTGGCCCGCGCGTTGGAAGCCGGCGACGTCGAGCGCTTGTTCGAAGTCGCGGCGGCGGTTGGCGCGGACTGATCCGCGCGAGCGAAAGACGCGGACTAGACCTCAATGGTGAGCGGCCGAAGGTCGTGGCATGTGTGCCACGACCTTCGGTTTTTTTATGCTCCTGACGCTTTCGCATCTGCATGCGGTCGACGATCCCGCGGTCGCGCTCGCGCGCATCGCACCAGCGCAGGTGCCGGCGATCGCGGTCGCGGTGGTCACGCTTAACGACATCCACGTGTGGGTCGCGGGCGTGCGCAAACGCGGCGACCCAACACCAGCGACCGCGCAGGATCAGTGGCACTTGGGTTCCAACGGCAAAGCGATGACCGCGGTGTGCCTCGCGCGCTTGGTTGAGCGCGGCCTGCTGCGTTGGGATACGCCGGTAAAAACCGTGCTGCCGCAGGCCTCGTCCGCGGTGGCGAACGCGACGCTTGAGCAGTTGCTGCGGCATCAGGCGCGCTTGCCGGCGAACCTGGATTGGCAGTTTTTTAAACCCTTCGGAAATGAGACCTCGCAACGACGCGCCGTGGTTGCGGTGACGCCTTCAGGCGACGCGCTCTATTCCAACGTGGGTCTGGTGATCGCCGGCGCGATGGGCGAAAAGGTCAGCAAGCAACCGTGGGAAAGACTGCTGACCGCCGAGGTGTTCACACCGCTCGGCATCACCAGCGCCGGCTTCGGCGGCACTGGCACGCCGGGCAAGCTCGACCAACCCTGGCCACATGGTGCCGACGGCACGCCGATGCCGATGAACGGCCCCGCGGTCGACAATCCGCCGGTGATGGATCCCGCCGGGCGCGTGCACATGACCATCGGGGATTGGGGACGGTTCGTACAGGAAATGCTGCGCGGCGCCGGCGGAAAAAATGCGGCCGCAAACCAGCCCGCCGTGCTGCTGCAACCTGCCACCTACACCACGTTGCTGACCGTCGCCACGGGCACCGATCAGGCCGCCGGTTGGGTGGTGATGGAACGGCCGTGGACCGGCGGCCGCGTGTGGTGGCACAACGGTACTAACACCATGAACACCAGCGTCTGCTGGCTGGCGCCCGGCGCCGGCTTCGCGCTGCTGGCGTGTTGCAACCAGGGCGACGATGCCGGGGACGCGGCCTGCGATGCGGCGGTCACGGCGGCGTTGCAATGGCAACAAGCCAAGCCCTAAAAGGCCGCAAAAGCACGCAGAAATTCAGCTCAAAACCACAACCGCAGTCCAGCCACCGGCCCGCCCAGGTCGACGCCGCCCACGCGGAACGCGTCCCAGCCCGCATACGGTTCGAACCAGCGCCACGCGCCGCCAACGGTCGCGCGCAGCCGCCACGCGCTGACGTGTTCGATGCTGCCGATTTCCGCGCCGGCCCCGAACACCAGATGCTCGATCGGCACTACGTCAGCGCCCAGGCCAAACATCACGCCCCACGTCGTGCCGATCTGATCGTGCCAGGTATTCGCGCCGACGCCGACGCGCAGCGACGAGCGCTCGCCCTGCGCCGCACGATACCACAACGCGGTGGTGCCGATCGCGACGTGATCCTCGCCGCCGTTGGCCAAACGTTCGCGATAGAACGCCCAACGCGTGCTGAGATCGATGCGCCAACGTGAACGCAGATCGAGCTCGGCGGTCACCCGATCCAGGTTCCCGTCAACGCGTCCGTAATCGACGCTGCCGCTGATCACCACGCGCGGCGTCGTCGCACGCATTACTGGCTCGGGCACCGGCACCGGATGATCGAACCCGCCGTCGTCATGCAGCGCGTCCTGCGCCAACGCGAACGGCGCCAGCACCAACGCCGCCGCGCCGATGACCAGGGTTTCGACGATCACTTCGGATGCTTCGTTACTGAGACCAGATGTGTGACCGTGCGCGCGATGGTCGCCGTCGTCCGATGCCGAAGCCGACTGCGCGGTCGGCTCTGTCCCGCGCACCGCGTCACCGGCGCGATGCAGGGTGCCGCCGTCTTCGGCGAACAGGCCGACGCTGAACGCCAGCAACAGACCGCTCAGGCGCACGCTTCGAATCTCGATCATTTTCCGGGGAACGACGTGTCGGTATAGCAGTAGACGAAAAGCGCGGCGAAACCGCTCAACGCGATCACTGCCCAAGCTACATAGAACACCTGTTTCCCATATGGCCGGATGCGCGGAAAAATCTTCGCCACGTTGGTGATGATGGCGGCTAATGCTGCCGTGATGCCGCCATAAACGCAGAGCAACACTATGAGCACAGTGATGAGATGCATGTCGGTGAATGGACCGCCAGCGCCGTACATCCGCAAGCGCCGCACTGCGTCCTACAAATGCCTTGAGCACAGCGATGAGCCCGTAATCGCACGGTCAAAACCACCGTTGATTCGAGCACACCATAAAAATCCATGCATACAGGCCCAGCGCGATGATTCCCCACGCACTGAAGAAGATGCGCTTCGCACGCGACCGTGCCCAGGGCTTCTCCATCGCGATGGCGGTGAAGAGTCCGGCCAAGGCCGCGGTCACCGCAGCGAAAATGCCGATCAATATGCTGATGATGCCGAAGGCTTCCATGTTGCTCATGGTTGCGAAGTGACCGTCACCCCCGCTCACCCGCAAGCGCCGCGCGTCTTCTTTCCGCAGCCGTGCTTCCTAGCGTGCGCCGCATGACCGACCGCGTGCGTCCGTATCTGTTTTATGGCCATACCACCGCGTTGTGCGCGACTTGTCTGCGCACGGTGCCGGCGAAGGAAGTGATCGAGGACGGGCGGGTGTATTTGCTGAAGCAGTGCCATCAGCACGGCGCGCAACGAGTGCTGATCGCGGATGACGCGGCGTATTGGCGCATGGGGCGCGAGAAATTTTTGAAGCCGCCGGAACAGGTGACCGCGCCCAACACTGCGCACCGTTACGGCTGTCCGTACGATTGCGGCATCTGCCCGGAACACGAACAACACGGCTGTCTGTCGCTGCTGGAAGTCACCGACCATTGCAACCTGCGCTGTCCGACCTGCTACGCCGGTAGCGGGCCGGAACGCGAGGCGCATCGGCCGTTGGCGCAGCTTGAGCGCATGTTGGACCGGATCGTCGCGAACGAAGTCGAGCCTGACATCGTGCAGGTATCCGGCGGCGAACCGACCACGCACCCGGAGTTCTTTGCGATCCTCGACGCGTGTCGGCGGCGGCCGATTCGACATCTGATGGTCAACACCAATGGCGTGCGCATCGCGCGCGAGCCTGGTTTTGCCGAGCGTTTGGCGACCTACATGCCGAACTTCGAACTGTACCTGCAATTCGACAGCCTGCGCGAAGGCCCACTGCGGGCGCTGCGCGGCGCCGATCTGCGCACCGTGCGCACGCAGGCGTTGGCGAAACTTAATGCGCTGAATCTATCGACGACCTTGGTGGTCACAGTGCGGCGCGGCGACAACGACGACGAACTGGGCGAGATCATCCGCTATGCGCTGAAGCAGCGCTGCGTGCGTGGCGTGACCATTCAGCCGGTGCAGGACGCCGGCCGCAACGACGGCTTCGAAGCGGCGGTGCATCGCCTGACGTTGACGGAAGTGCGGCGGCGAATCCTGGAACAATGTGACCTGTTCACGCCCGCGGATCTGATCCCGGTGCCGTGCCATCCCGACTGCTTGGCAATGGGCTATGCCTTGAAGCGCGCGGACGACGTGATCCCGCTGACTGGGCTGGTCGATCCGCAGGTATTGATCGACAGCGGGCGCAACACCTTGATCTACGAAAGCGACGCGCGCATCCGCGCCGAACTGATCAGCGCTTTCAGCACCAACCACAGTCCGCAGTCGGCGGCCGGCGCGTTGAAACGGCTGCTGTGCTGTCTGCCGGGCTTCCGCGACTTTGGTGAGCTGCGGTACGACAACGTATTTCGCGTGGTCATCATGCAGTTCCTCGATCGGCACTCGATGGATCTGCGCAGCGTGCGCAAAACCTGCGTGCACATCGCGCATCCCGACGGCAAACGCGTGATCCCGTTCGACACCTACAATCTGTTTTACCGCGACCGCCTGGAAGCCGAGGTGCTGGCGCCCCTGCGTGCGGAAATCGCCGCGCGGCCGGGCATGCCGTTGGTTCCGGTCTGACGTGCTGCGACGCGTGAACAGCCGCGACGCATGAGCTATCGCGCGTGGGTGCTGCTCGGCGTGCTGCT
>JBBROQ010000088.1:0-12140 GCA_038229115.1 Planctomycetota bacterium | reverse complement strand
TGGGCGCGCAGTTTTCACAGGCCTTGGTGCGCATAGGCAAAGGCCGCGACGCGACCTGGGCGGCGCTGGCGCAGGCGGCCACGGCGCTGCCGGCAGACGGCGTCCTGGTGATCACCGGCGCGAATGATCTGGGCATTGATGGTTGGATTCGGCGATTGCGCGAACGTCTGGGCGAACCGCTGCGCGTGCATGCGCGCGCGAAGGCAAAAGTCGCGCAGTTTCGGCGCGGCGATGGTGCGTTCCCACCGCCACCGGCAACGCGCGTACCACGAAACGTGGACGGCACCGACACGCTGCAGGTCGAACCCGGGGTGTTCAGCGGCGATGGGTTGGACGAAGGCACGGCTTTGTTGCTGACGCATCTGGCGACCCTGGCGTTGCCGACGCCGCGATTGATCGCGGACCTGGGTTGCGGCGCGGGACATTTGGCGCTTGGCGCGTTGACGCGTTGGCCGACGGCGCAGGCGCTGTGTTTGGACGCCGATCACCGCGCGATTGATAGCGTCGCGCGCAATCTGGATGACCTCGGTTGGCGCGCTCGCGCCACGGTGGTGTGGTGGGACGCGGCGGAAGCTCTGCCTACAGCAGAGCGCGCCGACCTAATCCTGATCAATCCGCCCGCGCATCAGGGCGACGAGGTCAGCATCGCGCCGGCACTCGCGATGTTCCGTGCCACTGCCGCGTTGCTGGCGCCGGGTGGCACGGTGTTGGTGGTCGCGAACCGGCGCCTGCCGTACGAACAGCCGCTGACCCAACTGTTCGTTCAGCAGCCGCTGTGGCGACCGGGCACGATCACGGTGGTGGCGACCACCGCAGGCTTCAAGCTACTGTCGGTGCGCCATGAGTGATCGTCTTGACGGGTTTCTTTCTCACCGCGGCTTCGGCACGCGCAGCGAAGCGCGAACGCTGATCAAGCGCGGCCGCGTGACCATCGATGGCGCGGTCTGTCACGATCCGTCCGAACATGTGCGCGCGCGCGTGGTCGCGGTCAGCGGCCAGGAAGTCGCGGTCGGCATCAGCGAAGCAACGCTGCTGCTGTACAAACCGCTTGGCTTGGCGTGCAGTCATGACCCGCGTGAAGCGCCGCTGATCGAGACGATGTATCCCGCCGAACTCGCGCATTTGCCGCTGGAAACCGCGGGTCGGCTGGATCGCGAAACATCGGGCCTCGTCATCGCCACTACCGACGGCGAGCTAATCCACTCGCTCACCAATCCGCGCCGCCATGTCCTGAAGCGTTACCGCATCGGCTACACCGGCCAGCTCAGTACGCATGCCATCGGGCGGGTTGCCAAAGGCCTGCTGATGGAGGGCGATCCGCGCCCGACGCTGCCAGCCAAACTGGTGCTCGATCTGGTGGTGCCGGATGCCATCAGCACTGCGACGCTGTACTTGGCCGAGGGCCGTTATCACCAAGTGCGCCGGATGATCGCGACGCTTGGCGGCGAGGTCGTGCGACTGCATCGTGACCGCATCGGCGCGCTGGAATTGCCGTTGGGCATGCAGCCCGGTACCCTGCGCGCGCTGACCGCCGGCGAACGCGACCTGCTGTTCCTGCCGGCCGACGACGCGCTTGAAACCATGGTCGGCGACGAGCCCGCTGACGAACCGATTGGCGATACGCTTAAGGACTGAATGCGCGTTGGGCGCAACCGTCACCCGACTGAGATCCAGCGCGATTTGCCCGCGAGAGCCGGCTTGCCAGGGGGGTCGGGGTGGTACGCTTCGCGGATCATTTAGGACCGGCCCCGCATGAACACTGACGCAGCGAATCCTACCCACGATCTGCTAATCGAAGCAGAGATGAAGGAGAGCTATCTCACCTACGCTTTAAGCGTGCTGGTGGACCGCGCGCTGCCCGATCTGCGCGACGGCCTGAAGCCGGTCCATCGACGCATTCTGCAATCGATGCGCGACCTGAATCTGACCGCCGGCGCGAAGTATCAGAAGTCGGCGAAGATCGTCGGTCACTGTCTGGGCAACTATCATCCGCACGGCGATACCTCGGTGTACGATGCGATGGTGCGCATGGCCCAGGATTTTTCCCTGCGCTATGAACTGGTCGACGGTCAGGGCAATTTTGGTTCGATCGACGGCGACTCGGCCGCGGCCTATCGTTATACCGAAGCGCGCATGTCGAAGCTCGCGGCGGAAATGTTGGAAGACATTCAGTGCGATACGGTCGATCACCGGCCCAACTTCGACGGCCAGCGCGAAGAGCCAACCGTGCTGCCGGCGAAGCTGCCGAACCTGCTGGTGAACGGCAGCTCGGGCATCGCGGTCGGCATGGCTACCAATATCCCGCCGCACAATTTGAAAGAAGTCTGCTCAGGCATCATCCATCTGCTGGAAAATCCGGACTGCACGGTCGCTGATCTGATGCGCTTCATCACCGCGCCGGATTTTCCCACCGGCGCGACCATCTGCGGCACCGCGGGCATTCGCGAAGCCTATGAAACCGGCCGCGGCCGCGTGGTGATGCGCGCAAAAGTACATCAAGAACAGATCGAGGGTCGCGACGCCCTGGTTATCACGCAAATTCCGTACGGCATCAAATCTGAAACCGTGCGCCAATCGATCGTCGACGCGGCCAATGACGAACGCGTCAAAGGCCTGCACAACGTCTACGGCGGCGCGCAGGGCGACGGCATCCGCTTGGTCATTGAACTGAAAAAAGGCGAAGATCCGGATCTGGTGCTGAACCAATTGTGGGAGCATACCAACCTCCAATACAACTTCGCGATCAACGCCGTTGCGCTCGATCACGGCCGCCCGCGAACCGCGTCGCTGAAACGCATGTGTCAGGCCTACATTGAGCACCGCCAAGATGTGATTGTGCGGCGCACGCGCTTCTTGTTGGCCCGCGACGAAGCCCGGCTGCACATCGTCGACGGCCTGCTGAAGGCGATCGATGTCATCGATCAGATCATCACGCTGATCCGCGCCGCGCCGTCCACCGACGTCGCTAAGGCGCAATTGGTCGAGCGTTTCGCGTTCAGCGACCGTCAGGCGCAGGCGATTCTGGACATGCAGCTGCGCCGGCTCACCGGGTTGGAACGCGACAAACTGCAAGACGAGCACAACGCCCTAACCGCGGCGATCACCGACTACAAAGACATCCTCGCGCGGGACGTCCGTCAATTCGCCATCATCAAGGCTGACTTGGTTGAACTGATCGAAAAATACGGCGACGAACGTCGCACTGAAGTGGTCGGCGCGGCCGGCGACTTCAACATGGAGGACCTGATCGAAGACGCGCCGTGCGTGGTGATGATGACCGCCAGCGGCTACATCAAGCGCGTCAGCGTCGATACTTTTAGGGTGCAAAAACGCGGCGGCAAAGGCGTCACCGGCAGCAGTCTGAAGGACGACGACGATTTCGTCTCGCAGATGTTCACCGCCACCAACCACCAATATTTGCTGTGCTTCACCAGTCGCGGCCAACTGCATTGGCTGAAGGTGTACGACCTGCCCGAAGCGGTGCGTACCGCGCGCGGCAAGCATCTGGCGAACGTCTTGGCCTTGGCCGAAGGCGAGCGCATCACCGCGGTGATTCCGGTGCGCGAGTTCCGCGACGATCAATTCCTGCTGATGGTAACGGCTCAGGGCCAGGTGAAAAAAACTGCGCTGGCCGCGTACGGCAATCCGCGCGCCGGCGGCATCAAGGGCATCAAGCTGGCCGAGGGCGATGTGTTGGTCGAAGTGGTCATCACTTCCGGCCGCGACGAAATCCTGGTCGCATCCGACGACGGCAAGGCCTGTCGCTTTAAAGAAGCCGACTGCCGTCCGACTGGCCGCGACACCGGCGGCGTGGGCGGCATCGATCTGAATCCCGACGCGAAAGTCGTCAGTCTGGTGCGCCTCGATCCGGGCACCGAAGTGCTGACCATCTGCGCGCGCGGCTATGGCAAGCGCACGCCGTTTGATGAATACCGCCTGACTTCCAGAGGCGGCAAAGGCGTCATCAACATCGATACGTCCGAGCGCAATGGATCGGTGCTGGCGAGTCTCGCCGTGCGTCCCGGCGAAGAGCTGATGTTGATGAGTCGTCAGGGCCAGGTGCTGCGCATTTCTGTCGACGGCATCCGCTCGGTCGGGCGCGCGGCGCAGGGCGTGCGCGTGGTTGATCTGGATGACGGCGATCTGCTGACCGGCGTCGCGCGTTGCCCGGTGGTCAGCGATGATTCGGGCGAGCGTAAGGCGCTGGATGAAACCGGCACGCCTCCGAGCGAGCCGCTTTCGTCTAGCGATCCGCTTCCGCCGGGCGAGACGCCCAGCGTCTAAGCACGTGGCGGCAGCACGCCGCGTTGCGCGGTGTGGCTGTCGTGGCCGACATACGGCAGCACGTGCACGAGGTCGCCCGCGGCATGCGTGCTGCCGGGCGCCAAGTCGATTAGTGCGTCGCCGGACGCCGCCGCGATCAGATCGCCGCTGCCATTCCAACGGATCGGCGTGACCTGACCGCCGTCGATACGCGCGGGTAAAAACAGCTGTCGATTGCCGCGATGCGCCCACGCCATCGCCAAGGGCAGGCGCTGCCAACGCGGCGCGCAGATTCCGCCGAAGCGTGCGAGCATCGGCCACAGCACCAGATGCGCGGTCGCGAGCACGCTCACCGGATTGCCCGGCAGTCCGACCAGCAACCGCCCGTCGCTACGCTGCGCAAGCAGCACGGGTTTTCCCGGCTGCATCGCCAAGTGATGGAACACCGGGACAAAGCCAAGCGCGGCCGCAGTCGGCGGCACCAAGTCGCGATCGCCGGCGCTGACGCCGCCGGTGGTGACGATCACGTCGGCCTCACGCGCGGCCACGTTGATCGCATCACGCAGCGCGTCGGCGTCATCGCGCGCGTGTGTGCGCGTCGCGATGACGCCTAACGCGTGCGCGAATGCGCTCAGGAACGGACCGTTGCTGTCGTGGATCGCGGCGTCGCCAATCCCGTTTACTTCATCGCCAGTCGTTATCAGCGCCACGCGCGGCAGCCGTGCGACCAGCACCGTGCCCGTACCGGCCATCGCTGCGACCGCGACGGTCGTCGGTGTCAGTCGCGTGCCGGCCGCGATCACCACATCGCCTGCGTGGCCGTCTTCACCACGGCGCGCGATGTTGGCTCCAGGCTTGAGCGTCACGCCGTCGTTGAGTCGCATCGTCGGCATGCCGCGATCAGTGAGTTCGATTGGCACCACAGCTGTTCCCGCCGGTGCCGGCGCGCCGGTCATAATCCGTACTGCCTCGCCGGTATTGAGCACACCGTTAAAACGGCTGCCAGCCACTACCGTGGCGATAACGCGGTAAACGCCGAGGTTTTCGGAGGTAGACAGCGCCAAAGCGTAACCGTCCATCGTCGCGCGATCGAAGCCCGGTTGATCAGCGCCCAAGCGCACGTCTTCCATCAGCACGCGACCACCGGCATCAGCAATGGCGACGCGTTCGTTCAGACGCGTGATCGCCAACGCTTCAATCAGCGCCAGACCCTCGGCATACGTTGTCATGGCGACGGCGTCCGATGAATCGCACCGCTACGGCCGCCGTCTTTGTGGAGCAGTTCGATCGAGCGGATGACCAGATCGTGGCTGACCGCTTTCAACATGTCGTACACGGTCAGCGCGGCGACGCTGGCCGCGGTGAGCGCTTCCATCTCGACCCCGGTCGGACCGGTGCAGCGCGCGGTGGCGAGAATCTCCAAACGCGCGCCGTCTAAGCGCAGATCGATCACGACGCCGGACAACGCCAATTGATGACAGAGCGGAATCAGCTCAGCGGTTTTCTTCGCGGCCTGGATGCCGGCGATGCGTGCGATCTGCAGCACGTTGCCCTTCGCGGTATCGCCACCGGCACGCAGTATGGCGAGCGCATCGGCCGGTAGTTCGATCAGCGCGCGTGCGGTCGCAGTGCGTTTTGTCAGCGGCTTCGCGCCGATTTCAATCATGCGTACGTCGCCATTGGCGGCGAGATGCGATAGACGTTTCTTGCCTGATTTTACGGGATTTTTCTTCAACATTTGGTTCACGACCCTTTGAGCCAGGCTTCGCTGCCGTCGGCGTAGCGTTCGCGTTTCCACACCGGCAAATCTTGCTTTAGACGCTCGATGAGATGTCGACACGCGGCGAACGCGGCCACGCGATGCGCCGAGGCGATATGGATCGCGACCGACACATCGCCCGGCAGCATCGCGCCGAGTCCATGCGTAATCGAAGCTGATAGATCGGCGTCAAATGTATTTGCTGCCTCAACAACCAACTGCGCGAGCACGCGTTCAGCCATCGGTCGATAGCAATCGTAGGCGAGCCCGACCACCGCGCGCCCATGCGCATGATTGCGCACCACGCCTACAAACGACGCGACCGCGCCGTGCTCGCATGCGATCAACGCGGCTGGCGTCAACGCGGCGACCGGCAGGGGGCCGTCATGCAGCGCCGCGTGTCGGATCATCCGCCGCTCACAGGAGTGATGACGGCGAGTTCGGCGCCGTCGCACAGCGTCACCGCACCGCTGACGAACGCACAGTCGACGGCCAGGCGCGCGCTCGCGATCACGTCACGCGCCTGCGGATGCCGCTCGGCTATCAACGCCAAAACAGCGGTAGAATCCGTGTTTTCCGGCAGGGTCAGGGTTTCTTCAGCACAGTTCAGCCGCTCGCGCAACTGAGCGAAATACAGCACGCGTACGCTTGGCATTCAGCCGCCGATCGCGGCCATGGTGTCGAAGCGCACGAAGCTGTCGGGCGGTCGCTTTGCCCCCACTGCAGCGCGCACAGTAGCGATTACCGCATCGTGATCGCCGTGACGCAGATTGCTTAGCAGGTCGTGGCCGCGGTTATCCATCAGACAGGTAAACAAGCGACCTTGGCTGCTGAGGCGCAGACGATCGCAGGTAGCGCAGAACGGCGCGCTGACGGTGGTGATGAATCCGACACTACATTCATTCGCGTCGGCACCGTCGATAGTCCATACACGTGAGGTTGGTTCATCACGCTCGGTGGCTTCGCTCAGGCTGATGCCGTCGGCGAAAATGCGCGCGCGCATGGCATCGGCATTGACATACGCGGCGGATTGAAAGGCCCGCGCCTCGCCGATCGCCATCAGTTCGATAAAGCGCAGATGCACACCTTCCCAACGGGCGAAGCGTACCAGCGCGGCGTAGTCGGTGTTGGGCATCGCCACCGCATTTATCTTCAACGGAGCAAAGCCGAGACGCTTGGCGGCGCGGATCGCCGCGACCACACGATCGAGTCCATCGCGACGCGCAAAGCGGCGGAAGCCCTCGGCGTCGAGAGCATCGATAGATATGTTCAGACGGGTGAGACCGGCGTCATAGAGCGCAGGCAAAAGCGGTGCCAATAAGATACCGTTGGAGGTCATGCCGACGGTCGGCACCAAGGTGCGCGCGTGCCGAACATGCATCAGAAGATCTTCGCACAACGTGGGTTCACCACCGGTCAGGCGGATTTTACGGATCCCGACGGCAGCGTGAATTAATGAAGAAAGCTCAGTTATTTCAGTGGTCGACGCGCGTGCGGATGCGAACTGCGCATGCTCAGGCAGGCAGTAAACGCAGCGCAAATTGCAGCGGTCGGTAAGCGATACCCGCAGGTACATCGCCGGATCCTTTTCTCGGCCGTCGGCGTAGGTGCGCGTCAGGCGTCGTGGAAGGCGAAGCTGTTTCCGGCTTCACCCCGTCGTCAGAACCGTGGCCACTTGCGCGACGGTAGGTACTGAAGATCGGATGGCTGTCAGATGTTTGGTAGGTGAAAGAAAGACGAGTCAGAAGTGGATGCTCCGGGCGCGCTATGATGTTGCCACCGGTGCGCGCCCGGAGAGGCCAGCCTACTTCTTCTTGGGGGCGGCCTTCTTAGCGGCAGCAGCCTTCTTGGGCGCAGCCTTGGCGGCTACGACCTTCTTCGGGGCGACCTTGGCAGCGACCTTCTTGGGGGCGGCTTTGGCAGCGGGTTTCGTGGGTTTCTTGGCAGCAGGCATACGTACTCCTTGGTGAAGGATGATACGGCAATCTAGCCAACGTCGTATCATTTCGCAAATTCTTTCTGGTGGGAGTTTGTTCCGATGCGCGACTTTGCACTCGTGTTGATTCTCAAATCGATGACCAAACGATCTGTTTTTACCGTATGTTTGGCAGAGCATCATCAGCGTGTGGTGCGCGTGATGATGGTCCGTCACGCGCGCATGATGAACGAAGCACGACCTCACGTGCTGACATTGCAGCGTGCGCATGTGCGTCAGAATCCGCGGCTCCACGGGAACCGGATATGCTCAGCCAACGTCTCATTCGCGCTCCGAATCCACTACTCGCCGATGGCCAACTCGGTGGCCATGTAAAACGCGGCTTCACCCATCCACGTGGCAAACGCACGGGAAAAACCATGGCTTTGGTGTCGGCGCTGCCGCTGGCGCCGGGTTCGGATCAGCTCGTTCTGGCGTTCATGGATCGTTCCGATCCACCCGAGACTTTCGACTACATGCCGCACCAAGGAGACAACTTGGTGGTGGTGGTGCCGAAGAACGAAGTGCATCTGTCAGTGATCAACGGTGTGTGTCCCGGCGATTGGAAGGGCGCGAAGGTTTGTTTCGGCGACAGCATCGATGAGCCGGTCGATCTTGATGTCGATGCGACCGGTATGGATGTCGCGGCGTCGGATCGTTGGGTGGATCTGGTGGATGAACTGGGGTGCGATTGCTCGAAGTTCGGCGGGTATCCATTGTGGGCGAACACGCCGATCGAGGTTGAACATCTGGTCGGTCGGCCACTGCGGTTTCATCATCGCCTCACCGCTGATGTGATCGACTTCAAGCTTGGCGATGGCGGCGTGATTTACGTGTTCGTCGATGCTGACCTCAGTGCTGGCGGCAGCAGCGGCGCTCTGTGCTGGCAGCAAGCGCGGTACTGATTCGATCGGTGACTGACGAGATCAGCCGTGTGCGCTTGCGTGGCTTGAGCGCGCGCGCCATTATCCCTCACGATGGTCGCTACCACGGAAAATACCGCTGCTGACGCGCGCGCGACGTGGTGTTGTGGTGACCTGAAGTTTAGGCGTCCGGCGCAGGTGATGGGCATCCTGAATGTCACGCCCGACAGTTTTTCCGATGGTGGCGCTCATGCAGAACACACGGTCGCAGTAACTGCGGGCGAGCGCATGTTGGCCGCGGGCGCGAGCTGGCTGGATGTCGGCGGCGAGAGCACGCGTCCAGGCGCTGGACCGATTTCATCTACGGTTGAGTTGGCGCGCGTGCTGCCGGTGATCCAAGCGTTGGTCCAGCGCGGCGCCTGCGTGAGCATCGACACTCGCAAGGCCGAGGTCGCGCGCGCGGCGCTCGCCGCCGGTGTGCGCATGGTCAACGATGTCAGTGCTGGCGCTGATCCGGCGATGCTGCCGCTGATCGCCGAGACCGGCAATGCGATCGTGCTGATGCACGCGCAGGGCACGCCGCAGACCATGCAGATCGCGCCGCGTTATGACGATGTGGTGGCTGAGGTCGCGGCGTTTTTTTCTGCGCGCATGAATGCGGCGCGCACGGCGGGTGTGAACGAAGCGCAGGTACTGCTCGATCCCGGTATTGGCTTCGGCAAGACCGTCGCGCACAACGTGGCGCTGCTGCGCGCGCTGCCGTGGTTGGTGCAGCAGTTCAACCGGCCGTTGGTGTTGGGCCTTAGTCGGAAACGTTTCCTGGGTGCGTTGGCCGGCACCGTCGATCCGGCGGCGCGCGATGGCGTTGGCCATGTGCTGCATGCGTTGTTGGCCGAGTATGTCGCGCTGCTGCGCGTGCATGACGTGCCGGGAGCAGTGGCGGCACTCGCGCTGGCCCGGAGCGCAGCATGAGAAAGAGCCATCCATGAACGGCTGGCTGACCTGGGTCGAGCCATTGGTGTGGCTGAAGCCAGCGCTCGAGATCGCGATTTTGACGGTCGTGATTTATTCGCTGCTGGTCGCGTTCGAGCGCATCAGTGCCGGCGGCAAGATCAAAGGCATCTCGTTGTTCGTGGTCGGCATTGCGGCGGCGTGGTTGTTGGCGCGCGCCGCAGGACTGTTCGCGATCACGTGGCTGCTGCAGGCGTCGGTGGGCTTCAGCGCGTTGGTGCTGGTGGTGGTGTTTCAGCCCGAACTGCGCCGGTTATTCTCGCGCCTGGGCGGCGTATTTCCGCAGCATGATCAGATCGGCGGCAGCAGCGGCAGCACCGCCGCGGATCTGATCGAGTCTATCACCTACATGGCTAGCCGGCGCATCGGCGCGCTGATCGTGGTCGAGCGCAACGATCGCCTGAGCGACTACATCGCCTCCAGTCCGCTCGACTGCGAGCTGACCGCGAAAAGCTTGACCGCGTTGTTTTGGAAAGACTCACCACTGCATGACGGCGCGGTGATTCTTCGCAGTGGACGAATAGCGGCGGCCGGAGTGATTCTGCCGCTGACCAACAACATCGAGTACAAATCACTCTCGGGCACGCGGCACCGTGCCGCGATCGGCATATCGGAAGATACCGACGCGCTGGCCCTGGTAGTCTCCGAAGAAACGGGACAGATCAGCATGGCCGACAAGGGCAGCTTAGTCCGCAGCCTCGCGCGGCAGGATCTAGAGCTGATCCTCGGCCGGCTGTTCCGCACGGGTACGGCGCGCAATGCCACGTCGCGGCGACAACGATGAGCGGGTGGGTGCAGAAACTGACTACCGACCTGGTCACGCGAATGACCGCTCGCTGGGAATTGAAACTGGTGGCGTTGGTCACCGCGATCGCGCTTTGGCTCTACACCGGCAGTCAGTCGCGCGTCGAGCGCATAGTGGCGGTGCGCATAAGCGAAAGCTCGGTGGTAGGCGTGCCCGACGACTGGCAGATCACCGAGCTAACGCCGCGCGAGTTCAACGTCACGGTGAATGTGCCGGTGGCACGCAGCGACGCGGCGCCGGAATTTTTGAGCCCGCGTTTGGAGCTACGCCCGGATGCGACCAAAGACGGCAAGCAGAGTTTCGATTTGACCCGACGGCTGTTGGGATTGGGTGGCGACGTGCTGATCGTGCATACCGATCCGCAAGGCATCCGCGCCATCGACGTACGCCTGGATCAGGTCGTCGCCACCGAGCTACCGATCGAAACACCGCAGGTTCTGGTCGGCACCGGCGTCGAGGCGACGGTGCAGGTGGATCTGACTGTGGTGGGCGGGCGCGGCGCGCGCGGGGGGTTTGTACCGGCCCGGGCGGCGCACACGCGCGTGCGTTTTGCCCCGGTCGATCTGGCCGGGCAGGTGGACGACGTTGCCGGCGAACGTGTCGAACGCGTAACGCTGACGCCAATCCTCGCGCCGTATCGGGTCGTCAATCCGGTGGTGGCGACGATCACGTTGCGGTCGATTCCGGCGGTGAAACGCGGGGTTCCGCTGCCGGTGCGGATTCTGGGCGCACGCGAGGTTTTGGGCGCGTTCGATGTCGAGTTATCGCCGCCGCAAGTCACCGTCGATCTCGGCGGACCAGAAAATCTACTGAAGACATTAAGCCCCGAGTCCGATCTAACCGCGTATGTACGCCTGCCGGCGGACCTCGAGCCGAATACGCCGCGCGAACTACCGGTGCAACTATTCGCGCCGACGTGGCTGACGGTCGATGCCCCACGGGTACGCGTAACACTGAAGGCGAAAAGCCCGGGACAGTAACGTCCGGAGGGGGCGCTGACGCAGAGCCCGCAGTTGTGATTGCCGCTCGTGGTCTAGCGTCCCGCCACGAGGGTCGTCCATGCGTCAGTTCGTCATCGCACCGCTCTGTTTATTGGCGTTGTCGGCGCCGCTTGCAGCGGCAGCTGCTCCGAGCGATCCGTTCTATGTGATCGGTGGCGTGAACCGGCCAACCTCCAGCAGCACGCGTGATCTTGCTGGCGATCTGGGCCTTTATGGTGGGCTCGGATTCATCGATCGCGAATCGCAGGCGATCATCGGCCGGCCAGGCATCGATTTGGAATGGCGGCATCTGGCGCGCAGCCACGGACGCATCGCCGATGACCTCGAGCTCGTCCAGCGGTAGCCGGCGCCACAGCCCGAGGAGGATGTCACCGGCAGCGCCGCGGATGGCGCAGTCGCCCTTGGCGTGCTGGCGCGTGATGACCATCCGACCGTGGAGGCCGTCGACGATCAGCCACTCGCC
>JBBROQ010000087.1:0-12145 GCA_038229115.1 Planctomycetota bacterium | reverse complement strand
CGTATCCCTACGGCTCAGAATATTGCGATGGCGGCAGAATTCTGGCCACCTCCGGAACCGGCAATCCCGTGGCCAGCCGCGTGCAAGTCCGGCAGCAATTGCGTGATCTCGCGGCTGCGAACGGCGTCCAATGTTGGATGACCGAGGTCTCAAACAGCGGTATCGAAGCCACTGATTTCCGTTTGTTGCGCGCTCGCGCGATCCACATCCACGACGAGTTCCTGTATGCCCGCGCCAGCGCCTTCTTCGGCATGAACAGTAGTTGGAGCCGTACCGCCCAAGCCCTGCATTTCGGCGGCGATGGCGGCGGCTTTGCCAGTGGTTCGGAAAGCGACTCCATCGCCCTGACTGATCAAAGTTCGGACCAAGTATTCATCAGCGGCACCGGCTATGCGATCGGCCACTACGCCCGTTGGCTGACCGCCGGCGCCGCGCGCGCGATCGATGCCAGCAGCACTGATGCGTTGGTGCAGGTCAGCGCCTTCCACGACCGCGCGGCACAGCGATTGGTCGCCGTTCTGATCAATAACGCCGGTACCTCTCGCGATATCGTGCTCAGCGCCAGCGGACTGACGTTTAGCGGCCAGATCACCGGCGAGCGCTCGACCGCCAGCGCCTATTGGGCCGCGCTGTCCCCGTTCGCCCTGACGGCCGCCGGCGCGATTGCGTTAACCTTACCTGCCGAAAGCGTGACCACCGTCGCGGTGGCGATGGCCGGCGCCGCGGCAGTACCCAGCGTCGCCGCAGTACGCGCGCAGTTCGGCCGCGTCAGCAGCGACCCCGGCTTTACCGGCGCTGGCGACGCCAACGGTGATGGGCGCGTGGATGGAGCGGACCTTGCTATCGCCACCAGGGCTGCGGCCGGAAATTGACCCGCATTGGCTCACGCTCAGTGCCAGCTGTCTCAAGCATGCAGTCGGATTTCTGGCGCAGTCGGAGTCACGCGGGAGAGACTTAGAGAAGCTGCGATTGCCTTCCCCTCGCACGGGATGAATACTGTAGCGATGTCTGGTGCCCATCTCATCAACGCTACGGTCGGTGCTTTCATCGTGCGCGAGTTCATCGCCGCCGGTGGTGCGGCCGAAGTGTTCCGCGCCGTGCACCGCAGCCGCAACAAAGTCGTCGCAGTGAAAGTGCTGCGCCGTGAACGCGCCACCGACCGCGGGCACATCAAAGCACTTCAGCAGGAATTCGTGCTGTTGTCGCGCCTGCATCACCCCGGCGTGCCAAAAGTGCTGGAATTCACCCAACTCAACGGTCGCGCGGCGCTGATCATGGAATTCGTCGACGGCGCCAGCCTAGCGAGTCTCGTCAAGCAGCAGGCCGACGTGAATCGGGCGAAGGCCCTGGTCGATCTGGTCGCGGCGGTCGTGTATCTGCACACACAGCGCGTGGTGCACAACGACCTCAAACTCGAAAACGCGGTACTGCGCCCAGACGGTCAACTGACACTGATCGATTTCGGCAATGCGGTGGTGCCGTCAGCGTTGAGCGCGATCAGCGGCATTTTCCGGGCCCGGCCCGCCCGAATATTCGGAACACCCACGTATATCGCGCCGGAAGTCCTCGCCGGCCGTACGCCCAGCATGGCCAGCGACTGCTATGCGTTGGGTGTGTGTACGTTCATTCTGCTGACCGGCGCGCCGCCCCACGGCGCCAGCTCAGACAGCGAACGTCTGCGCGCCAAGGGCGAGGACGCGCCGCCGATCCGCACCTACCTGCCCGAGTTGCCGTTGGCCGCAGCACGCGCAATCGACCATTGCTTAGTCCGCCATGCGGACCAGCGCCTGAGCGAAGCCGAAGTGTTGTGGCGCGCGCTCGATGGCGTCGGCGGTGTGCGCATTCGGCAAAGCGAACGCATCGCGGTGCGATGAGGCGCAAGCATCGGATCCCGCGATGAAATATCTGCTGATAGGAATGATCTCGGCAATTCTCGGCGGCTTGGTATTCGTGGCTGCGGTTGCAATCATTCGCGACAACGTTTCGAATCGCAGGTATGACGATCTGATTCTGAAGCACAGGGATGAATTGAATGGCTACCTGACGCACATTCAGAACCATGACATTAGGCCAACAGACGAAGGTTCAGGTAAATATCCGCTTAATCAGCTGTTGGCAGCGGTCGGTGCCAAGTGCCTGACTCGACATGATGAGTTGTTCATCATCACATTCCCATTCATGCCCACGGATCCGATTCCATGCCTTGTTTATTCAAAGTATGGAGGAGCGTCCATTATCTCCTATCTCGCCAGGGAAAACCGGTGCGAATATGTGCACATGTATCTGATCAGGGACGGTTGGTATCACGTGGAATACGATTTGTAGATACGCTGCTCAGTGGAGTCCGGCCGGCTGGGTGCGGAATCCTTGTGGCTTACGGCGTAGCCTCGTGGTTTACGGTGTCGTTTCGCCGGTTGGTTCGACCGGCACCGTGACGTCGCACAGTTCGCGCAGTTTCCAGCCATAGAGCGCCATGCGCTTTTTGCCGAGCTGCGGCACGTCGTTGAGATCCTTGGTGCCGAATTGCTTCAGGTTTTCCAGCGCGCGCGCGGGCAGCACGACTTGTAGCGGCACTTTGCGATTTTCGGCTTCGGAGCGGCGCCAATCTTTCAGTCGGGTTTCGCGCAGTTCTTCTTCCGGCGCGACTTCACGATGACGCGGCCGCGGCGGCAACGGGCGCGTGTCAGAGCGCGCGTCTTTGATGACTTTCAGCAGCACCTCGCCCTGCTCGGTCAAAAGCCAGGTTTTCACGCCGCTGCGTTTAAGCAGTTGGAAGGTGGTGGGCACGGTGCGCGCCAGATACAGCAGCGTCTCATTGTTGATGATCCGGCCGGGCGGTTTGTCGGCGATTTTCGCGATGCCGTCGCGCCACGCGTACAGCGCGGCCAGCACGCCTTGGCTGTGCGATTGCAGTTCGCGCACGCCTTTGATTTTCCAGAAGCCGGACGGGTCATAACCGCCGCTCCAACCGGCCTCGGCGACCGCGGCGTTGGCGATCGCGAGTTCTTCATCGAGGTCGGCGGCGGCGATCAGCGTGCGCAGTTCTTCCGCGATTTTTGGCAGATAGACCACGTCATCGACGGCGTAGCGCAGCGCACCCGGATCCAGCGGCCGCGTGCCCCAATCGTATTGCGTGTAGGCCTTGTCCAAAAATACGCCGCACACTTTTTCGACCACCGCGCCATAGCCGGTGCGCTCCCAACCCAACATGCTGGCGGCTTGCTGCGAATCCCACACACCGCCTAAAACGATGCCGAAGTCGCGGCGAAATACGCCCACATCGTATTCGCCGCCATGCACCCACAGCGGCCGGTGGGTGGCTTCGAGGGCTTTTTTAAGCGGCGCTAAAGCAGCGCTTGCTGAGTCGCCAGCAGCCATGGCCAACGCCAACGCGTCGATCACAAACAGCGTGTCGCCGGCGTTGATTTGCAGCAGGCACATGCGCTCGCGATAGACAAACATGCTGTTGGATTCGGTGTCGACCGCGAGCCACGGCGCGGCGGCGAGCGTCTTTGCCACCTCGGCAAGTTGGGATGGCTGATCGATCCAGGAAAAATTCGGAGCGGCGATATCGGCGGGGCTGGTCATGGGGCGGCAACGTCGGGAGTTTTCCGCGCCGGGCTACTGGCTGCGTGCTGTGCGCGGTTGCTCGATGTGGTGCGTGCTTGTCGCGGTGCCGTCGGCGCGAGCATCCGCGCATGCGGTTGCTGTGCGTTGCTGCGTTGGCGCTGTTGCTGTCTGGCTGCGGCGACACCGCGCCCGAGGTGGACGCGGCCATGGTCACTAGCGCGCAACGCCGCTGGCCAGCGACCAATGCGCAGGAACTCGCCGCTGGTCGGCAACTGTTGACCATGCGCTGCACCGCGTGCCACGAACTGCGCGGGCCACAGCGGCAAGATGAAGCGGGTTGGCAGAAATACGTCACCCTGATGGCGCCGAACGCGAAGCTAAACGATGCAGAAAAACAGGCGCTTTTGCGCTATTTGTTGGTTGGCCGCGAACGGTTGCTGACGCCGGCGAAATAAGTCAGGCTACCGGTTTCAATTCCGCGACCGTGCGTTCCAGATCGATCAGCGCCTGCGTCACCATGGTGCGGTCGTCCTCGGTCGCGACCCGGCGGGAGAAATCCTGACAGGCTTCCAGGGCGCCGGCTGCGACCTTAAACTGTCCGCGCATCGCCTGCGCGCGGCAGGCAAGGTTCGCGGTGAAAAAGCGTTCAACCGGGCCGGCGTCGTGCGCGTCTTCAAGCGCCATTAATTCGCCCACCAACGCCAATGCCTGCGTCGGCCGTCCGGCCAGCAGCAGCATTTTTCCTCGGTGAAAACGCGCGCGATGGCGCATGCGCCAATCGTCGGCACGTCCGACTGACGCCAACGCGGTGTCGCTGGCGGTCAGGGCCAGCTCGGCGAACAACTGCATCTGCGGCTCGGCCGCGCGCATCAAGTTGGTGGCGATTAGCGCGGTCTGTTGCTGCACTTCATCGGTGATCGGCAATTCGCGGCACAACGCCGCGGCGCGCTTCAGATGCGGTAGTGCTTCGGCGATGCGATTACGCGCGCACAACACCTGCGCGACAGTGCCGGCAAAGCGGCAGGCTTCGCTGTTGGAACTGATCCCGGCCGCGCCGGCGAGTTCGGCTTCTTCGGGTTTACCGGCGCCGATTAGCATCACCGCTTTCGCGCGCCACACGCTGCGTCGCGTTGGGCTGTCGCCGCCCAATGCCGCATGGGTCAGCAGCCGATCTAATAGTGCGGTCGTGCGCTCCCATTCGCCCAGGCCCGCACCGCCCAAATTCGCCGCCAGCGAACTGAGCGCGAGCACGTCGTTCTCGGTCAGGCTCTTGCCGAACAGTTCTTCCAAGCGCGCGAAGGCCGTAGCCGGCGCGTCATTCGCCTGGTTCATCACCTCGTGCAGCAACCGATCAAAGGGCGTAGGTTGGACCATGCGCGGCAGGGTGGCGGGTTTGCCGAGCGGGCAACTGCGCTCGTGTCGATCACCGCGCTGCCCCGCTATGCGCTCAGTCGTTTGCGAGCAGCCATTCCAGTTCGCGCGCGGTGCCGGCGGCGGCGTCGCGTTCGTCGGGGGCGAGGATGCTCCAGGTGTAGGTCTCGACCGCGATGTGGGTGCACAGCGCAGCGCGGCAGGCAGTAAGGCCAGCACGACTGTCGTTGATGGTGGTCGATAATCCGTGCGCTTTTTCCGGCCAAAATAGCGGAATGTGGAAATGGCTGCGTACCGCGTCGGCATGCGGCAAACGTGCGAGGCACGCTTCAAGCTGATTAAGATCCTCAACTTTGCTCAGCGAACCGCCGGCAGTGGCAGCCGCGGTTTGGTGCAGGAAACGCGGCTCGGCTAAAGCGCGTAACGCCGCGACGCCGGCGGGATCGCTGCTTGGTGAGCGCACTTCGGGTGCGGCCGACACCTGGCATTTAACGATCGGAACCTGCGCGGCGGTTAGGCGCGCGACGGCGGCGGCTTGGTCTTCAAATGCCAAACTGAAATGACAGGTGTCGAAGCAGATGCCCAGGTGCTCGCGCACGGCTGCTGCGCCCGCCTGTGCGTCGCCATCCAGCGCCGCGGTCGCGGCAGTGGCGCCGTGTTCAGCTAACGGCCCGCGCCAGAACGCGGCCACGTCCCAACTGGTTTCCAATGTGCACCACGGTTCGGGTTCCAGCGCCAGGACGACGCGGCGGTTGGTGTCGCGCTGCGCCCGCGCCGCAGCCGCGGCCCAGCGGCCCAGATTCGCGGCGATGGTCGCGTGGTCATGCGCCACCGCGCCAAAACCGCGGTAGGAACCGGGCACGGTGCTGATCGTCACCATCGGCGCGTCGGACAGCGCCAGCGCGATCGCGATCAACGCCACGCTGTCGGCCAAGCGCTCGGCCGAACGCCAGTCGGGCCGATACGCGTCGCGCTTGACAATCGGCGCTTGAAATGCGCCAAGGGGGAAACCGTTGAGCGTGTGTGCGCTCAAGGCGTGCGTGTCGAGCGTGCGCCGCAGCTGAGCAAGCACGGTGGGCTCGGCCAGTTCTGCGATCGCGCGCGAACCCAAACGCAGATCCACGCCTAAGCGCTCCCAGCCCAAACGTGCGCGCAACCCGCCGGCGAAACGCGCCAGCACCTCAGACAATTCCGCTACGCTTTCGGCCGCATGCAGATTGGTGCTGTAGCCGATTGGTGGCAGCTCGCGCAGCGGGAGCGGGGCAGGTGAAAGCATCCGCGAACTCTCGGCCAGCAGCAGCGTTTGCCACTGTCGCCGCCGCGTTCGGGCGCCGGCCTTGCGCCGGCAATCCGGCAGGAGGACCATGCAGTGATGAGTGGCTCAGCAGCAGAAAACACCGGCAATTCCAGCGAGTTTGCCGCCTACGTCGCGCGTTACGGCATCGAGCAGCGCCTGCTGCAACGCCATCGGGCGCGGCTATTGATTGGTCTGGGCGCGACTGCGGTGGTGGTCTTGTACAACGGTCTGCATCCACATGCCGCCAACGAATTCGCTCGTCGCATGTCGATCGCGGGCGTGATTTGTACCGTGCATTTGGCCCTGTGTTTGATCGCGCTGAGTTGGTGGAGCTTGCGTTTACGCCGCCAATTGCTGCGCGCGCAACCCGGTAATGTCCGCGATCAGGTCTGGCAGGTGGTCACATTTGTGCATCGCTGGGGCAACGCGCTGCTGTTTATCGCCGCCACTGGCCACGGTGTGTTGGTGCTGGGCACGCTGTTGGGGCTGAGCGTTTTCTCCGCCCACGGCGCGATGCTGCTGATGAGTCTGGTGCCGATGTTGGTGGTGCTGATCCATGGTCTGATTGAGGCGCCGACTTTGCCGCGGTTGCTTGCCATTCATGATCGCGCGGCGGCGGCATGGACGGGTCGGGTGACGAACTGATTGGAAGTGCTTCTGCGCTCCGATCGCCCTCGTCTTCGCTGCGCTGCGCTGCGGGGCATCGGTGACCCTGTGGGAGCGCGCAGGCCATGGCCTGTTCACCGCCGGGACGGCGATGACCGTCCTCGCCATTGACGTCCCACGAACATTTGGAACAGGATCGCTTGCGCACCTCGCCTCGCCCCGACCCTGTAAACAGACAGCCCAGGCCCTCGGCCGGGGGGGGCTGGTTTCATGGTCGGGGCGACAGGATTTGAACCTGCGACCTTTGCGTCCCGAACGCAACGCTCTAGCCAAGCTGAGCTACGCCCCGATGGCGTTAAGGGCTGATTTTACCGCGTTTTTGCGCGAATAACGTGGACGCCGGGGGCGGCCACGTGCGAGAGGGCTACCTGTTATCGGTGGCCATGCGTCTGTCAATCGCAGGCAACGGCGGCGGGGTCTTTTCGTCTTGGCGTGTGAAGTGCAGTTTCTCGCGCGCCAGCAATTCGATGACGTAGGGATCGGCACGTTCAACGCCGGCACGCAGGTCGCCCAATCGGGTGATCTCGTCGCGAAGGTGTTCGGTATCGTTGTGTTCTTTGCGTGCGACCTGTCGGACTTCGTTGACCTCTTGCGCACGTTCACCCAGGTGCCGGCACAATGCGGCAAGCACCGCAATGGCGATCAGCACGTGCACCGCGATCAGGGCTGAACGAAGAGGGTTCATGCGCTGGCCTCGGCGGCTTGCGGGTGGAAGGCGTTGGCAATCGCGCTGGGCAAGCGCGCGACTGCGGGCGCGAGGGCGGCATAGGTGTCGGCGGCGGCGCGACGCGGACTGAAGGTGTGCTTGGCCTTCACCAGTTTGGCGCAGGCGTCTTCCACTGTTTTGAACACGCCGACGGCCGAAGCCGCCAGAATCGCTGCGCCAACCGCGCCGCATTCGGCCACCGGTGCGGCGTGGATCTGATGGTCAAGCGCGTCGGCCAGGATCTGGCACCACAGGTGATTCGCGGCGCCGGGACCGGTAACCACGATGCGCGTCGGCTGACGCTTAGCATCGGTCAGGGCAGATAGTGTCTGGCGGAAGGTAAGCGCATCGCCTTCCATCACTGCGCGCGCCAAATGGCCGCGGCCGTGACGCGGCTTCAGTCCGACATAGCCGCCAAAACTGCGTGCGGTCGGTGGCACATAGACCAAGCCTTCGGCACCGGTCGGCACTTCAGATGCCAGTTCGGCCAGTAGGTCGAGCGGATCGCGTTGATTGCGACGCGCTTGCGCAACCTCGTTCGGCAGAACCTGATCCATGATCCAGTCCAAACCAACTGCGCCGGCGAGGCTGCTGCTGGTGAGGGCCCAAACATTCGCCAGCGTATGGCATGAGGCGGCCATCAGGCCCTGCGGATCGCGAGCGGCTTCGGCGGTGGGCGCAAAACACGCGCCATTACCGCCAAGTTCGATCGCCATCGCGCCGGGCGCCAGAACGCCGGCGGCAATCGCGATTGCCGCTGCGTGACCGGCGCCGGTGACTACCGGCGTACCGGCCGATAAACCTGCGTCGCGCGCGGCAGCTTCAGTGACGCGGCCGGACATTGCCGGGCCGTTGGCGACCGTCGGCAGCCAGTCGCTGTTGACGCCGACCAGCTGCGCGAGCTGCTTCGACCACGACCGGGTCTTGGGATTAAACAGCAGCGTCGCCGAGGCGTCGCAGGCATCAGTGATCAGGGTTTCGGTCAGGCGGTAGCGCAGGAAATCTTTGGCCGGCAAAGCGTAGTGCAGGTCATGCCAGACGCGTTTTTCATTGTCGCGCAGCCACATCAACTTCACCGCCGCGGCGGCGCTGGTGGCTGGGCCACTGGCGAGGTTTAGCAGGTTGCGCGCGCCGACTACTTTGGTCAACGCCTCGACATGCTCCTCGGCGCGCGGATCGGCACCGAGCGTCGCCGTACACAGCACTTTTCCGGTGCGGTCGAGGGCCACGAGGCCTTCGTCGCCGGTGACGCCGATGCAGCGCACCTGATCGGCTTTTAGGCTAGCCCGACGTAGGATTTCTTTGATGCCGGTGCGCGCCGCGCGCCACCAGTCTTGCGGATCCATTGGTTCGCCGGGAACGCCTCCATAGGCACGGCGGAGGCTGGCGACGACCGAGCCGTCATTGGCGACAATAACCAGCCCAAGGCCGGTGCGGGCAACGTCGATGCCCAGGAAATAAGCGGGTGCGGGCATAGTTATCTTTCAAAACTAGGCAGCGAATCGTCCACCGTCAAGTGAGCGGCTTAAATTTCCGCTGATTTTTCCGCTCTGCGCGGCATCTTTCGACCATGCCCACAAGCTACCTGCCGTTTATGGTGAGTTTCGCCGTGCTGATGACCGCCGGATTTCTGTCCGCCGACGAACTGACGCTCAGCGACGGCCGCGTGCTCGATGGCGAGATCATTTCCGCGGCAGACGCCGAAATGGTCGAGATCCGCGTTGGCGCGGCAGGGCTATCGGCCGTTCAGCGCTTCGCGCGCGCGCAGGTGGTAAAACAAGTCTACGGCGACAGTCCGGCGCAGCGCGCGCAGAAAGCGTTGGCGGCGCGACGCGCAACGCTGATGGCGGTACCGGATGTCGACGCTGCGGCGTGGTGGCAGTTGGCGAACGACGCGCGCACAGCCGCCAACATGTCTCTGGCTCGCGAGGCCGCGATGGCCGTGATCGCGCGCGATCGTCAGCACGACGGCGCGCGTCGGCTGCTTGGCCAGACGCGCTGCAATGGCGTGTGGATGCGCGCAAACGAAGCTGCCACCGCACGCGGTCAGGTTTGGGACGACGGCGCCTGGATTACTTGGAATGAACGCCAGCACCGACTGGCAGAGGCCGCACGGATGCGCGCCGAAGCGGCCGAATCACGGCGTCGCTTTTTCGCATCGCAGTCTGGCGTGAATGTGTCGGTAGAGCCCTCGGTCTCGGTGTTCACCTATGGTCAGGGATATGTTTGGCCAAGCGGAGTGGTGCCCTATGGGCGCTATTGGTCGGCAGGCGGCTGTCCGGTGGGCGGCATTGGCGGTGGTTACGCTGGCTCGGGCAGTACCTGCAACAATGGCAGCAACGGTTTCATCGCGGCCAGCGGTGGCGGTAATTCGACCCGTTGGGCCTTTCGATGGGGATTCTGAACGCAGCTGTCTGCGCTTGACGCAAGCACCGGCGCGCTAACGTTCCGCGCCTCACGCGGCAACACCGCTCGTCACTCGTGCGGCTCCTAACCAATAGCCGCGATAAAAGCGCATTGCTCAGCGCCTGTTCAAGAGCCGAAGGAAAGCATATGGCTGTCTCGTCGTTCATCTGGGGTCTGGGTCGCCGCAAGACCAGCGTCGCTCGCGTCCGTATCGCCCCGGGTACCGGCGTGATCAGCATCAACAAGCGCAAGTCCGAGGAGTTCTTCCCGATAGAACGCCTGCGTCGCAGCTTCGCTCGTCCCCTGGAAGTTTCCGAGACTGTGGGCCGCTTCGATGTGCATGTGAACGTGGTCGGCGGCGGCATCACTGGCCAGGCCGGCGCGATCGCCCTCGGTATCGCCCGCGCCCTGATTAAGGCTGAACCCGCCTCCGAGGTGGCTCTGCGTCGCCACGGTCTGCTGACCCGCGACAGCCGCATGGTCGAGCGTAAGAAGTACGGCAAGCGCAAGGCTCGCCGCGGCTGCCAGTTCTCGAAGCGCTGATTTTTCGTTTGGCTTTGTCGTCCCACACTGGGACGCGCATGCGACCCAGGCCCAATGGCCTGGGTCGTGTTGTTTCAGGACCCCACTCAAAGCCTTCCTGCGCGCATTGGCACTGCATGTGCGATCCCTTCGGCAGCGTTCCGGGCCGTCGCCTGGGCGTGCAGAAACTGCACAGGGGGAAGCAATGCCCAAAGGTGTCTACGCCGCCGCCAGCGCGATGGTGGTTGAGGCGCGCTCGTTGGACGTGGTGGCACGCAATCTGGCCCATGTCAGCACCGCCGGCTATCGCAAGGAAAGCGCGCTGCGCACCGATTTCGCCAAGGCCTTGGCCAAGGAAGGTCGCACTGGCGATCTGCGTGGTGACGGCGGCGCCGGCATCCTGACCAACGACAGCTATTTCAGTTTCGGCGAGGGCCAAAAGGAGCGCACCGGCGCACCGCTGGATGTCGCCATCACCGGCGACGGATTTTTCCGTGTGCGCGACGATCAGAATAAACTGCTGCTGACCCGCGCCGGCAACTTCACCACTGATGCACAGGGCCGGATGCTGACCGCCGAGGGCTGGACGGTTGAGGGCCAGGGTGGACCGATCGTAATCCCGCCGGAAGTCGAGCGCATCGCCATCGATCAGCAGGGCCGCGTCACTGGCGAAACCCATCAGGGCGGCATCACCACCACCGTTACCATTGATCAGCTGCGCTTGGCCACGGTCGCCGAGCCGTCGCGCATGCGCCCGCGTAACGGCCAGTATTTTGATCCGGCTGGCCAGGAACTTCGCGACGCGACGAAGGCGTCGACGCAGCAGGGATATGTCGAGCACGCCAATGTCGACCCGGTGCATGAACTGGTCGAGATGATCACCATCCAACGCCGCTACGATGCTGCGCAGAAGGCGATGCGCACGCAGGATCAGGCCGGGCAGGGTTTGAGCGACATGCTACGCGGAGCTTGATTCGTGATGCTTTCAGCTGATTTCCCCAGACTTTTCGCTGCATAGGAGACTTTCACCATGCCCTCAACTTCACTCTGGTCCGGCGCCAGCGGCATGGCCGCGCAACAGACCAATGTCGACGTCATCGCCAACAACATCGCGAACATCAACACCGTTGGATTTAAGCGTCAGCGCACCAATTTTCAGGACCTGTTTTATGACGTGCAGGTGACGCCTGGCGGCAAGGCCGGCGATCTGGGCCGCAATCCGGCCGGCACGCAAATCGGCTACGGCGTACGCTTAAGCGGCACTCCACGCATCTTCACTGAGGGCAGTACTGAGGTGACCGGCAAGGACACCGACCTCGCGATCGAGGGCGATGGTTTCTTTCAAGTGACCACACCCGATTCGACCACCGCCTACACCCGCGCCGGGGATTTCAGCATCGACGCCAACGGCGACATGGTCACGCCCGACGGTTATTTTTTAGAGCCGCGCATTACGGTGCCGGATCAGACCACGCAGGTCACGATCGCGCCCACCGGCCAAGTCACCGCGCTGGTGAACGGCGCCGAGCAGTCGATCGGCACCATTGCCCTCGCGCGCTTTCGTAATCCCACCGGCCTGATCGGCATCGGCCGCAATTTATTTCAGG
>JBBROQ010000086.1:0-12193 GCA_038229115.1 Planctomycetota bacterium | reverse complement strand
TTGCCGGCGAGCGCGTGATAGAGCGTGACGCCCAGCGCGTACACATCGGCGGCCTTCGTTACGCTGCGCGCATCGCGGATCTGTTCCGGCGGCATGTACGCGGGCGAGCCCAACGCCGCGCCCTGCATGGTCAGACCGCCGGCGGCTTCGGGTTCCTCGGTAAGCTGTTTCGCCAAGCCCAAATCCGCCAGCTTGGCGGTGCCGTCGCTGTCGATCAGGATGTTCGCCGGCTTGATATCGCGATGGATGATGTCGCGCGAATGCGCGTGTGAGAGCGCCTTCGCGATCTGCATCACAAAGCCGACGGCTTCCGCCCACGGCAGCCGCCCGAAGCGTTGAATGCGCGCGGCCAGGGTTTCGCCGCGCACAAATTCCATCAGCAAATAATGCACGCCGCGGTCTTGGCCGCAGTCGTACACGCCCACCACATGCGGATGATTGAGCGCCGCGCATAACTGCGCCTCACGCTGAAAACGCTGCACCACGGTGGGAATCGCCGCAGCTTTGTTCGACAGCATTTTAATCGCGACGCTGCGGCCCACCGCCAACTGTTCAGCTTCGTAGACCACGCCTAAACCACCCGAGCCCAGACGCCGTACCAAACGACAACCGGCGAGTTCTTTGCCAACCAAAGGGTCGCTGGGGCCGCTGCCCACAGGCACCGCGGCGAAGATTTTATGACAGTGCGGGCACTCGACATTCTGGTTCAGCACCGCCGCCGGCGCGCGGAATTCGTGCTGGCAGCGCTTGCAGGTCAGAAGCAGGTCGCGGGGCGTGGCCACCGGTACAGCGCGGTCATTCATCTGCGCGCGAACCTAGCGCGTTAGCGGTGCGAGCCAGCGCGGTGGCGCTGCGCGCCGGCGCCACTACACCGGCGCCCATGGCCGATCACGCGATTCAAGCCGATGACGCGCGAGTGCAGGCAGTCGCCGATGCGCTTGGGCATCGCTGCTCTGACGCGGTACTGCTGCGCCGGGCGGCGACCCATGCCAGCATTCTGGGTCCGCAGGCCGGCAGCACGCGTCGGCGTGATGAAGCCAACGAGCGCTTGGAATTTTTGGGCGATGCGTTGCTGGGCGCGGCGTTGGCCGAGCTGATTTATCGGCGTTTTCCCGATGCCGACGAAGGCCGGCTGTCACGGCTGAAATCCGAATTGGTATCGCGTTCGACCTTGGCGGTCGCTTTGGACGCGTTGGGCCTGGGCCCGTATTGCCGCGTTGGCGGGCAGATGGGCCGGGTGTGGCCGACCTCGGTGAAGGCCAACTTGATGGAAAGTTTGCTCGCGGCGTTGTGGATGGATGGCGGTTGGGTGGCGCTGTCGACCGCGGTCGAGCGCATGGTGAGCGCGCGCCTGGATGATCCCGAAACCGGGCGCGAAGATCCGCGCATGCGCCTACAAGTATGGTGTCTGGAACATCACCAACGCTTGCCCGACTACACCTGTGAGCGCAGCGGCGGTAGCGACCACGACCCGCAATTCCGTTCGGACGTCGCGATCGCCGGACGCAGCGCCAGCGGCCGCGGCAGCAGCCGTCGGCGCGCGGAAGCGGCGGCGGCCGATGCGTTGTTAGAACTGATCGCTACGCCGGCGCCAAGCGCGCCCGCGCCGCCAGTGTCGTAAACAAAACCGCTGAAAATCAGCAGTTTTCTCATGTTAACTGGGCGTTATTTGTATTTCGCGCGGTTGACGTCCTTGGCGATCTTCTTGTTGCCGATCCACACCTGACGCTGGGTTTTGATGTCGACGAGCCACAGGTTCACAGAATAAAATTTCTGCTTCTCGCTGCCGGCTTGGTCGTGCTGGACAAGGATTTCGCCCTTCAGCAAATAATCCGCGCCGGTTTCCTGGAAGCTTTCTTTGCGCGTTTCGGCGGCGGAATTCACCGCCTGATCCTTGCGCTCGTCGCGGACTTCGTCGACGTCGCCATTGGATTGCACCGGAATGGCCTTGCCGCTGTTGAGCAGTTCACGCTGAATGTCGTCGGTGAAAATGCCGGTGGCGATGTCCTCGGTGGTCGAGTTCTTCACCTTGCCGACTTTGATCACCGGCTGGCGATTGTTGGCCTTGTTGAAGCTATCGAGCCAGGGGCGCGCCAGCACGTCAGCGATCATCGCGGTGGCGGTTTCCTGGCTGTCAGTGGCGTTCCAGTTGCCAGACAGATCACGCACCGCATTGGGATCGGTGCGCACGATGGCGTTGTCCGAGCAACTGGTGAACGCGAGGCCGCTGATAAGCGCAGCGGTGGCAGTAATGGCGATAAGCGTACGCGACATGGTGGAGGCTCCGGTAATGGTGGCGCTAAGGAATTGGACGAAAAGAGCGTGAAAATCAGCGGGTTCAATCAGCCGGCGGCGGCAGCGGATTGGGAAAGGTGCGGGTTGAGATAATCAGCAGCCGGCCCGGCGTGACGGTGACGCGGCCAAGTTGCTGCACGCCGGTGGGTGTTTCCAGGGTCAACGTATGCGGGCCCGCCGGCAGATCGACGCACGCCGCTTCCACATGATGCGGCAAGGTCGACCACGCGCGTAGGTCGGCGACCTCGGTCGCGGTCGCGGCTAGACTGCCGAGCAGATTCACGGCGAGCGCCAACAGTGCGCCAACGTCGGCGTCATCGCCCTTGTGCGAACGGCGCATGCCTTCGGCCGCGACCGCGACCACCGCCTGCTTTGCCACCGCGCGGCTGATGGTCTTGGCCAACAGCGCCGGCTGCTCGTCCTTGAGCGTGATGCGCGCATAGCTGTCCAGATCGCTGACCAGCTCCAGCGTTTGCGTGCTGCCATCGACCGACAGCCGCGCCGGCGCCGGCATTGCGCCATCACGGGCATAGGACGGAATCTCGAAGCCCATCACCGCCAAGCCGCCTGGCGTCAGTCGCCGAAATACGCCGTTGGGGATCGGCACCGGCAGCCATCCGGCCGCGACTTCGGCGCCCGGACCTTTGACCCAGAAGCCAACGCCGCCGATCGAAATGCTCGACGCTGAATAACCGCGCGCGCTCTCGCCCGCGGTCACGGCTGGGGCAAATGTGCCGACGCCCACCGACAAGGCCTCGCGCTTGGCGATGAAGCCGACCTGGTTCAACACCAACACCATGCCGTTGCTCGGTAGCAGCGGCTGCACCGTGGTGGGGTCGATGCCATAGCGCCGCGCTTGTTCGGCAAAGCCGTCAGCGTCGTAGGCCTGCGCGTGGCGCAGATACAACCGTTCTGCCAACGCCGGCCGCCGGGTCAGATGGTAAGCGGAATAGGGATCCGCGCCGAGCTTGGCCAGTTCTTCGGCATAGGTTTCCATGGCGCGGCGAAACATCACCTGCGCGAATTGCGTGTCGGTGCCCGAGCGCTCGATGGGCGGCAGCGTCCACACCGTCAGCGCCGCCAACAGCCGCGCGAACGCGTCATCGCGATAGCGCCTACCGCCGGCCGCATCGCTGGTTTCGATCAACTGATCCAGCGTCATGCGCCGTGCGCGCACCAACGCCGCCTCGAACTGCGCGTCCCCGGCATCAGTGGCCGGACCGGTGGTGATGGCGCTGACCGGCGTCCACAACCCGGCCTGAATTTCACCGCGCATCAGCCGCGTCAGCAGGCGCTGCGCGTCAACCTGCGTGTGCTCGAACGCCTCGCCGGCGAATTCGCGCAGTGTGTCGTTGACGGCGTAGGTGCCGACATCGCGCGTGACGCTGGTGGTGCGGCGAATGTCGACCAAGCGCGCCGCGTCATCGTAATGCCGATCGGCCGCCGCCAGATCGCCCTGCACCTGCGCGATCATCCCGCGCTCCATGCGCCACAGCAGGGCATGCTTGCCCGCGATAGTCTGATCATCCTGAGCCGAGCCGCGGGGTTTCGCCGGCTCGCCAGCTTCGTGGCTGTCATAGAGACCGTTCACGCGCGCGGCGGCAGTCGCGTATTGGCCTTGCTGCACTTCGTAGCGCACGCGCTTCTGTTCACGGTTGGTGGCTTCGGAGCAGCCGGTGCCCAAGACCACGGCGGCCACACCCAGCCCGCACAAAAATCGGAGCCGTGACATAGAATTTGCAGCCTGGATCCAACCGGGACTTGTAAACTGTTTGGCCGGCGGCGCTGGTGGCGCCGCCTCTGGGGGGATGCTCCCCCCAGCAACGCGCTCCGCGCTGCCCCCTTCGAAGATGATTGGAAATGGGCGGGTGCAGCGGGGCACGGTGTGCAGAAGGTCGCGGGGCACGGTGCGGTTCCGCTGCGCGCCGCGTGTGCTTGACCCCCCCTACCCTCGTCCTAGGTTTCACTCCGCATTTCACGCACCTTGTAGCTCAGTTGGTTAGAGCGCTAGACTGTGACTCTGGAGGTCGCGGGTTCGAGCCCCGTCAAGGTGCCCATTTTTTCAGGTGTTTTCGGTGATGATGGCGCGGGCGCGGCTGGCGATGGCGCCAGCGCGTCGGGCCGCTCTGCTGCGCCGCAATGTATGAACGCCGTAAACACCAACTGCTCCCCTTCCGGGTATTTCTTGGCCGACTTGGTCGCTCAATCGGAATCGCGACGCTGCTGTTAGGGTTCTTCCTGCTGTTGGGCGTGCTGGGCTATCACCTGTTGGCCGGACAGCGCTGGGTCGATGCGCTGTTGAATGCGTCGATGATTCTGGCCGGCATGGGTCCGGTTGATCCGCTGCCCAGTGACGCTGCGAAAGTGTTCGCCTCAGGCTATGCGATCATCAGCGGCTGCGTGTTCATCGGCGTGATCGGCATCGTGCTGGCGCCGCTCGCGCACCGCATGCTGCACGCGTTCCATATCGAAGACGAAGGATGAAAACGGCTGCTTTAAGCGGTAGCCGCGGGATTTCGCGCGCGTTATTAATCGCAGCGTTTTCACTCGGCGCGGCGCTGGCCACCGCGGCCTGGAAGCAGGTCGGCAGCGACCATGCGCCGACGGTGATCCCGCCGCTCGATGGCGCGACGGTGAACTTCTCGCCTAAGGGCGGTTGCGCCGCCGCGGTGGTGCACGCGATCGACGCGGCCAAGCACAGCATCCTAGTGCAGGCATACAGCTTCACCTCGGAACCCATCGCGGGCGCGTTGGTGGGCGCGGCCAAACGCGGCGTGACGGTGCGGATTATCTTGGACGAAAAAGCCAATGCCGACGCGCAAGACCACAGCGTTGGCGGCTTCTGCGCCGATGGCGGCTGCGCGGTGTGGTACGACCGCAAGCACTCGATCGCGCACAACAAAGTAATGGTCATCGACGACGCCACGGTGGTCACCGGCTCATTCAATTTCACCAATCAAGCCGAGCACGCGAACGCCGAAAATCTGTTGGTGCTGCGCAGTGCGGCGCTGGCGCGTGCGTATCGCGACAACTGGCAAACCCATCTGGCGCACAGCGAGCGTTGGCGATGAGCAATCCTGACTTTCCGAGCACCACTGAAACCGCGGGAAAATCAGATGGTTTCCGCTATGTCGGCTTCTGGCAACGCGGGCTCGCAGTGTTGGTCGATACGCTGGCAGTAGCGGTGGTGCTGTCGCCGTTGGCTTGGCTGTTCGGTAGTCGGGCCAGCAACGTCGGTAGCAGCATCGACTGGCAGCAGCTTTTCAGCGGTGATCCGGAAGCGCTGCAACGCCTGAGCGACCAACAACAGCAAACGCTCGGCCAGATCAGCAGTTTTGACCTGCTCGTGAACCCGGTGCTACCGATGGCGTTGGTGCTGCTGTGCTGACTGTTGATGAGCGCGACGCCGGGGAAGCTGCTATTCCAAGCCCGGATCGTCGACGCGCGCACCGGTGGTCGGCCGGGCAGTGGGCAATTGCTGCTGCGCTATCTCGGCTATTTCGGCTCGACCATTCCGCTCGGTCTGGGCCTGCTGTGGATCGCGGTCGATCGGCGCAAACAGGGCTGGCATGACAAACTTGCAGGGACGCTGGTGGTTGCGCCTGCCGGCGATCAACCTGCCGACATTACTTTCCCGCGGGCGTAACCGGCTTGGGCTCGGCTGGCGCTTTTGCGTCCGCCGGCGCTTTCGGTTCGGGCGGCAGTTTCAGTTTCGCCGCGGCCACCGCTTTTTCGGCGGCGGCAAGTTTGGTGCGCAACTCCGGCAGGTCCGTGTTGGCCTTGGTCTGATTTTTTCCGGCGGCATCGGCCGCGGTTTTCGCACTGGCGGCGTCTTTGGTGGCGGTCTTGACCGCATCGTTGGCCTCGGTCGCGGCCTTGGCCGCGGCGGTGCGTTGCTCGGCCAACTGCTTCAACAAATCGGGCGCAACTTTGGCGCTGCGGGCATCGGATAAACGCTTGTCGAGATCCGCCGCGCGGCGGGTGGCATCAGTGGCGGCGGCGGTGGCCTGCTTGGCCGCGGTGGCTTTGGCAGCGGCGTCTTTTCCCGCGCGCGCAATGGCATCGGCGTCGGCGTCATGGCTTAGCTCGGCGACTTTTGCGGCTAAACCATCGCGGACCTTCACCACCTGATCGTAAGCTTTGCAGGCTTCGGCATCGGCCGGGGTCACATAGCGTCCGGCGTATTTCACCAGGCCCTGCGCCGCCAGCCATTCGCTTTCCAGAACCCACACATGCTCGCGTTCGATCCAACCCAAATTGCCAAGCAGATCGCGCGCCAACGCGTGCCCGGGCTGCAAGACCAGCGCGCGTTTGGCATGCGTCGCGGCAGCATCGGCAAGGGCGTTGTCGCGACACCACACCGCCAACGAATACTGCGCCGGCGCGGTGTCAGGCGTGCCGGTGGCGCGCGCGGGGTATTCTTCGGCCGCAGATTTCACCGCCGTGCGCTTGGCGATGTCGTCGGCCTTGTAGCTGGTTTCGCTGACGATCGCGCCCGATTTGGTCGCCACGGTGCGGCGCAACGACAGCTCACCACCGACCTCGTTGACGATCTCGCCGCGCACCGTCTGCCCGTTGGTCAGCACCAGTTCGACTTCGGCGGCCGCGATGGCCAACGGCAGCACCAGGATGAATGACAACACAGCGATGATGCGACGCATAGTGGGCTCCAGCGGGGTTTACTTTCGCTTCAGCAAGCGCGTTGACCAGCCGCAGCCGGCGTGCGTCTTCCTATCGCAGGGCAAGCAACGGCTCTAACCACGACCCGCGCACGCACCGGCGCCCGGCGCGCCGCCATGTGCCCACATCGGGCGCGCGCAGGTCATAGAAAAAGCCGTCAGCGCTGAATCGACCGGCGGCGACTGCTGCACGCAGCGCGCCGCGATCCATGGCACGCGCGCGTCCGTCCAGCTCAACCACCAGCGGTGGCGCGTCCAAAAAACGCCGGCCGCTGCGCGCGCCGAATTGCTCCAGCAGATGATTGATTTTGTCGTGGCTGCAACCGCTGAGCGCTGCGTCCGCTGCCCACGCCAACACCAAAACCGCGCCATCGGCGGCGAGTTCCAGCGCGTAGGCGCGCAGCCGCGCTTCGCGGGCGAACTGCGCAAAAAGTTTCGCCAAGGCGGTCAGCAGCAGCGCTGCAAATTCCGCGTCGAGGGCCGGATCCGCTGCGATCAAGCGGACGGCCGCGGCGTCAGGCAATTCGACGAGCGTGGTGTGCATGGGCGGACGCTACCGCTCGGCGCGTGGGCCATAGCGTGCGCCCATGGATACGACGTTGTGGCCGTTGCGCGGGCTGTGGTTTTTCGTCGCCCGGCCGCGGCTGTGGGCGCGGCCGATGGCGGCGATGCTGATCACCGGCGTGGTGCTGCTGATTGTGATTGTCAGCGTCGCGTGGGCGTTGTGGCCGCTGCCGGATCAGACGTGGTATTGGACCGCCTTCGGGATCGGCAAAGCGCTGGGCTTGGGCGCGGGCGTCGGGCTGTTGTGTTGGGTGGTGCTGTCGCCGCTGTTGATGGGCGTGGCGCTGGATTCACTCGCGAATGCGGCACAGCGCGAACTGGGGCTGCCCGCGATCAGCGACAGCGCGCTCAGGTCTTTGTGGGCGAGTCTGCGGGTGCTGTTGAACACGCTGCCGCTGCGCCTGGGCTGGAGCGCGGCGGCGCTGATCGGCGCGTTCGTCGGGCCGGTGGGTCTAATCGTCAGCGCGTATGGCATGGCGCGCATCGCTGCGATCGACGCAGCCGACATCAACCTTGGCGTACGCGGGCTGGGCGGATTGGCGCGGCTCCACGCGATTCAGGCGCATCGCGATGAACTGATCGCCGGCGCGTTCGTCGGCGCGATGATGTATCTGGTGCTGACGTTGACGGTGGTCGGATGGTTGGTGTGGCTGCCGGCAATGGTGTGCGGAGCGGCGCTGCGCACGGCGACCTGGCGCGAGTCCCACCCCGCGACGGTTGCGTTAAGCGTCGCGTGAAGCAGAGACCCTGAACGTGCCCGATCTGACCTCTGAAGACGTCCTGGGCCCCGGCGGACTGCTGGCCGCGAAGCTGCCGAATTACGAAAGCCGGCCGCAGCAATTGGCGATGGCGGCGACGGTCGCAAAAGCGATCGACGAACGCAGTCACGCGATTGTCGAAGCGCCAACCGGGGTCGGTAAAAGCTTCGCCTATTTGGTGCCGCTGATCCTGCATGCGCTGAACAAACAAACGCGCGTCGTAGTGTCGACCGGCACCATCGCGTTGCAGGAACAATTGATCGGCAAAGACATCCCGCTGCTGCGGCAGCTGTTTCCGGAATTGAAAGCGGTGCTGGTAAAAGGCCGGCAGAATTACCTGAGCAAACGGCGGCTGAGCCATGCGGTCGGCAATCAGCAGGCGCTGTTCGACGGCAACGAACAGGCGAAGGATCTGCGCGAAATCGCGAGCTGGGCGAAAGACAGCGCGATCGGCGATCTGGGTGATCTTGGTTACGATCCGCCCGGCGCGGTCTGGCGGCAGGTAGTCAGCGACCGCAACAATTGCCTGGGCCGCAAATGCCCGACATATGACGAATGCTTTTTCTACAACGCGCGGCGTGAAATGGAGGGCGCGCACATCCTGGTCGTGAATCATCATCTGTATTTCAGCGACCTGAGCCTGCGCGACGAGCACGCCGGCATCCTGCCCGCGCATGACATCGTGGTGTTCGACGAAGCCCACACCTTGGAAGACGTTGCCACCGATCATTTGGGCCTCTCGATCAGCGATGCGCAGGTGCGCTTTTTCCTCGACGGTCTGTGGAGCCGCAAACACAAGGGCCTGCTCGCGCATGAAGCCTTCGCGTTCGCGCGCGAAGCAGTTGAAGGTGCGCGTGTCGGCAACGAACGCTTCTGGAAGGAAGTGTGCTTATTGGCCGGCGACAGCAGCGATGACGCGATCCGTTTGGGTGCGCCGGGCCAGGTTGAAAACACCATCGCGCCGGCATTTCACACCTTGGGCCAAGCATTGGAGGCCTGCGTCGCGCGCTCGTCCGACGACAATCTGCAACACGAAGTCCGCGCGCAGCTGACCCGCGCAGCGGCCTTGTCGGGCACCATCCGCGCGGTGGTCGAACAACAGTTGGGCAATCATGTGTACTACGCGCATGTCCCAACCAAGCGCGACGCGCGCGCTTCACCAAGCCTGAGCGCGAGTCCGCTGTCGGTTGCGGAACTGTTGAAGGAACGCCTGTTTTCCGCGATGCCGACGGTGATTTTGACCTCGGCCACGTTGGCCGCGGATGACAGCGAACGCTTCGTGTTTCTGCGCCGCAGACTCGGTCTCGACGGCGGGTTGGCGCAGCGCCTGGATTCGCCGTTCGACTACGCCACGCAGGCGCGGCTGCTGCTGAATCAAAGCCCGATCGATCCGAACGGCCCGCGTTACGAACAGGCAGTGGCGTCGTGGCTGGCGGAATATTTGGCCACCGCTGACGGCGGCTGCTTCGCGCTATTCACCAGCTATCGGCAGTTGCAGGCGGTGCATGACTTGGTGCGGCCCAGCCTGGATCGCACCAATCGTTTTGTGCTGCGTCATGGCGACGGCATGGGCCGCGCGCAGATGTTGGATCTGTTTAAGCGCGTGGGCAACGCGGTGCTGTTCGGCACCAGCAGTTTTTGGGAAGGCGTCGACGTACCCGGCGATGCGCTGCGCCATGTGGTGATCACCAAGCTGCCCTTCGAGGTGCCCAACCATCCGGTGGTCGAGGCGCGCCATAACGAGATCCTGAAACGCGGCGGCAATCCGTTCATGGAGCGTTCAGTGCCCGAAGCGATCATCCGCTTGAAGCAGGGTTTTGGCCGCCTGATCCGCACCCGCACCGACACCGGCACGGTCGCGATCCTCGACCATCGCATCCTTACCAAGGCCTACGGCCGTTATTTTTTGAAGGCGCTGCCGCCGTGCGCGACCGAGATCATTAATCTGGATCGATTCGCGCCCGCCGACGCGTGACGCACGGCTCTTCGCCGGACGCTGCGCTCTACTCGCAGGTCGCGGTGATCGTGACGTTCATCGTCTGCGTCTCACCTGCGCGGGTGGTGACGATCGGCGCGATGAACTTCAAATCGACAGTTTTGGTCGCCTGTTCAGCGAGGCTGGTGGCGACGGTCGCGCCGGATGGAAACAGGGCGGCGTAGGTCGCGCTGCCGTCGCCGTTGGCGCCAAGGAAGTATTTGTTCGCGCCGGCGATCGCGCCCAGGGTCCAGCCGTTCGCGGTGCTGGCGGCGGCGGTCACGGCCAGCGTCACCGGCACGGTGCTGGTGTTGCGCACGATGAAGTCCGTCCCGCCGTCGCTGCCAGCGGCGTCGGTGCGGCGGACCGCGCCCGACGCAACCGTGCCTAAGGCCCACGCCGCGGTGGTGAGATCGCCCTCAGACTTACCCGACGTGCCGGTAGCCCAACACAGGCCGAGCGTCGCGGCGAACCACCCCAGGTTGTGCCCGGAATCGGTGGAGGTGGCGGGGTTGATGATCGGCATGGTCAGGTTCAAACCGTCGCGCACATCGACGTACGAACAGGTTCGGGTGCTTTGCGGATCCAATTTCCAATACGTGCCGGGCGTGGTGCTGCGCAGGCTCAGCAACTGGCCGCTGGCGCCGGTGAGCGTCAGCGTGCCGCTGACCGTCTGCGCCGTTCCGGCAGTGAAATTCAGCGTGCGCGCGGTGGCGCAGGTCGCGGTCAGGATGTTGAAGGTCGTGGTGCCGCTGATGACCTGCGTCGAGCCACCGGCGCCGTTAAGGGTCACCGTCGCGCTGCCATGGGTGAACGTGCCGCTGCTGGCCCAGTTCCCGGCCACGCTGAGGTTCCGGCCGCCAGTGGCCAACGTGGTGCTCGCGTTGATGGTCAGGTTGCCCGCCACGGACAAGGCATTGGTCGCCAACGTGGTGGTGCTGCCGCTGATGCTCAGGGTCGGGATCGTGCCCGACGCCGGAGGCGTCAACGTGCCAGTGGCGCTCAGCGTCAGGCCGCCGGTCGAGCCGGTGAAAGTGCCGCCGCTGCGCAGGTCGGCGCTGCCGGCGACCGTCAGGGTGTTGGTGCCGAAGGCCAGCGTGCCGCTATAGCTGCTGGCGCTGTAGTCGCTGACCATGCTCAGCGACTGCGCCGACGCGGCCACATCCACCGTGCAGGTGCCGTTGTATAAGCTGACGACTGGGGTCCGGTAGCGGACGATGACCACGCCAGAGCCGCCGCTAGAGCCGCCACCGCCGCCGCCACCGGTGTTGGCGATACCGGACGATCCCGCTACGGCTGCGCCGCCCTGCGCTGCGGCCGCCCCTGCACCACCGCCGCCGCTCCCACCGGCGCCGCCGATCAGGGCTGGCGCACTCCAGGTCTGGTGGCCGCCGCCGCCACCGCCGCCATAGGTGGCACCGAAGTAGGTGGCGCCCGCACCTCCGTTGCCGCCGCTGGAGGTGCTGCCTGTAGCACCCACCGCGCCTGCGCCACCGCCGCCGCCGCCGCCGAAATTACCACCGCCCCCCCCGTCATAGCCACGTCCGCCGTCAGTGCCCTGCCCGGCCGTGCCAGTGCCGCCAGCAGACTGGGCGTGGAAGCCACCGCCACCAGAGCCGCCGTTGCCCGGGCTTCCGTTTTTGGTGCTTCCACGTCCACCGCCCGCGGCGTTGAGGCTTGAGAATGCGGACGCGCTACCGGACGTATCCGCGGCTCCGCCAGCACCCACCGTCACGGTGATGGCCCCCGCACTGACCGCAAAGCCGCCGCTGTAGACCAGGCCGCCACCCAACGCCGTTTCCTTAAGCAATTTCACGCCGCTTTCGCCGCGGATTTCTTAAACCGCCAACGCCCGAATTGAGAGAGGCATTGTCGTTTGCGACCGCGCCCTGGTCGTCGTACGGGTTGGCGGTCTTTGGCGA
>JBBROQ010000085.1:0-12223 GCA_038229115.1 Planctomycetota bacterium | reverse complement strand
TTTCAAGCGTAGTGCGCACCACCAACAACTGCCGGTAGATGTCTTTGAAAATCGGATCTTGGGCCATGTCCTGGATCTTGAGCGGCGTGCGCACGCCGGCGACCACGTCTTCGCCCTGAGCGTTGGCCAGATATTCGCCGTAGAACTCGTTGGCGCCGTTGGCCGGGTTGCGGGTGAAGGCTACGCCGGTGCCGGAGGTATCGCCCATGTTGCCAAACACCATCGCCTGCACATTGACGGCGGTGCCCCATTCGTCGGGAATCTTGTATTTCGCGCGGTAAATACAGGCGCGTTCATTCATCCACGAACCGAACACCGCGCCGATAGCGCCTTGCAGCTGCGCATATGGATCGGTTGGGAAAGCCTTGCCGGTACGCTCTTTGATCAGCAGGCGGAAGCGGCTGATGATCTCCTTGAGATCGTCTTCGCTCAGGTCGCTGTCTTCCTTGATCCCGCGCTCTTCTTTGACCAAGTCCATGACGTGGTCGAAGGGTTCGTGTTCGTTCTCGGTGCGCTTCTGCACGCCCATCACCACGTCGCCGTACATCTGCACGAAGCGGCGGTAGCTGTCGTAGGCAAAGCGGCCGTTGTTGGTTTTGGCCTTCAATGCTTCGACGGTCAGATCGTTCAGGCCCAGATTCAGGATGGTGTCCATCATGCCCGGCATCGAATCGCGCGCGCCCGAGCGCACGGAAACGAGCAGCGGGTTCTTGGCGTCGCCGAACTTCTTGCCCTGCTGTTTTTCCAGCTTGGCGATCGCGGTCTTGATGTCGGTGGTGAACAGGCTTTTCGGATACGTGCGGCTGTTGGCGTAGTAATACGTGCAAATTTCAGTCGTGATGGTGAAGCCGTGCGGGACGTTGAAACCACGCCGAGCCATCTCGCCCAGGTTCGCGCCCTTGCCGCCCAACAGCGACTTCTGCGCTGCGCCGCCGTCGGACTTGCCGCCGCCGAAGTGATAGATCGATTTCGAAATGGCCATGGGAGTCCTTGTTGGCAGGGGGTGCGCGGCACTGAGCCAACGCTTAGGAAGAGGCGCGGTCGCGATCGTGGCGGACGCGCAGTGAAATGGGCCGGCAGACTAGATCGCAGCCGTTAGGGGTCAACGCAGCGCGCTGAAACCGCGGCGGAATTCCCTTAGTCAGCGCGTTGGCCCGGTGCTGATGCCGCCGCAATCCACGCGCGCGCCAGATTCATGCCGTCATTCATGGTCGCAAAGCGGCCATCCAGCTGCGCGTCTTCAAGACGTTTTAGCAGCGCGCCAAACGTCGGTCCCGGACGCACGCCTAGCGCCAGCAGATCCGCCGCGCGCACCAGTGGCTGCCATGCCGGCAACGCGCGCTCGGCGGTCAGCCAGGCAAAAAATTCGGCCGCGAGATCGTCGTCACTGCCATACAAACACAGCAAATAGCGCGCTAACGCTGGGGCCAATGGATGCTGCAGCACCCGTCGGCGCGCCGGTACCGGCAACGCGCGCAGGGGGACGGCGTCGCCGTGCGCACGCAGCCAGCGCACGCCAGCGATCAGGTCCTTATCGAGCGGCTGCGCCTCCAGCCACGCGTCGACTTCGGCCGGAATCGCCGGCGATAACCAGACGGCCACCGCTACTAAGCGCGCTTCGCCAGCAAGCAGCCGGGACAACCGCGCGCCAAGCACCGCGTGCTCAGCCGTCATCAGCGGTACGCACCAATCACGCAACCGCCCCGAATCCAGCTGCAAACGCAGCCAGCGTTCGGGATGTGCTCCCGCCAACGCCTTCAGCCATTCCTGCATGATGCGTTCGCGGCTGAGCCCGCCGAGTTCGGTGGTTTGGATCGCGGCCCACGTCTCCGGCGCGATGGTCAGATCCAACTGCGCCGCAAAACGCAGCGCGCGCAGCACGCGCAGCCGGTCTTCGCGCAGGCGCGCGGCCGCGTCGCCGACCGCGCGCAACGTGCGCGTGCGCAAATCCTCTAGCCCGCCGACATGATCGATGACGCGTTCGCCGAGCGGGTCGTAGAGCAACGCATTGATGGTGAAATCGCGGCGTTGCACGTCCTCGGCGACGCTGGCGCTGCGCACGCCCGTGGGCCGGCGGCCATCGATGTAGGCGTCGTCGCTGCGAAAGGTCGCGACCTCAACGTGGGCGCCGCTGGGCGCGACCACGATCATCACGCCGAAAGCTTTGCCGACCGCGATGGTGCGCGGAAACAGTTGTTCCACCGAGTCCGGCGGCGCAGCAGTGGCGAGGTCAATGTCATGAACGCTGCGGCCCAACAACAGGTCACGAACGCAGCCACCCACCAAATACGTTTCATGTCCGGCACCGCGCAGCACGCGCGCGACGACCAAGGCTTCTTCCCACGGCGGGCCACTGCGCGGGCCGGTAACGGCGATCTCCGTAACCGGCATCCGCATCAGTTCGGCAAGCTGATGGGCATGATGAGGAAGGTGACGCCGGTCGCGCGCATGATCAAACCGCGACCGAGTTCGATACCCAGTTTCTCGCCTTGGTACGCTTTCAGCACATCCGTAAGATATTGTGAATTGATGCCGAATTTCTGCTCTGCACCGGCATAATTGCACACCACAGGAATACGGGCGCTGCCATTGGTGTAGTTCAAATTGCTGAGCACCGCCTGATCCTTGTCGAGCGACAGGACAATGCCGCGGCTGGTCTGATTGGTCATCAACGCGGCGCGGCGCACGGCCGAGGCCAGTTCCGCTGCGACGAACGTAACCGTGCTGCTGGCGTTGGCCTGCAGTGCATTGCGATACGTCGGAAAACTGCCTTCAACCAACCGACTGGTGAGGTCCACCTTCAAGCCGTTATCGAGCGCCAAACGCACGAACACCAATTTGCCAGCAAAGGCGAGTTCGACCTTTTCCGGTTGAGTTGAAGCGATGATGCGCTGTAGGTGATTGATGGTAACCGCGGGAATCACCGCCTGAATCGCTTCGGCGTTAACGGCCGAAATCTTTTCGATCGCTTCGCACAAAACCTTGCCATCGGTCGCGGCGATCACGAGTTCGCCGTTACCGATCGCCATGTAGAGACCGGACAGCACCGCGCTGGTACGGTCGCGATCGATGGCGAAGGACGTTTGCCGCAGCATCTCTTCAAAGCGTTTGCCGTCGACGATCAGCGACGGGACATCGCTAGGAAAAAATGACACCGGCGGGAACTGTTCGCCGACGATCGCCGGCACTTGGTAATCGCCGTCACTTAAGCGAATGCTTAGGACGCTGGCGTCAGCCTTGCGTTCCAAAATCAAGGTGGCCAGGGGTGAGGTCGATTCTTTGAGAATCACCGCGACTTGTCGTGCCTGCACCACCGCCTGCCCGGCGCTCTTCATGTCAACACGCGGTACCACGCTGCGCAGCCCTACCTGCGTATCAGTCGCGACAATCTCGAGACGATCCGCCAGCGCATCCAACAACAAGTTAGTCAGAATCGGTTTGGTGCTGTTAGAGGGCACTACCGCATCAGCAGCCTGAATGGCAGCCAGCAGATGGCTGCGATCACAATGCACATGCAAATTCGTCTGCGAGGAGGTTTCCATGATGATAAGCTTTCTATTCCTCTTTCATCCTCCGCCATGGCAAAAGCGTCGAAAACCAACGAACACGATTCAGTGACAAGGCTTGCATCCGACAGAATCACGCCGACAGCCGGTGCAAAGACCGTAGAAAGCGTCAGAGCACCGTGGTCATTGCAGTGAACCTGGTCGAAGTTGACGAAAACTGAGGGTTATCATCCGTCATTCGTCATCCGTTCGTGCGGCAGTCTATGACTTTTCGACTGTGATGCGGAACAAACCTCCACATCAGCAGAAACATTGTGCGGCTGAGGAATCACGAAGCATGTGCTTATGCATCGCAGTGGTTTGTTTATTCTGATGGTCATCAGCTGTTTGCTGGGTTGTGGTTGTGTTGATCGCTTGTTAGGCCTGATCATGGCACCGCAAAGTGCTGCGGCGTCTGGCATCGGTAAAGCAGCACAGGCAGCGACGTCAGGACCCACTGGCGAATCGCTTGAGAGCTTGGGTAAACCAAACAACACCGTGGGCGATCTCGACCGCATTCTTAATCAGCATCCTGATGCCGAAAATGCTGGAAAACTCAGGCAATTACGTGACCAACTGCATCAACAAGTGCCACCCGAAGGAAAAGGGACACCACGTGATAACGGCTCAAATCGCTCGGGTCCGGTAGTAGAAGAACACCAACGCGAATATGATCGTAGGATGAAGGTACCAGCACGTCGGGCCGGGGATCGGGTTGATATGTACGAACTCGATATGACCGGTGGTACTCGTGGCCTTGGCGCTGATCACCCGCCAGCCATGGCCGATACTGGGTTGGTAGAACCATGGCATCCGCGGCAACATCTGATGTCAACTCAGCCAGTGCGTTTGTCGTCGCCGTAGCTGTTATGCGGTTGGCGGCACCGGCGGCACTGGGCCAATGATGGCAAGCAACTGTGCCTGCACCTTGGCCTCTTCGTTCGATGTCATCATGGGATCACGTAGCCGCAGCAGGTCTTTGCTGCTGCGGTCTTCGAGCAGCAGCCATGCGTCGCTGCCACCGCCGTCGCCCGTCGCAGCCGCTTTCTTATCAATGCTTAGCAGCTTCACTTTTTTCATCCGCAACAAGCACAGCGCCAACACATAGGCCAAACACTGCACCGCGCGTTCGCGTGAATTTTTCAGATCGTGGAACAGTTTGAGCAGCGTCGGTCCGTCGAGCGTCAGCGCGCGTGGATCACTGTCCGGGCGCGGTACCTGTCGCCGCCACCAACTGATGAACTGGCTTTGGTCCACCGCCGGCCACGCCTCGGGCGCATAGTCGTGCCGCGTGAAAGTTCCGTCGCGAAGCACCAACGCCGCGAACACCGCTTCACCACCGGACAGTACGCGGCCGCTGTGCGCGCAACGCGGTTGCGGGGCCGCGACTTTGTCGTCCCAGTCCATCGCTTAGGCGCCAGCTGCCGCAGTGCCCGACATAGCGGCCTCGATCCCGGCGACGGTTTTCGGAATCGCGCGAGTCAGTTCTTCGCAGCCGTTCGCAGTAATCAGCAGATCGTCTTCGATCCGAATGCCGAAGCCTTCGTCGGGCAGATACACGCCGGGCTCGTTCGAGATGATGTGACCGGCGGCCAAGGGCACGGTGTAGTCGGCCGGATCGTGCACGTCTAAGCCGATGTGATGACTCAGGCGATGATGCCGGGTAAAACCCGCGGCAATGATCGGCGCCCAGGCGAGGTCATTCAGCTCGGCAAACGTGATGCCCGGCCGCGCGTGCTTCCGACCCAACAGGTTCGCGTGCAGGACCAGTTCATAGACCTCGCGGAAGCGTTTATGGCTGAATTTTCCGTGTTGTGGGATGGTACGCGTGACGTCGGCGCAGTAGCCACCGAAGGTCGCGCCCGAATCGATCAACAGCGGCGCGCGCTTCACCAACGGCTGATCATTATGCGGATAGTGCAATGTCGCGCCGTTCACGGCCGAGCCGACGATTGGCGGAAATGCCAACGGGCCGTAGGCAACTTTGCGGTAGTGCTGGGTCAGCTCGGTGGCGACTTCGCATTCAGTTTTCAGTTTCGGAATCCGCGGCAGCACGGCCTTCAATCCGGCCGCGGTGATCGCGATCGCGCGCCGGTGCAACGCGACTTCTTCAGCGGTTTTCACCATGCGTTGGAACACCAACGTCGGCTCGGCGTTCACAACTTTCACGCCGCGCAGTTTGCGTTTCCACAGCAGCGCCGCTTCGCTTTGCAGGCCCGGTTCGCGCTCGCGCCAGAGCATCGCCACGCGGCCGCCAGCGCGTTTGGCCGCGGCCAATACCGCGGCTTCTAATGTAGTGCGCGCGGCGGTCGCATGCACGCCAAAGGTGCGCTGCGCCAGCGCGCCGGGACTGATCCGCGGCCCGTCCCACACCACCCGCGCCGGATCGCCGGCATCCAAAAACAGCGTGTCGCGCGCCGACGCGTTGGGGTCGATCAACAGCGCCGCGTCCGGTTCGGCGCAGCCCGAATAATAATCCAACCACGGATCCTGGCGGTCACGGCGCAGGCGATGCTCATCGCAGCCGAACAGCAACAGCGGCACTCCCGCGTCGAGCGCTCGACGCAGACGTTTGACCGCGTCGGCGCGGCGTTGGCGATAGGTGGCAGTCGAAAACACCAGGCCGCGAATAATCATGAGCGCAGTTTCCGCCGCGGTGGCGCGCGGTTCAAGCGCGCTGGCGGCAAGCGCGCTGGCGGCAAGCGCGCGCCCACGCGGCAGCACAGCGGCGGGTTGCGGGTGCGCGCGCGCATCCGACGCTGCCCGCATGCGTGGATTCCTCGTCGAATTAGCCAAGGTCGCAGGCACCATCGCCCGGCAACACTATGCCACCGTCAGCGACCGCGACGTCAGCCGCAAAGGCGACCGCGATTATGTCAGCCATGTCGATCGCATGGTCGAAGACACCCTGGTTCGACGCATTCGTTCGCATTATCCCGATCATCAGATTATGGGCGAAGAAGGCTCGGCCAACGCCAGCCAGATCGAAGCGCATCGGCCGCTGTGGATCATCGATCCGATCGACGGCACCACCAATTTCATCCACGGCATCCCGGCGTTTGCGGTCTCGATCGCGTTCAGCGACCGTGGCGAGACCCAGCACGGCATCGTTTATGATCCACTGCGCGACGAAGCCTTCGTCGCCGAGCGTGGTGCCGGTACGTGGCTGAACGGCCAGCGCGTCTACACCTCGGGCTGCGCCAGCATCGAGCGCGCGCTGTTGGCGACCGCAGTGCCGTTCCGGTTTCCGGTGGCGCTCGACGACAGCTTGGCGGTATTCGGCGCGGTGCAGCGCCAGTGCGACGATCAACGTCGTGGCGGTTCGGCGGCGCTGGATTTGGCCTACACCGCGGTCGGGCGTTTGGACGGTTATTACGAGCTGGGCATTTATCCCTGGGACACCGCCGCGGGCGAATTGCTGGTGCGCTGCGCCGGCGGCGTAGCGACCGATTATGCGGGTCAGACCGCGGATCTGCTGCACCGCCGGTCGTTGGTCGCCGGCGCCAGCGCGGGCCTGCATGCGCAGCTGCTGGCGCAGGTCGCGCCGTTGGCGCCGTGGCTGAAAAAACCGCCGTTTTCGGCCTGAAAGCGTGCTGATTCCGCTGCCGCTTGGCCTGGAACCGCCGTCGCCCGGACCACGCGTGTGGCCATGGGCAAGCACCGTTCTGATCGTCGTCATCAGCGTGATGTTCCTGAGCGAGCGCACGCTCGCCGCGGCGCTCACCCGGCATCAGTTGCCCGCCGGCATCGTCGGCGAGCACATGCTGCGGCTGCTCGCCGATGTGGGTTCCGCCGGGCGGCTGTACGCCGATCCGGCGCTATTCGCGCCGTGGCAATTGTGGAGCTGGCCGCTGTTTCACGCCGGGTGGTGGCAGGCTGGTGCAGGCGTGTTGGCGCTACTGATGATTGCGCCGGCGGTGGAACGCGAGCTGAGCGCGTTGGCGTTCATCGCGGTGCTATTAGTGCTGACGCCGTTGATCGGCCTCGGCGCGCTGCTGACGCACGTGGGCGGGCCACTGCCTGATCTCGGCGCGAGCGCGTTGGCCGTGGCGCTGCTGGCGTTGGCGTTCGCCGCTCGACCGCGCGCGCAGCTGGCGTTTGGCGTCGGCTATTACGCGCTGGTGCAGTTCGGCTGGCGCAGAATCGCCGCGCTGCCACTGCCGGGAGTTGCGGCGCTAGTGATCGCGCAGGACGGCCTGCGCGCGCTTCTGGCGCACCAGAGCTGGCCGGCGCCGGCCTTCGCAGTGGCACTCGGCGCGGGTATGGCGGCAGGATTTCTGGCCAGCGCGACGCGGCCGTCGCCGCGCTGAATTTCTCGGCATAGCAGCAGCCGCTGTTGCCCGGCCGGCAGTTGCCCGGCCGTCAGCCGTCGCAGCATCCGCGCCCGCCCATGAACACCGCTCCGACCCCATCCGTGATCGACACTCAACCGGTCAAAGGCACCCGCGATTTTTATCCGGACGACCTGCGCGTGCGCTCATGGTTGTTCGAAAAATGGCGGAAAACCGCGGCGAAATTCGCGTTCGAGGAATACGACGCCTGCGTGTTGGAACACGAAGAACTGTACGTGCGTAAGGCCGGCGACGAGATCACCGGCCAGCTCTACAACTTCGAGGACAAGGGCGGGCGCAAACTCGCCCTGCGCCCGGAACTGACGCCGTCGCTGGCGCGCATGATCATGGCCAAAGGCGCGGCGCTCGCGCTGCCGGTGCGTTGGTTCGCGATCCCGCAGTGCTTCCGTTACGAAAACGTGCAGCGCGGGCGCAAGCGCGAGCACTTCCAATGGAACATGGACATCATCGGCTTGCCCGGGGTCGCGGCCGAGGCCGAACTGTTGGCGGCGATGGCGGATTTTCTGCACGCGGTTGGTTTCAACCACGACGCGACCAAGCCCGACGTGATTCTGCGCGTGTCGAATCGGCAGGTGCTTGGGCATTTGTTGGAACAAAGCCAAATCAGCGGCGATCAGTTCGCCGCGGTGTGCGTAGTGATCGACAAGCGCGACAAGATCGGCGACGCCGCGACCACCGCTGAGCTCGCGGCGTTGGGCGTGCCGGCTATCGCGGCCGCAACCATCCTGACCTTGCTCGACACCCGCGGCCCCGGCCGTGAAGGCTTAGCGCGGGTGGCCGCGCATGTGCCGGCGGACAACCCCGGACTGATCGCGCTCAGCGAACTGGTGACGCTGGCCGAGGCGTTCGGCATCGCGCATTTGCTGGTCATCGATCTGTCGGTGATTCGCGGGCTGTCGTATTACACCGGCACGGTGTGGGAGGCCTTCGACGCCACCGGTGCGCTCCCCCGCGCGATCGCCGGCGGCGGCCGTTATGACCGCTTGCTGGAAGTCTTCGGCGGCAAGCCGACGCCGATGGTGGGCTTCGGCTTTGGTGACGTGGTGATCTGCGAAATCCTTAAAGAACGCGGTCTGCTGCCCACGCTTGGCCGGCAGATCGACGACGTGATTTTCCCCATGAGCGCGCCCGAATTCGCGGTCGCCAACCGCATCGCCGCGCGGCTGCGCGCGCAGGGCCGCACGGTCGCGGTCGATTATAGCCAACGCCGTTTTAAGCATGTGATCCAACGTGCCGAGGACGACGGCGCCCAACGCCTGTTCATCATCGGTGGCAACGAAGTGCAGGAGGGGGTCGCGGTGGTCCGCACGCTGGGCGCGATCAAACAGGAAACGAAAGTGCCGCTAAGCGAGCTGACCTGACACGCGCACCGTCGCGGGCGCATTTAGGCCCGGCGGTTTTCCGGTGATAGAGAGCCAACGCTGCCAGCGACCGCGCGCTCAAAACCCTCAAAAACCAGCGCGTTAAGCGCCGGATCGTCAGGCGTTCTTGCCGTACAAACTGCCGTCCAGATGGCAGCCCTGCAAAATCTGAGTGACGTTGCCGTCGAAGCCGGCGTCAGCGACCAGGGCCTCGATGATGGCGTTACGGTCGGCGCCGGGATCGGCCAACGCGCGTTCTTCGAAGGCCGCCGCGACGCACAGGATGCGCGCCTCGGTGTCCAGATCATCGCCGCTAATTTGCCCCGGCCCGCGGCCGTCCAAACGTTCATGCGCCAAGCGCACGAGCGGCACGATGTCCTCGAGTTCGTCGACTGCGTCCAGTAGATCCAAAGCCAGCGGCACCTGCTTCGAGCGCTCGGCGGCCAAGCTGCCGAAATGATAGAGCAGCCCGGCATGGCGCAGACGTTCGCGGCTGGCCGGGCCCAAGTGCATCGCTTCGCCCAAGGCCATGCATGAACGCGCGCAGCGCTCGCCGCTGCCGCTGCGGTCGGCGCGCAGTTCCAGCGCTTTGATCATGGTGGTCAGCGCCTGCCATAAACTGATGCGGTGCTGACGGCGTTCTTCGGCGATGTGCTGCGCTAGGCCCAATTGGATCGCGCACGCCGACACCAGTTCCAAATCGAACTGATCGAACGATGCCTGCTTCGCGCCGCGGCTCAGGTACAGCACGCCGCGCGTCTGTCCGCCCACCGCCAACGGCACGCAGATCACCGAGCGGATGCCTTTGGTCACGATCGAAGCGGTGCGGTCGAAACGCTCGTCGTCCTGTGCGTTGGCGCTGTGCAGGGCTTTGTTCTCAGTAAACGTTTTTTTGATGATCGAGCGCGAAATCACCGGCTGAATGTGTGGCGCCGACGTGCGCACCGCACCCGGTACCAGTTTGCCGTTGGTCGCGTCGCGACGGAAGATCAGCGCGCATTCCGCCGGCATCGCCTGCACCAGACAATCCAGCACCCGCGCCTCGCGTTCGTTGCCGTCATTGCCGTCGATCAGCATTCGCCCGACCTGATACAAAATGCGCATGCCGCGCACGTTTTCGGTCGGCGCGGCGGTCTCGAATGGTTCGCTGATATCACTAAGCTCATCGACCCGGAACTCGATGGTGTTCGAGAGCACGTCGGGATCGTCGTTGTAGGCGATGCGGTTGCTGCTGTCGTCGTCCGACAATGAATGGCCGGTTTCGAAGATCAGCTCAGTGGTGCCGATCTTGATCACGTCGCCCAGGCGCAGCAGCTCTTCGTCCTCTAAGCGCTCGTCATTGACGTAGGTGCCGTTCTTCGAATCCAGATCGCGTACGAAATACATGCCGCCGACCGGGAAGATCTCGCAGTGAAAACGGCTGGCGCTGCGGTCCAAAATCTGGATCCCGGCCTCGGCATCGCGACCGATGGTCAGGGGCTTGTCAGCGACGGTTTTTTCACGGCCGCGATAGGGGCCGTTGGTGATGCGAATCTTGCTCATGCGCGTGCGGGTCCGGGGGTCAGTGCGACAAGGTACCGTTGCTCAGGATCGTCAGCAACGGCCGAGGTTTTTGCGGATCTGCGCAGACGCGGTTCACGCGCGCTCAAGTGCATCCGCGCGCGCGCGCGCCATCGCGGTGGAGCGCGCGTCGCCCGCCGCCTCGGCAGTCAGCGCCACCAATCGCCACGCGCCGGCTTCCTGCGGCGCCTGCCGGGCCAACACGCGCGCCTCCGCCAGCGCCTCTGCCGCGCGCCCGTTCAGGTACGCGTGCGCGACCACATCAAAACGCGCCCGTACCGCGGCGGCATCAAAGCGCGGCGTCGGCCAGCGCAGCCGCAGCGTGAACGCCGCCGCCAGCGCCAGCGCCAGATAGGCAATGAGCGCCACCATGCCGGTATGCGCCGCTAACAGCGGCGCGCCGATCAGCGCCGCCAACCCCGCGATTGCTAGGCACACCACTGCCGCCAGTGCGAACGCAAAACCCAGCAACAGATCGCCGCGCAGCACCAGACCCGCGCCAGGCAGCGCGGCATTCATCAGTACGAATAAGCGCGAGTTCACGCCAGAGACGCTAGCAGGCTGCTGAAAAACAGCAGCCTGCGGGGGCTCGGGGGCCGGCACGGCTCCCGAAACAACAGCAGCTTTGGTTTTTCCCAGGAAAAATGCCGGCCGCAGGTCGCTCCTGGAAAAAACCAAAGCAACCGGCATCTGCCTCTTCAATGCCGGTCGTCGCCGCTAACGTCCGCCGCCTCACTGGAACCTGGACTATGCCCGCAGCCGCCGTCGTTTCTTCATCCGCCCCGGTAAAAGTCGCCAAATTCGGCGGCACCTCGGTCGCCACCGCTGCGCAGTTGTTGAAGGTCAAAGCGATCATCGACGCCGATCCCGCGCGCCGCCTGATCGTGCCCAGTGCGCCCGGCAAGGCCGATCCGAAAGACACGAAGATCACCGATCTGCTGTACCTAGCGCAGCAGTTGGCCGCCTCGGGCCAGCCGCTTGGCCCGGTGTGGGACACCATCGCCAAGCGCTTCCTGACCATCGTCGCCGACCTGCACCTGAGCCTCGATCTCGCTCCAGTCCTGGCTGACGTCCGGGCCAAAATCGAAGGCGGCGCGTCAGCCGATTACGCCGCCAGCCGCGGCGAAGCGATCCACGGCCGGGTGTTGGCCGCGCTGCTCAACGCCGAATACGTCGACGCGGCCGAGGTGATTTTCTTCGATCGTTCCGGCCGCCTGGATCCGCGTACCTATCCCGCGCTGCGCGCACGCTGTGCCGGCGCCGGCCGCTATGTGATTCCCGGGTTTTACGGCACCGGCGCCGATGAGCAGGTGAAGACGTTCAGCCGCGGTGGCAGTGACGTCACCGGCGCGGTGGTCGCGAGTGCGCTCGACGTGTCGCTGTACGAAAACTGGACCGACGTGTC
>JBBROQ010000084.1:0-12539 GCA_038229115.1 Planctomycetota bacterium | reverse complement strand
GCGTGTAACCGTATTTGCCCCGGCCCGGCCCAACCGCCGCGCAGGTGAAATCTACCTCGGCCAGCCACGGCGACTCCGGCGCATCCAAGGTCAGCACCGTGGTGTCATGACCATGGCCGGCGAGCATCCGCGTCGACTGCCGCAGGGCCTCGGCCACGCCGCCGGAACGCGGATCAAGCGACGGAATCACGCGCAGAATACGCACGGTCAGCTACGGCTCGGATGCATTGAAATCACAGTCGCTCCAGACGATCGCGGCCGCCCACTGCGGCAGGTCGCTATGCCGCAAAACCATTACAGACGTTGCGAGGGGCGCAATGCAGCCTACGGACTCACCGCCTAGGCCCCCGCGAGCGTTCAAACACGACTTGGCGCAATCTTAATTAACGAAGCACGTCCGATGCAACATTTTGGAATTTGGGTGGATAGCCGGTGTTATGTGAGATCCCACGAATCGCGATCGTGATCTCGGGCGCTCCATCCGACTCAGGCGGGCGCTCACGAATTCCAGACCGCACGCAGACTCACGCGATAGCCCGACCAGGAGTGGCGCTCTGCAATGTGCAGGGCTGCCCGGGCCATCGTCGGCACCAAGCTAGGATTGCTCAGCATGGATTCGATATGGGCACTGATGGCCTGTGAATCTCTGATCGGCACGACGTGGCCAGCGGCAGTGCCATCGAGCAGGTCCGATGAGCCCGCATTCGGTGTGGCGATGACGGGCAACCCTTGGGCCAGGGCTTCGGGAATCACCAGGGCGAAACCCTCAAACAACGAAGGGAAGACGAACACATCATGCAGACGCATCTGGGCCAGGACCTCAGTATGCGGCATGGTGCCCAGAAGCTTCGCTGTCGGCATTTGTTCGCGAATGACCGCGGCACCCGGCCCGCCACCGATGATCGAAAGCGAAACTGAAGCGCCAAACGGACGCGCCGCCTCAAGCAAATAAGACAGTCCTTTGCGCTGCGACAGACCGCCGGCGAAGAGGATCTTGAGCGGACCGCCGCTATACCATTTCCGCTCTGCGAAAGCGATCGGAGCCGGACAGCCGTAAGGTATAACCACCACGCGCTTGCTCTGTATAGGTGCGCTGGCCAGCGTCTGCTGCACAAATCGTCCGGGCACGATCACGGTATCGCAGTGCGCCAACTCCTCATCCTTGCGCGCGCACTTCGCCGGCGAATCCGCGTCGGCGGTCCAGGTCGACGCCCACGCCGGTGCACGCTCAGCTTCCTCGGCGCACAGCCGTCGATGTTCGCGCCAATAGCCGATAGGCAGTTCATAAAAGGCATGACCACCGCGGCTGTGGGCCGCGGCCAGACTAGCCAGGGCACCATCTTCGTAGGCATGAACGGCACTGACTTTCCGCGCGCGCTGTAAGTGGCGCGCGGCGGCGCGATCCACCGCCTGATAAACCGCATCGATGCAGGCCCAGCCGGATTCGTGCGTGGTGGCGCTGCGCCAACGCAATCGTGGCGCTAACAGGCGGATGAGCTCGCGCGCTGGAGCAACCCCGTTGGCGCGTCCCGGAGCAAACTCCTGGAAGTCGCGCCGGGAGAATTCTTGGTGCAGCGATCGCGGCAGAAGCGACCACGGCAGCCGATTGGCTCGTACTGACAATGCGGTGATGAATTGGTCAAGGCATGCAGCTTCGTAGGCAGCCAAGGCTGCCTGACGGCTGTTCTGATTCCCCGTTGGATGCACGACGACGATTGGGGGAACCCCATTCATAGCTTTTTACCCGTCCATGCTTCAATCGGCGCAGACCAAAGGGCAGGCGTATAGCGAAGATCTTTTATTCTTCCTTCGCGAATTATTTTTGCCGGATTCCCTGCAACCACTGAATATGAGGGGACTGATTTTGTTACGACGGAACCGGCGCCAACAACGGCTCCGCAACCAATGGTCACGCCTGGAAGAATAATTGCCCCTGTACCGATCCAGGCGTGATCACCAATTACGATGGGTTTTTTAATATGAGAGAAATCTGGATCCATGACATCGTGGGATCCGGTCAATAATATGCACCCATCGCTAATTATGACGTCGTTTCCGATAGTAATGCTTTCATGCAATGCCACATGGATTCGCCCGATGGCCGAGCGCGATCCAATGCGAAGACGTTTAGCTGGACCATTCACCTCGATGGATCCTAGAACTACCACATCGCCAATTGAGGCGCCTTTGATCCGTAATTGATAACATCTAAAAAGTAAGGCGATCAAGCTTGGTGCATTCCACAGGCGCTTGGCCCACCAGCGAAACCACTCGTGGCTGAAAAGAGCGGGTCGAATACGATGTCGAATCAGAAACGTCAGCATGAGGCTCTCCGCCAACACAAGATCCAATGGATGACAATCATAAACATAGTTAATTCTGCCATTAGTGTGACGGCAGCAACTCCCTGTAGGCCTGCGATTTTAGACCCCACCCACGCAAAGATTGGGGTGGCAGTGGCAACAAGGGCAAAAGACCATCCGATCCGCGCGTGTCTATTAATTGCAATGGGAAGCATGGCTAAAAGCCCCCACGCAGAATTGAGTATGGCAACTAATAAAAGTAGAGCCCAGGTTGAGTAAGAAAATATCAGCCGGTCGTGTGTCCATAGATGGAATATGTGATGGCCTAGAAAAAGTAAAAACACGGAAGATGCAATACATATGCAACTGGTAGCCAGCGCAGAATGCCAAATTAATACCAAAGCTTTCAGATTTTCGCCAACGCCAACTAGCCTGGAAAGTTCCGGGGAGATGCTTTGCGCAATCATGGCAGATACTTGTGTAATGAGTCTGGTTAGGATTCGCATAGCGTTAAACGCAGCGGCAGCTTCAGCGCCAAGTGTGTGAGCGATCACTAAAACAACTCCCTGTAGACTCATCGCATAGGAAAATGGCATGGCGATTTGCGCACTGGCTGCCGGGATCAGGGCGCGGATATCCTGCCATGCACCTCGGCCGAATTGCGGCAACCAACCGACGAGGCCGCGACAGCTAATGACCGTCACTATGATTGCCAACAGCTTCACGACCATCATCGCCAAAGCGCTACCGACCGGGCCATAACCGAGCCATGCCGCAATTCCGCAAGCTAGTCCTTCCGCCAACCGGGTGGCATTGGCCAACATGACTCCCGTAGCATAGCGCTCTTCGGCGCGCAAAATGCCATGGAAAAGCCCGCCCCACAGCCCAAGCAGAGTAGAAATACCCAAGGCGATTGCGACCAAAGCTGCGGATGGATTCGCCAATACGCCAAGATTCAGGACGCGATGCCACGGCACGAAGTAGGCCAGAGCCAACCCCGCGACCAATACGCACACCATCATAATGGTTATGTAGCGATACGCCCCATTCGCGACGGCATGCATCCGCTCAATGTGCCCTGCGGATCGTTGCATGGTCATCTGGCTGCCAGCGACGGCGCCCAGCCCGCCATCAAACATGCCGATATAAGCCGGTATCGAACTCAATAGCACCCAGTCGGCATATAGCGGGCCGCCCCAGCACACGATTAGTAACGGCAGAAGACCGAGCTGCAAACCGACGGTGATGATCTGCGATAAGCCATTAGCCGCGAGTCCGGCGGAAATCCGTTGCCGCAACCCCATGGATTAAGCCGTTTTCATGCGAACAGCAATCGGGCGATGAGCGGAAGCCAGGGCAAATAGGTATACCTTCAACATGGTCAGCACGAACGCGCATCCATGCGCAAACGTAGTTTGACCCTCATGGCTTGCCGGACTCAGTGTGGGTGTCGACATTTGGGTTGGGGGTAGGATTGAGCTGGGCATAGCAAGTGAGGTAACCATCGATCATCGCGGCAGCTGTGAAGCGCTTAGCATTTTCTAGTCCGGCGGCGATGAGCGCAGCACGCTGGACGGGATCATGCAGTGCCAGCAACTCCTCGGCCATGGCCTGCGCATCTTCGGCGGGATGCAGCCTGGCCGCCCCGCCGGCGATTTCGACAAATGGCGGTATGGTGCTGGCTATCACAGGACATCCGCATGCTTGCGCTTCGATCAATGGCCAACCGAAACCTTCGAAGCGGCTTGGAAAGATCAGCGCGTGAGCCGCGTTATAGAGCAATTCCAGCACATCATTACTGACTCCAGATAGGACTAAAACGCGTGAAGTCAGTCCGAGGTCGGAAATAAGGGATAAAAGTTCAAGGTCAGGCGCCGTCCCTGCCAGCACCAACCGTCCAGGCCAGCCCAGGCCAATGGCTAGCGCCACCGCCCGCAAAACCGTCGCGCGATTCTTCCGCGTCGCATTAGAGCCCACGTGCAAAGCGAAGGGCAATTCGCCAAGATCGTTTGGCAGGGAGGCAAATCTGACATTCCTTTCATCTACTTCTAGGACCCGATAGGGATAATTCAGTCCATTGTAAACGAGCGCCACTTCCTTGTGCCGCGGAACCAGCCGTTTCAAGTCCTGGCGCGTATAATCGGAAACCGCGGCCAAGCGGCTGGCGCGTTTTAGGCCGGCGTGGATCCAATGCTGAAGCAGTTTACCGGTCGACGACGCGGGGCAGTCTGCTACCTCGCCCAGGGCGCCGCGAACTGCGAGCAGATCATGACAGGTGACCAACGTATGCGCGCCGGTGAACTGAGCGTAGATGGAGTTTGAATGATCGCAGATATGAACGACATCATATCGGCGTGCCTGCCACCAAAGATAGGGGATAAACAAAATGAACTTATCAATATAGCCAAGCCATTTCCGTAGCGGTCCAAACGGCAGGCGGCCGAGTATTCCCGGCGGCGCCGTTCGCGTAAGGGCGATATCGCGATCTTCCAGCCCTGCAGCTACGCAATCAGCAAAACGCAGCATGCTCTGCTGATGATCCGGAACATAGTTGCCCACCAGAAGAACTCGATATCGACTCATGGCGCTGGCTTTCTGAAAGATGCCGTTTCTTCGCGCGCCACCGGCGCAAGCCGCATAAAAAATTGCCATATTAGATCAAGCAACATGGCAATCAGGCCGATATGCAGCAATTGCGGAAATATCGTTCGTTCAACGAAAACACCTAGGCAGATCAGTAGCCACAATCGTGGCAGACTCATATTTCCGCGTGCTAAAGACCACGCAGCAACTGCGTCCAGGGCCAGAGGGAGAAGCATCACGACCAGCAGACCTGGCCAGCCAAGCCAGAAATGCATTTCGGCCAAATATCCGAATGCGACCGAATATTGACCGTAAAAGGAATTGTAACCGTAAGTCAACGCGAACTGGAGGCCGAGGTCCGGCGGCATGAGCGGCTTTTCAGGCCAAACCAGCCGTGGTAATACTTGTACCTTCAAAAACTCCAACTTACCGCCGATGTCATACATCGGCGGCTTGTCGCTGGTGAAATAGCGTGAGGTTGGCTCCAGAAGATCAAAGCGCGCAAATGGATTTCCGGATTTATTGACACCCGCATATTGACCGCTGACAGTATCTATAAAAATTTCTGTTGGCGAACTGGTTTTGTCCAGTCCATGGAACACTGGATGTGATCGTAGGCGATACATGAATCCTACGAACAGCGTGCCGCACAGTGCCACAGGTAGCAGAATCCGTAGGGTGAATGCGCCACGATTAGGCGTTCGTGCAAAGTAGGCCAATAGAAAGAGCAGAAGATGGATGGAGAAATCCTCTTTGCGCCCGCTATAGAGAGAATTTACCAGCATCCCAACGGACAGCATCAACATCAATATGAGCGAGCTCCGATCACCAGGACGTGCTGCTAGCTTTATGCCAAGCACGAAGCTTACTGTGTAAATAAGTGAGCGCAGGTTTTCTGCCGTGCCATGGAACGGCGCATCGACAGTGGTTCCCCCACCCATATGTTTGCCAGCCCCGATGGCGATCAGGAAAATCAAGTTAAGCACGCTGATTCCTGTCACGAACCATAGCCAACGTGCATTCATTTTTTCAGCCCAAGCAAAGATTCCCTCACTGGTGCGTGGCCCGCGACTAATACTAACAATGCGCCACATCACATGGCTCACGACGACAAAGATCGCCACGCTCCCGGTCACCAGTGAACTTATTTCATGATATGAAACATCTTGATCATAGCCGCCTAGGTGCACCAACGCTGGGGCGACAAGATACATCACATACATGAATGCGATGCAGATAGAGCCAGGCAACATGCAGGTCGAAGAATGAATCGCCAAAAGCTCTATGAGACCGATAGCGCCACATACCAACTGAATCAACGGATCTGGAACTGCTATCAGCAGCGCTCCTAGCACCAAAGACAGGACAAACAGCGGCAATGATAAAGCCATTTCGCGAGGAATCATGTCGCCCAAACCAAGCCGTCGGCAGCGGACGTCTCGTGTATGTCAGATAGGGTAACGTATCGCGACATAACGTGCATGGCCGAGGTGGTTACAGCACTTTTGCTAATGCGTCGTTTAGAAGCGCGCTTCGGGCACGTACACGGTGTCGCCGGGTTTCAGTTCGACATCGTCAGCCTTTTTGCCCTCCAGCACTGCCTTCACATCGACCACCACCGACGCGGCTCCGTTGCGGACTACCTGTACAGAATCCTGGCGGCCAAAACGGTCGAAGCCGCCGGCGATGGAAATCGCCTTCGACACGGTTAGTCGCTCATGCGACGGCAGGTTGATCGCGCCGGGGATTTTGACTTGGCCGATGATGAACACGCGATCGAGACGCGGCACGATCACGAAGTCGCCGGGCTGCAGCACCACGTCGGCGCTGATCGCGTCGGGGCTATCGCTGCTGGGCACGGGTAGCGCCTGTTTCAGCGTCGGATGCGTCGCATCGTCGCGAATCACTAGCGCCGCCGAGCGGTTGGCCTCGGGCAGGAAGCCGCCGGCCGAGCTGACCGCCTGCAAGGCAGTGAGGGGCACAAACGGGTTGAGCTTGATCGCTTCCGGCCGTTGCACTGAACCCATCACATAGGCGATGCGCGGGCCGAATTCCTTGATCGTGATGGTGACGATAGCCTCGGTCAGATAGCCGTCTTGCAGGCGCGCGCGCAGTTCCGCCGCCAGATCGGCCTGGCCTCGGCCAAGCAAGCCATCGACGTCACCGATCAACGGAAACGGCGCGCGGCCGCTGATCGGCACCGGCACGGTCACGGTCAAGTCGGGGTGGCCGAAGACTTCAACCAGTAGCACGTCGCCCGGCGCCAAGCGGTAATCCAGCGGGTTGCCGGATTTCGCGGCGGTCGCGGCCGAAGCCATAGGAACTGCCGCGGGTTCGATGACGGCCGGTGCATCGCCGTTGGCCGCGTATCCGACACCGCATAAAAGTGTCAGCGAAAACAGCAGGAAGTAGCGGCGGAATCCGGTGGCTCGTGCAGGCATGCGGAAGACTCCAGCAAAACAGTGGACGGGGCGGCGGCGCGAGAATTCGTGGGCACTGTCAGGGCGTCTCGGCAGAGAGCAATGTTGCAGACTTGCCCTGATGGCCGCCCGGCCAATCATCCGCGCCGGTTACGCTCACTCTTTTCCGATCGGTGCCGATGAACGACCTCATCGCCATTCCTGAAGGCCCCGCGCTGTCCATGGCGCCGGTCACTACCAGTCCTCTGTCGGTAGCCGAACTGTTGGCGATGTGCTGGCGCCGGCGCTACCTGGCGTTGATGGTTGCCGGTGCGGTCGCATTGGTGGTGTTCGCGATGACCATGCGCATCACGCCGCTGTATGAGGCAAAGGCGAAGCTGGAAGTGCTTCGAGGGCGCGCGCCGGTGAAGTTCGGCGACAGCACGCAGGGCGAAGACCGCATTGAGTTCAGCCTGCTGAACACGCAACGTGACCGCATCCTGGCTTCGCCGGTGTTGTCGAAGGCGCTGAAGACCAGCGGGCTTGAAACCACGCCCGGCTATGTGCATTCGAGAGACAAGGTCGAGCGGTTGCGCGGCCGGTTGAAAGTGAACACCTCGCGCGATTCGTGGGTGATCGAAATCGCCCTGCGTGACGAAAACCAGGACATGGCCAAAGTAGCGCTGCAAGGCGTCCTGACCGCGTATTTCGGCCGTTTGGAAGAACGGGACAACGCTGATAGCGCTGGCTCGCTGTCGTTCCTCACGCAGCAGGTTGACGAAGCTACCAAGCGCTTGGTGCAGGCGCAGCAGGACGAGCAAGTCCTGCGCCGCGATAAGAACATCATCACCGACAGCATCGAGGACAGCACGCCGGCCAAACGGTTGAAGCAGCTTAATGATGAGCGACTGAACCTCGACCGCGATTTCACCGTGCGCCAAGCGCTCTTGGACCAGGTGACGCAGGCTCAGGCGGTAACGGATCCCACTGCCCGCCGGCGCGCGCTGCTGCGCATCGAAGCGATTAACAAGCCTGCTCTGGTGCAATTGCAGGCGGTCTACGACGCCGAAGCCACCACCGCCCGTTTGGCGCAGAGTCTGGGCCCGAAGCATCCGCAAATGCGCGAGCAGCAGGGCACTCTGGAAGCCAAGCGGCATCAATTGGATGACGCCATCGACTTGGCCGCATCCAGCATCCTGGCTGCCAATCAGGAATTGGCGCTACGCGGCAAGCTCATCGACGATCGCATCGCCATTGAGACCAAGAATCTTGGCGCCTTCCGCAGCGACTTGATCCAGCTGCGCCAGCTTAGTCAGGTCAGTTCCACGCAGCAGAAGTTGCTCGACGAACTGCAGCGTCGCCTGGCCGAGGAGCAGGTGGTCGCGCACCTGGATTCGCGCCAGGTCGCGGTGAACGATCCGCCGGAAGTCGATGCCATTCCGGTGAACCGCCGGCCGTCGCTGTTTGCTGCCGCGGCGTTGTTTTTGGGCTTGGTCGCCGGCATCGTCGCGGTGATCGTGCGCGAAAGCCTGGAACGGCTGGTGAATGGCCTGACGCACGCTGGCGAGCTGACGCAGCTGCCGCTGTTGGTCGCGGTGCCCGCGGTGGACGACGTGCCGGCCCTGGGCAGTGCGGGCGATCCGATCAGTCCGCCGGAAATTGCCGAGGCTTATCGCACGCTGCGCGCTGCGCTGCGCCTGATCGCGTTGCCTGGACGTGGCGGGCGCTGCTTGGTCGTCACTTCAGCGCAGCAGGGCGATGGCAAAAGCACGGTCGCCAGTCGCTTGGCGGTTAGTCTCGCGGCCGCCGGACACCACGTCTTGTTGGTCGATGCCGATCTGCGCCACCCGGCTTTGGACGCGCAGTTTGGCATCCGTTCGGAAGATGGCCTGACCAGTCTGCTGGCCGGCGAGAAGAGCGTCGAGATCAAGGGCAGCCCGTATCCGCGCATGGATTATCTGGGCGTCGGTCTGAAGCCGCTGAACCCGGGCGAGCTGCTGCACGGTACTGGTTTGACCAGTCTGATCAGCCAAGCCCGTCAGGATTACGATTATGTGATCTTCGATACGCCGCCGTTGTCGTTGTTCTCTGACGCGCTGATTCTGTGCAGCTTGGTCGACGGCATCATCCTGGTATTGCGCGATCGTCACACCGCGCGCAGTGCTCTGACGGTGACGCTGCAACGCCTGCAGCCCCTGCGCGAAAAGCTGCTGGGCTTCGTCTTCAACGCCAGCCACGAACCGGTCAGCGAAGCCTATAAGGCCTATAGTGCCGATCGGAATATGCGCTGAACGTGCTGCGCTAAGCGGGCGTTCGGGCATGGGCCGCATCCATTTGTTCGAGCCGAATCTCAGCGGCCATCGGCCATTCTACCTGCGCTGGCTGCTGACCGGCCGGCCGGCCGATTTGCCATGCACGGTACATGCCCCGGCCGCCGCCGTCGCGCATCCGGCGTTGTCCGATCTGTCGGCAGCGGCGCGCAGCGGGCTTGATTTCGTGACCATGGAGCAACCTGACGCGCCACCGCCAAGCAATGCGCTCCAGTTGGTGCGGCATCATTGGCGCAAGGCGACGCTGTATGCGGCCGAAGTTAGGAAGCACCGTCTGTGCGCCGACGACGTGGTGTTCATCCCGTATGTCGACGACGCCGCGTATGCATTGGCGTTGCGACCGGGCTTGCTCGGCCCGCCGCGCGTGGTGGCGGTGGGCATGCGCGCAGACTTCCATTTCGCACCGATGGCGATCAGCACCGCGCAGCCGCGCAGCGCGGCATGGAAACGGTGGTTGGCGCTGCGGTTGTTGTCACGGCCGCGGCTGCACACGTACCTCACCAATCAGCTGCCATTGAAACAACATATCGATGCCGCGTTTCCGGAATTAGCGGAAAAAACCGTGTTCTTGCCTGATCCCGCGGAAACTTCTGAGCCGGTCGGCCGGGACGTCGCCGGTGCGCGGCTGGGCCTGGATTCGCGCCGCCGGCACGTGCTGCTGTTCGGCGGCCTGACGTTGCGCAAAGGCGTACGTCGGATCTGCGCGTTGCTGGCGCGCAGCGACTGGCCGGCCGAGGCGACGGTGGTGTTGGCTGGACGCTGCGACGCGGACGTGCGCGCGCTGATCGACGCGCCGAGCATGGCAGCCGCGCGCGCCGACGGGCGATTGATCGTGCGCGCCGGCGTGGTCACGACCGCTGACGAGAACCTGCTCTACCAAGCCGCCGACGTGGTCTGGCTGGTGTACGAGCAGCACGATTTCATGTCTGGGTGCCAGGTGACCGCGGGCATGCACGCGCGGCCGATGGTGGCCTGCCGCGATGGTTTGATGGGCTGGTATAATCGCGAGTTCGACCTGGGTCCGACCGTGGCGCCCGGCGATGACGACGCGTATGCGCTCACCGTGCTACGCCGCTGTTGGGAGGATTCAGCATGGGCGGCAGCCGCCGGCGCACGCGGGCGCACGGCGTTCGCGGCGCACACCGTCGCCGCGTTCGCGGACACCGCATGGGTGGCATTGCGGCGCGCCGCGCACTAGGCGCCGTGTGCTCAGCAAGCAGGCCGCCGTCTGAACGAAGCAATTGCTGCACGCGGCACCATATTGGCAAATGACGCGCACGAAATGTATCGGATGCCACAACAGCCTTCATAAAGACGCGCATTTTACCGTGCTATCCGTGCCCGGTGTGCGCAGCACGTCCGGCGCACGGCCGGATCCGTATCAGCGCGAAAGATCGAAACCGCGTTATATTCCACGACCGCATTATGACCACACCACGCTCACTAGTTTCGATGCTGGGGATTTTGCGCTGCACTCGGCATCACGCCGCGGCGGTGGTGCTGCGGCTGACGTTGATGTTGGGCCTGGGCCTGGGCCTGGGCCTGGGTGCGCTGCATGCCCTCGATGGCACCATTACCGACGTGACCCTGGGCAGCACTACTGCGGGTTATGGCTTCAAAATCTATCTGCCGCCCGGCTATACGGGCGGCACCGGCACCTACCCGGTGCTGATCCAATGGGCCGGCATCGGCCATGAAGGCAACGGCACCACGGATCTCTTCAAGATCGCGCAGATCGGTCCGATGAATCTGCTGACCAGCGGGGTCGAAGCCAAGTTTCGTAACGCCATCGTGGTCGCGCCGCAACGCGCCAACACCGGCGGCTCGCCCTATGACATCCGACTGTTCGTGCAGTACCTCAAGGGCGCGTACCGCATCGACCCCAATCGCGTCCTGATGACCGGCTGGAGCGCGGCCGGGAAGATCGTGTGGGACTATGCCAACTACGCCGCCGGCCTCGACGGTAACGGCGTATCGCGCCTGTCGGATCAATGCGCGGCGATCGCGCCGGTCTGCGGCCTCTACATGGACAACAACCTCGGCAATCCGTTGGTGCCTGAACGGCAGATGAAATTACCGGAATGGGCGTTCCACGCCTTCGGCGATTCCACCAACCTGATCAGCAACTCGATCAGATGGATGAACGATATCGCCACCGGTTATCACCGCTCCCTGGATGCGAGCGATCCTGGTTACACGTCGAATGTAATGGCGAACTATCCATCCGGCAGTCCGTCGGCATCGGCCAGTGCAACCTACACCGCATCCTACGACCCGAGCAACGGCTGGACCTGGACCGTCGGTGCGGTCGCGACCGCCGGGCAATATCCGTTGTTCACGGTCTATCCCAACGGCAGCCACGGCACCGCCTGGACCGAGGCCTACGACGCCAATTCACCGCTGTGGGACTGGATCTTCGCGCAGGTGAACACCGCGCCGACGATCACGGCGTTGGCGAATCAAAGCGTCGCCGTCAGCAGTGCCACCGCCGCTTTGCCCTTCACCATCGATGATCCGCAGACCGGCGCCAAGTTCCTGATCCTGAGCGCGTCGTCGTCGAACCTTGCGTTGGTGCCGACCGCAAATGTCGCCTTCGTTGGTACTGGCGTGAACCGTACTGTCACCGTCACGCCGGCGGCCGGGCAGTCTGGAAGCGCCACCATCACGGTGCGCGTATCCGACGGACTTTTGAGCGCGACCAGTACCTTCACCGTCACGGCCGGCGCGGGTGGCCCGACGAATACGTCGCCGACCATTACCGATATCGCCAATCAGGCCGCGGTGGCCATCGGCACCGTCATCGGGCCGCTCAGCTTCGCAATAAATGATGCCGAAACCGCGCTCGGTTCGCTCAGCGTTGCCGGTGCGTCGTCCAACACGGCGCTGGTTCCGACGGGCAACATCGTCTTCGGCGGTAGCGGCGG